>JACQGM010000126.1 GCA_016199585.1 Armatimonadota bacterium
CCTTCCCGCCGCGGGAAGGGCGAGACCGGGAGCGAAGGCTGAGAGCTGACGAACCTATCAGCGGGCAGCTTCCGGCGGCAGCGCCCCCACGGCCCGCAGCCAGGCGGTGGCCATCAGGGCGCTTCCCGGGCTCTGCGGTGGCAGCCGTCCCCCAGCGTCCAGAAGGAGCGCTCGCCCCGGGACTCCTCGGCCGCGTTCATGATCCGGTCGGTCGGCACGAGGATCGCGCCGAACTCCCTCGCCAGCTTCCGCACGATCGCGATCCGGAGATCCAAATCCGGCCGCAGTTGGGCGTAGTCGGGGCGATAGGGGAGGAGATAGGGCTCCATGAGCACGAGGCGGACGCGCGGCAGCCGCTCTTTCGTGAGCTTCAGCAGGCCGCGGCAGACCGTCTCATACTCCTCGGGCGAGGTCGCCGCCGCCTTCTTCGCCGGGTCGTCCGAGTGGAACGAGGAGCAGTCGTTCACGCCGATCATGATCGAAACCCAGGTTGGGTTCAGCGCCAGGCAGTCCTGCTCCCACCGTTTCACCAGGTCCTTCACCTTGTTGCCGCTGACGCCGCGGTTGATCACCGTCGCCTTCCGCGCGGGGTAGAGGGCCGGCAGGAGGTCGGCGATCATCTTGACGTAGCCGACGCCCAGCCCGTAATCGCAGAAGCGATCCTTGACGAAGCGGAAGCCATCGGTGATGCTGTCGCCCTGGAAGAGGATGACGGCCCCCTCCTCGATCTGCAGCTCGGCGCTCTGCGCGGCGCCCCCGTACAGGCTCCACGCCAGCGCGGTGCCCGCCGCCAGGAAACACGCCCCTCGTCCGCCTCGGTGCATCGTACCCTCCTTGCGCCCCTTCTCCCCCGGGGCAGGGCGAGACAGCCGGCGTGCCGGGCCGCCTTCGACAGGGTGGTGTCCCGCCCCCGCGGGAAGCTCGCGCCATCCCAGACGAAGTTTCGCGCGGGGGTGGGAGGTTCCTCTCACGCAGACGCCGCGCGCAGCCGCTGCAGGTGCTCCCGCCACTCGCCGATGGCGCAGCGGCACACCAGGTAGGCGAAGGGGAAGCGCCCGGCCCTTCGGAAGCTCGCCCCGTTCTTCGCATGGAAGCCGCCGCGCCGGTCCATGAACTGTCCCCACCACCCGGTGTGGGGCGCCGGTGCGCCCGGCTCCGCGTTCTGAATCCAGGAGGGCGGGAAGAGGCGCGAGAAGGGCGGCAGATCGTTGATCCAGGTGCCGCACTGCGCGCGAGCCACGTCCGGTCGCTCCCGCTGCGAGCGCGCGATGACCTCCAGGAGCGAGCCGATGACCTCGGGGACGTGCTGGAACATCGAGTCCGGCTGGTAGGCGTTTCGCACGTGCAGCGTCAGGTGCTCCTCGGTGCCGGCGGGCGCGTGGATGAAGGGATGGAACCCGTAACTGAAACCCCCGACGGAGCTCTCCAGCCAGGCCGCCGCGTGCGCCAGTTGGCGCTCCAGCGCCGGCTCGGTGTGGGGCCAGAGGAGATCCGTCCCGGCGCGCTCCATTGCTTCACTCGACTCGTCGGCCCTGTGCCGGGCGCACCGCGCCAGCAGCTCCTCGCGCACGGGCCGCCAACCCTCGGGGTTGCCGGGGATGCCTAGCACGCGGTCGCCGGCGAACACCGTCGGCCCGAGGAAATCGCACAGCCTGACCGCGGCCTCGGTGTCGAGACCCTCGTTCCGGGTGAGCCACCAGACGCGCCACAGCTTCAGCCTGGTGATCTCGCGGACGTGCTCCCGGTGCGCGTCAATGGATGCCAATGCCAGCTCCTCCCGGCGTTGTCGGGGGGATCGTGACGGCGCCCGGCCCCGAGCGCGGGCCCGCCCGCCGACGGCGATGGCATCCGCCGCGCGGCAGGGGGGAGCGCCGCTCCATCCCGCGCGCCAGTATAGCAGTACCGCCGGTGGGTGTCAATGTGAGCGCCGACCGCCTGCGGCCGGGCCGAGGTCCGTCCCGGCGGGTGGAGCCATCGTTCACGGGGCAGACGAGGAAGTACCAGGTGCCTGCCTTGTCGAGGGTCACCTCCACGTCGACGTACTGGGCGCTGCCCACGACCGTGGGCGCGGAGACGCTGGTGCGCGTGGTGAGGTCGGGATCGATGGCCTTCACGGTACACGATGCGGCATTGATCTCATCGATGTCGGTCAGGGTGTAGTGGACGCGGACGGTGGCCTCCTTCGTCGAGGCGTCATACTCGATCAGCTCCTGCGTCACCTGCCCCACGCTCAGGAAGGCGCCCTTGTCCGCCGCCACGTCGGTGATCGTGTAGGTGTAGATCCCCTTCGGCACCGGCTGCTCGGAGTTGTCCTCGCCGTCCCACACCTGGTTGGCGCTCCCGGGAACGGTGGACCACCCCGGCGGCCCCTGGCGCACCTGGGCGCCCGTCACCGGGTCGTCAATGCGGTAGATCCGCTCCTCGATCTGGTAGCGGGCGGCCGAGGTGGTGCTGGAAGAGAGCGTGAGTTCCGGGTCACACACCCGCACCTCGCGGCTGCTGGGCGGCACGCTGTCAATGTCGTTCAGGGTGTAGCCGGATCACCGCGCGGCCGGTTGATCGCCCGTCTTGGATGCTGCCGGTTTCCAGTAGGTGTCGCTGGGGCGCAAGATGACGATGGTGGCCCAGTCCTTTACCGTCGCGATCTCTTGGCCGTAATAGTGAGGCCGATGTGGAGAGCCAAAGGCCTCCAGTTTCCGCGCGCGCCGGACGACATCCAGGTTCTGCTCCAACTCCTCCCGGATCCGGGGCTCGATGGCCGATAGGTCAATGCCCCACTCTTGTTTCGCCCGACGGATCAGCGCCAGCCCCAGCGGGTGTAGGTGTATGCGCGCGTAGGCAGCACACATGCGGCGCAGAGCATCGGCATCGGGCGTGACAGGCGGCGCGGGCACCAGAGCGGGACGCGCGGGGTCCAGGCAAGCCTCCAAGCCGTTCACCACCGCGTCCTCCGTCCGGGCGCCCAGGAAGAGGGCGCGCAAGTAGGCGCGCACCGCCAACTCCGTCTCACCCATCTCCGCCTCGAGCGCGGCAATCCGCAGCCAGTGCTTGGCTGGCTCACTCGGTGAACCGCCGTAGCATACTTCCACGTAGCTGTTCATCGCATCACGCCGCAAGCCCATCTGCCAGTATAGATCCCCTATTTCGACGAGGGTCTTTTCCGCAGATAGCCAGGGCATGCGTGGTATGATGATGTCGTGGTGGCTCTCCGGACGCAGCTTCAGGTCCGGAGGAAAGACGGGCGCGCTGAGGACGGAGTCGAGGTCGCGGCCATAGGTCAATGGCAGGATTCGGCCAAGCTCTAGCCTTGTCGCCGATTGCTGGGATCTCCCCTCAGGTGTGGCGCCCTTCAGAAGGAGGAACTCAGGTTGGTCAATGTGTGATTGAAGACCCAGGGCGACGGCGGCAGCGAGCTGCGCTTCCTCGCCCGCACGCCAATGGGCGTGGGCGCGATACAAGAGCAGGGCACGGGCCAGCGTCCGTGGCGCCCCCGCGGCGAGACGAACGATCTCACGTGGGACCCGCGCGCGATCCTCGGCAGTCAACTCCCTCTTGTTCCGGTGAACTAGGCCAAGTTCCACCACCACAGCTGCCGCGTCGCGAGCGAAGGTCCTGCCTGTCCCTGCACGTGTTGCGATAGCACTGGTGAGCACGAGAAGGGATACCATCCCTGCGCTGACGGCACGGTACCAGAACACATCACGCCTATGCTGGTATGGAGGTCTACTCAGGCGGCCGGATATGATACTCATACTCGTACCCTCTGCTCTTCATCTCTTCGAACGGCACCTGGCGATACACCGCTTGCAGGGGGGTGGGGACCCACCAGTCCCAAGGTTACGCTCAACCATATACCCATCGCCGACATCGTATGCTCCAATCTATGGCGTGTAGACCATATGGGCGTTGTGGATGAAGTCAGGAGGCTTGGAGGTGGCGGCGGGCCGGGCGCCCGGCCATGACCCACCCCTGCACAGCACCCACCCGCCCGCCAGCAACGTCGCGGCCACGAGCAGACCCCTCACCCTCTGCCGTGGGTTGGTGATCCTCATCGGTTCCTCCTCGTGCAGAATGTGCCCATACGGGGACCACGCCCGATGGGATGCGCCAGATCGTGGATCCGGCGCGCGGATCACCTCCGCGGGCCCGGGCACGCGGCGACCGCAACGAGGGCATGGTGACCCCCAATCTGGCCATGACGGCCGGAGAGCGCGCCGATAGGCGCCGAACAAGAACGCGAGCCTTGCCTGGCAGGCCGTCTGCACAGACGGCCCATCCGGTCATGGCGGGTGGATCACCCGCGGAAGGCGTCGGTCGAAGGCCGCTGGCTGGGGATGGCGCAGGAGCATGACGCCAGCGGCGCGAGGTGTCGTTACTCGGTTAGACAACGGATGGTTCGGAAAGGTGTCGCGATTTTTGCGGGTGAGCGGCGGGGGGAAGTGATGAGTGGCGTTGGGAGGGAAGGAAACGCCGAAACGCCAACCCCGTGCAGGACTCCCCCCGGCGTCCGTGTAACCATCAGTGAGGTCACCGCTCGGGACGGGCGCCCTCGGGCACCGGGCTCCTCCCGGCTTCGCGCCGGTCGGCCCGCTCGTCCCGAGGCGCGCGGCAGCGACACGGAGGAGGAGCATGACACCATCGGAGCAACTGGCCATCAATGGCGGCCCGCAGGCCGCGCCCGCCTACGAAGGGGCGGATCAGCCGAAGATCGGCCTCGAGGAGTTCGTGGAGTTAGCCGACACCTGGGGGTTCTCGGCCGAGACGCAGGCGGCCATCCGCGCGGCCATCGAGAAGGAGCAGGTCGCCTCGCCGATGCTCTCGCGCTACTACAACCCGCGCCCTTCCAAGGTGAAGGCGCTGGAAGAGTTGTGTCAGGAGACCTTCGACATCCCCCACGTGCTCGGCGTAAACTCCGGCACGTCGGCCCTGAGCTGCGCCTACGTGGCCGCGGGCATCGGCCCCGGGTGCGAGGTGATCGTGCCCTCCTACACCTTCTTCGCCACCGTGGCGGAGGTGGTGACGGCGCGGGCGATCCCGGTCATCGCCGACATTGACGAGTCGCTCACCATGGACCCGGCCGACGTGGAGCGGAAGATCACCGCGCGCACGAAGGCGATTGTCCCGGTTCACATGATCGGCACCTGCGCCGACATGGACGCCATCATGGCCATCGCCCGCAAGCACCGCCTGATGGTGATCGAGGACGCCGCGCAGGCGTGCGGCGCGTCCTACAAGGGCCGCCGCCTCGGCACCATCGGCGACCTCGGCTGCTTCTCCATCAGCAGCTACAAGATCACCGGCGGCGGCGAGGCCGGCCTGGTGATGACCCGCGATCCCTTCCTCTACATGCGCGCTCAGAACAACCACGATACCGCCGCCTGCTGGCGCCCCGACCGCTATGCCACCGAGCGCGAGAAGGGCGAGCTCTTCTGCGGCTACAACTACCGCATGTCCGAGCTGGAGGGCGCCGTCGCCCTGGCGCAGATGCGGAAGATGCCCGCCCAGATCCAGCGATGGCAGCAGGCCCGGCGCCGCGTGGCGGCCGGGGTGCGCCGCTTCGCGGGGGTCACTCCGCAGAAGATGCACGACCCGAACGGCGCCGTGGGCCACCTCCTCGGCTTTTTCGCTCCGGACCCGAAGACGGCGCTCGCCCTGGCCGAGGCGCTCCGCGCCGAAGGGATCCCCACCAACTCCCGCGGCGACTCGACCGCCCGCGACTGGCATGTCGCCGCCTACTGGCAGCACATCCTGGAACGGAAGAGCGCCAGCCCCGATGGCTGCCCCTGGACCTGCGAGAGGAACGCGCCCTTCATCCCCGACTACTCGCCCGAGATGTGGCCGCGCGTCACGGACCTCCTCAGCCGTCTCTTTTCTGTGCGCATCAGCCAGTGGTGGACCGAGAGCGACTGCGACCAGGTGGCCGCCGGGATCAACAAGGTGCTGGGCGCCTACTTCCGGCCGATGGACGGATAACCGCCGGGGCGAACCACCGTGTTCGCACCACGGCCAGCCGCCGTAGGGGCGAACACGGTGGTTCGCCTCCCGCGGCCAGCCGCCGTAGGGGCGAACCACCGTGTTCGCCCGGGTACGCGTTTGCCCCGGTCAGGGGAGGTAGCATGACCGAAATCACCTTTTCGGTATTCACCAAGCCCTGGAAGGTGCCGCTCCCGGAGCTGGGGCGGTTGGTGAAGGGGATGGGCTTTGATGCGATCGAGCTCCCGGTGCGCCCCGGCTACCAGGTGGAGCCGGAGGCCGTGACCCGCGGCCTCCCCGAGGCGGCGCGGATCCTGGGCGACTGCGGCGTGCGGATCTGCAGCGTCGCCGGTCCCACCGACGAGCCGACGATGGCCGCCTGCGCGGCGGTCGGCGTGCCGATCATCCGCATCTGCGTCGGCATTGACCCGGCGCTCGGCTACATGGCGACCGAGGCGAAGCTCCAGCGCGAGTACGATGCGCTGCTCCCCCTGCTGGAGCGCTACGGTGTCACCCTCGGCATCCAGAACCACTGCGGCCGCGATGTCTGCAACGCGATGGGCGTGCGCCACCTGATCGAGAAGTACCCGCCCAAGCAGATCGGCGCCGTCTGGGATCCGGCGCACTGCGGGCTGAATGGCGAGTGGCCGGAGCTGGCGCTCGACATCCTCTGGTCGCACCTCTGCATGGTGAACCTGAAGAACGCCTTCTGGCAGCGCGTCAACGGCCCCGAGGCGGAGGTGGCCTGGTGGCGCGTGTTCTGGACCAGTGGCCGGCACGGACTGGCCTCCTGGCCTGATGTGGCGAAGGAGCTCCGGAAGCGCGAGTGGCGCGGCGTGGTATGCCTCTGCGCCGAGTACAGCGACGAGGCCTCCGTGGAGCGGCTGGCAGCCGAGGACCTGGCATTCGCGAAGTCGCTCTTCGCATGAGCGAGAGACGAGGGAACGATGGGAAAGCTGGCGATCAACGGTGGGGAGAAGGTGGTCACGCGCCCCCTGGGGAAGGCGTGGCCGATACGGGACGAGCGGGAGGAACAGGCGCTCCTGGACGTGGCTCGCAGCGGCGCCTGGTGGCGCGGCGCCTACCCTGAGGCCGCCCGCTCGAAGGTGGGTCAGTTCGAGGACGCCTTCGCGAAGCTGCACGACGCGCGGCACTGCGTCGCGGTGACGAACGGCACGCAGGCGATCGAATGCGCCCTGAAGTCGCTCGGTGTCGAGGCGGGCGACGAGGTGCTGGTGCCGGGCCTGACCTTCGTGGCGAGCGCCACCGCCATCGCCCTGGTCAACGCGGTGCCGGTCTTCGTGGATGTGGACCCGGAGACCTACAACATGGACCCGGCGGCGATGGAGGCGGCGATCACCGGGAAGACGCGCGCGGCGGTGGTGGTCCACAACGGCGGCTACCCCTGCGACATGGACCGGGTCTTGGAGGTGGGGAAGCGGAAGGGGATCGCCATCCTCGAGGACAGCGCCCACGCGCACGGCAGCCAGTGGCGAGGTCGGGGCGTCGGCGCCCTGGGCGACATCGGCACTTTCAGCTTCCAGATGGGGAAGACGCTCACCTGTGGCGAGGGGGGCGCCGTCGTCACGAACTCCTCGGAGCTGGCGGAGAAGGCTTACTCCTTCCACCACATCGGGCGCCTCTCGGGCCGGCCCTTCTACGAGTTCCACCGCGTCGCCTCCAACCTGCGGATGACGGAGTGGCAGGGCGCTATCCTCCTCTCCCAGCTCTCCCGCTTCCCGGAGCAGGTGGAGACGCGCGAGCGTAACGCCCGCTACCTGGCGCAGGGCCTGAAGGAGATCGAGGGCGTGGACCCGATTGACCGCGATCCGCGCGTCACCCGCTGGTGCTTCTACTACTGGAACTTTCACTACCGCCAGGAGCAGTTCGCCGGCCTGACGCGCGACAGGTTCATCAAGGCGCTGGCGGCCGAGGGCGTGCCGGTGGGCATCGGCGCGCACGGCCAGCCGATCTACCGCAACCCCCTCTTCAAGCGGATGAACTTCGGGCGCACCGGCTGCCCGATCCAGTGCCCGCTCCACGGCGAACCGGTGGACTACTCGCAGGTGCGCCTGCCGGTCTCCGAGCGGCTCTACGAGACCCAGGCCCTCAGCCTGGCGCACGCGCTGTTCCTTGGCGACACCACCGAGGACATGGACCTGATCCTGGAAGCGATTCGCAAGGTGCGGGCGAACGTGGACGAGCTCCGCTGAGAGAGCGTGCGGGCAGCCGAAGCCGGGCGTATGAACACACCCGTCTGGAGAGCGGCGCCGGGCCCCTGAGCCAGGGGCGGACACGCGGGGGCTGTAAAAGAACCCGGTTGTGCGGTATTCCCCTCCGAGGTTGGCCAGTCCCCGCC
>JACQGM010000127.1 GCA_016199585.1 Armatimonadota bacterium
CCACACTCCCACACTCCCACGCTCCCACACTCCCCGCACCCCCACACGACCCCCTTCTCCTGCCCGAGCACGCGCGCCACCTCCGGCTCGGGGAGGGCTGCCAGGCGCCGCAGCGCGCGGGCGAACTCGGGGAAGCTGAAGTCAATGCCGTCGGTGCAGCGGGTGGCGCAGAGGGTGCAGCCGTCGCAGGCGGCCAACGGCGCCGCCGGCACCCGGGCCTCGAGTGCCAGATAGGCATCCCTCTCGCCCGGAGGGCGGGCGGCCGCGAGCCGCGCCAGCGCGCCCGGCAGCGTCTCACGCCAGGACATGATCCACCGCCTCGACGGTGCGCGTGAGTGCCACCACCGCCTCCTGCATCGGGAGTGTCGTGACCCGCGCCGAATGGTCTCCCAGGTAGACATTGATCTCGCTGCGGACGCCGAACTCGCCCGGGAGGTAGATGCCCGGCTCGATGGAGAAGCCGGTGCCGGGGAGCAGCTCGCGCTCGTCCCGGGTCTCCAGGTTGTCCAGGTTGGCGCCGTTGCCGTGGTCCTCGGTGCCGATGCTGTGCCCGGTCCGGTGGGGGAAGTGGTCGCCGTGGCCCGCGTCGCGGATGACGCGGCGGGCGACGTCGTCGGCCTCGAAGCCGCGCACGGTGCGCCCGCCGCGCGCCGCCTCGTCAATGAAGAGGAGCGTGCGGTCGCGGGCGAGGCGCACGGTCTCGAAGACGCGCTGGACGCGCGCGGGCACCATCGGCCCGCAGAAGCCCACCCAGGTGATGTCGGCATAGACCGCCTCGGGAAGATCACGCTTGGCCCACAGGTCGATCAGCACGAAATCGTTCTCGCGGATCGGCCGGTGGCTGCGCGCCGTGGGAAGGTAGTGGGGGTCGGCGCTGTTCTCGTTCACGGCCACGATCGGCGGGGAGTTGGTTCTGAGCTGCTGCTCATCGAAGCGATCCATCAGGAAGCGCTGCACGTCGTACTCGGTGATCTTGCGGCCATCGCGCAGCGCCTCGCCGATGTAGGCGAACGCATCGTCCTTCGACAGGTTCACCAGGCGCGCCGCATCGAGGTGCAGGTCCAGCGCCTGCTGGTCCCAGCACGCCTCGACGACCTGAACCAGATCCGCCGAGGAGACGACGTCCACCCCGCAGGCGCGCACCAACTCCAGGGTACCAGCATCCACACGCCCGATGTAGGGGAGCGTGCCGCCGTGGGAGTACTCCATCGCGATGCGGTCGCAGTCGCCCAGGAGGCCCTCCAGGCAGCGGCGCAGGTCCTGCCACGAGACGTAGGTCTGCACCTTCCCATCGAAGCCGCGGAACTGGCTCTCTTCGATCCGGTGAGCGAGCACAAGCGCCGATCCCCGTGCCGGCACCCACCAGAACCACCGGCGGGTGAGGACCGCGTCGCGCATCCCCAGCAGGCGGCGCGCGATCGGGTTCGACCCCTGGAAGTCGTAGAGCAGCCAGCCATCCAGGCCGGCCTTGCGAAGATGCTGCTGGATGCCACGTGCCTTCATCGCCCCTCCCAACGGGCAGCCACGGAAGCCCTGCCTGCCACATTCTACCCCAAACAGGGGGGAGATGAAAAGGGGCGGGGGCGAAGCATTCGCGAGGCACCACCTCGGGGCAAGGGGATCGCGCTCACAGCAGCAGACTCATCGGGCTCTGCAGGTACTTCCTCACGTCCTGGAGCAGGCGCGCCGCCTGGGCGCCATCCACGGCGCGGTGGTCGGCCGACAGGGTGGCCTTCATCACCTGGGCGATCGTGATCTGCCCGTCGCGCACCACGGCCGTCGGCTTCACCGAACCGACCGCCAGGATCGCCACCTGGGGCGGCACGATGATGGCGGTGAAATTCTCCACCCCGAACATCCCGAGGTTGCTGATCGTGAAGGTGGCCTCGGCGTACTCCTCCGCATGGAGCCCGCCCGACTTCGCCCGCGCGATCACGTCCTTGCTGGCGCGAGCGATCTGCGCCAGGCTCTTCTCCTCGCAGTGGAGGATAGCCGGCGCCACCAAGCCCTCGGGGAGGGCGACGGCGATGCCGATGTTCACATCGGCGCGCTGCTCGAGGCGATCCGGGAGCAGGTGCGCGTTGAACTCGCGGTGATCCGGCAGCGCCTTGGCCACCGCCTTGAGGATCAGGTCGTTCACCGTCACCTGCGAGGCTTCATCCGCCATCTCGTTGAGCATCCCGCGCAGGCGCATCGCCTCGCTCATCTCCACCTCGATGGTGACGTAGAAGTGGGGCGCCTCGCGCTTGCTCTGCACCATGCGCCGGGCGATGGTCTGGCGCATCGGCGATAACTCCACCGGCACGCGCGCCTCCTCCGGGCGCGAGGGAGCGGGCGCCGCCGCGGCTCGCGGCGCCGCGGCGGGCCGGGAGGGCGCCCGCTCGGCGTGGCGCAGCACGTCATCGCGCGTGATCCGCCCGCCGGGGCCCGTGCCCTGCACCTGGCGGACATCAATCCCCTTCTCCGCCGCGATGCGGCTGGCAACCGGCGTGATCTTCAGCCGCTCGCCATCCGGCGCGGGCTGCGGCCCCGACGGCGCGCCCACCGGGGGTGGGGCCTTCCCTTCAGCGACCGCCACCGCCTTCGGCCCGGCGGGGGCCACCTCCGGCACCGCCTCCCGGCCCTCACCGGCACCGACGGCGCCCTCGGCGATCTGACCCTCTTCGGGAGCCTGCCGGCGCAGAGCCTCCAGGTCGATCTTCTCGTCCGGCTGGCCGATCACCGCGATCATCTCGCCGACGGGAACGGTTTCGCCCTCCGCCGCCAGCCTCTCGCGCAGGACGCCCTCGCCATACGCCTGAATGGCGATGTTCACCTTCTCCGTCTCGATCTCCGCCACGTCCTCGCCGCGGCGCACCGGCTCGCCCTCGCCCTTCAGCCAGCGGACGATCTTCCCCTGCTCCATGTCGTAGCCCATCTTGGGCATGATCACTTTGGTCGCCATGCTGCCACCTGTTCATCTCACAACAGAGGACGCAGAGGAACGGAGAAACCCGGAACCCAGTCGCGGTCACGGACCCTCTTCCCTGCTGCGCCTTGCGGCCAACGGTCTGCTCCCCACCCTCTGTGCCACTAACCGTCCGTTTCCGCGCGGGTTGCCGGCAACCTAACCCCCCGGCCCCCATAGGCGTTAACATAAGCGTTCCCGCGGTGCCACCCGGTATGAAACCGGGTGCTCCGGGCCGCTGGCCGGGCGTCCTCACGGACGCAGAAAGC
>JACQGM010000129.1 GCA_016199585.1 Armatimonadota bacterium
CGTACTCCTCTTGGCGGTGGATCGTTTCCTTTGGCTCATAGCCAGAGTATAACCCGCCGAACGAATCTCTCCAAGAGGGGCTTGACATCCTGTCGGATTCCTTAATCTGTGTCAGATGTCGTCATAGAAACCCCCGACACCCGTCCAGGGATCAGGATACGCCGGGGGGCCTCCAGTTCCCTGTTATCATTGTGGGGTGCCCCTCGGCGGGTCGGGCGCCTGCGCCGCAAGTTGCGGTCCGCCGCAGACTGTGCTATCATACAGTGGCGATGGCGGATGGGTCCGGGTGTGATCCTTCCCCCGGCAGGCGAAGGGAGGGATGAGATGGCAGTGATCACGGTTCCCGTCACCGAGGAAGGGATAGTCATCTCGGGCGAGACGGCGCAGGCGTTGGGCTGTCGAACCGGCAGTCTCGCCGAGGTGGAGATCCGGGTGCTCCCCTCTGCGGAGGAGATCCAGGATAGGGCACTCTACTACATCGTTCACCACCTCGGCGACGCCGTGTACGTTGGCGATCCCATCTGGCTGAGCGATGCCTGGAAGCTCCCGTTGAAAGTGAAGGGGCTCGAAGGTGTCTTCGGACACCTTATCCTGTCACCCCGCGGCGAAGTGATCGAGGCTCGCTCCACGTCCCGCATGGAGCTCCGGGAGGCCATCCGTGCTGCACGTGCCAACCTTCCGCCAGCCCGATGACGTTGCCTGTCTGCCAACGTGCGTTCGGGCCGTGCTCGCCTTCCGTGGCTATCCCCTATCGGACGAGGATGCCTCAAGGCTGTGCCAGACAGACTACGAGGGCACGGTCATCGACCTTGCTCTGAGCGGCTTGGCTGATGCCGGGCTGGACGCCGATCTCCACCAGTTCGAGTCCGTGGCTGAGTTGCGCGAGCTGATCGCCGATGGCCAGCCGGTCGTCACCTTCCTCCGCCACCCATCCGGATCCCTGCACGCCGTGGTTGTCTGCGATGTCACACCCAGCGCGGTGACCGTCATGGATCCGGGGCCTGGCGAGTACGCCATGCTACCCCTATCACGGTTTGAGGACCTGTGGTGCCGCGTGCAGAACGAGGGAATCGTCGTCGGCAGAACGGCCGCCAGTGCGTCCCGTCCGTAGGTCCCCGCACCAGGCAGGATCTCCGTTCCCCCTACAGCAGACACAGGATCTCCGCCACCCGCAGCCGCGTGCCCGGCGCCCCGGAGAGGAGGTCGGCGTGCCCCAGGGCGGTCATCACCACCGCCGCCTCGCGGCCGCCCGCTCCTCCGAGGGACGCCACCCGCTCCCCGCGCCGCAGCAGGCCGTAGTCGGTCGCCAGCACCACGGATTTCACCGCCGTCTTCAGGCCCTCGCCGCCGACCGCTGTGATGCCCTCCCAGAAGAGCGCCGCCTCGACCGCCGACAGCGGCACGTCGCGCCCGGTCTCGCGGTCGAAGCGCGGCGCCCCGGCGGAAGTGCTCCGGTAGTCGCGCAGGATCCGCACGCCGCGCGCCTCCAGCTCCTCCCGGCAGCCGGGGTCCAGGGTCGGGTAGGGGTGCCCGTAGCGCGTCCACTCGGGCGTATCGGCCACACAGATCACCCGGCAGGGGAGGCCCTCCATCGCCCGGGCGACGCGCACCGCCGTGGACCCGCTGAGGGAGGCCACCACCACCGCGTCCAGGTCGCCCCGGCGGGCGCGCTCCGCGACGATGGCGACCGCTCTCGCCCGATTCTCCGTCGATCCGGCCGGCAGCCGGATGAACTCCCCCACCCCATTCACTCGAACAGCCCATCCTCGCGCATGGCACCCAGGGCCGCGCGCATCCTGCCGAGCGCCTCGTCCACGTCCGCCTCGGAGTGCGAGTAGTTGGGGTACATCACGCGGTAGATCATCACGCCGCGCCGGAGGATCTCCGCCTCGAAGCGCAGGAGGAGCTTCCCGTCGCGCTCACGGTCGCCCGTCCTGAAGGAGAGCTGGCCGCAGGGCGGGAGGCCGCGCACGTCGGCCGGGGCGCCGAACTCGGCGAAGGCCGCGCGCATCCCCTCGTGGAGCTGCCTCCCGCGCGCCCAGAGGTGCCCGATCACGTCTTCGTTTCGGTACACCCCGATCGCCGCTTTCGCCGCCGCGAGCGAGAGAGTGTCGCCGCCGAAGGTGGAGGAGATGACCGCGCGGCGCACGCTCTCCATCACGTCGCGCCGGCCGAGGTAACAGGCGAGCGGCGCGCCGTTGGAGATTCCCTTGGCGAAGACCGCCAGGTCGGGGGTGACGCCGAAGTACTCCTGGGCGCCGGCCACGGCCAGGCGGAAGCCCATCACAATCTCGTCGTGGATGAGGAGGGCGCCGTGCCTGCGGGTCAGGTCGCGCAGCGCCGGGTAGAAGGCGCGGCCCTTCTCGGCGTCGGCGTAGGCGCAGGCCACCGAAACCGCCGCGATGCGGCCCCCCTCGCGGGCGAAGGCATCCTCGTAGGGCTGAGGGTTGCCCCACGGCAGGTCGCGGTAGGTCGCCGCGACCGCCTCCGGCACTCCCGGGCCGCTGCTGGCCTGCAGCCAGCCGTGGTAGCCGCACTTGAGCACGAGGTCGCGCCCGGTGAAGGCGCGGGCGAGATGGATCGCCGCGGCCATCGCCTCGCCGCCGGTCTTCAGGAAGCGCACGCTCTCGGCGCAGGGAATCACCTCCACGAGCTGCTGCGCCACCTCCACCTCCAACGGCGAGGGATAGCCGAAGAGGATGCCGTTCTCGAGCTGGCGGCGGATCGCGTCCTCCACCGCCGGGAAACGGTGCCCCAGCGAGACGGGACCCAGACCGTTGCGGAAGTCGATGTACTCGTTGCCGTCCAGGTCCCAGACGCGGCACCCCTGGCCGCGCGCGATGTAGCACGGCTCGACGCCGCGCAGTGACTCGCGCGCCGCCTTGGAGTGCGTCTGCGTCGCCATCGGGATGATGGCGAGGGCTTCGTCGCGCAGTCTCCAGGACTGCTCGGTGGAGTGTCTGCCGGGCACGGTCGTGCCTCCCTTCCGCGCGCCATCGCGGCAGCGGTCCCCTGCGGCTGGCCGTCACTTCAGCGACGGCGTCTGCCGGCTCTCCGGGGTGTAGCAGTGCAGCTCGACGCGGTTGCCGTCCGGGTCGGCCGTCCACGCCTGCCAGCTCCGGTCGCCCCCAACTCTCGGGTCCGTCACCTGCGCGCCCCGGGCGCGCAGATCAGCGATGGTGGCGGGCATGTCATCCACCTCCAGGCAGAGGTGGCGGTACGGCTGCCCGTCGGCGCGCTCTTTCAGCGTGCCGCGGAACAACTCGAGGAAGTTGCGCCCGCCCACGTGCACGTAGACGCCGGTGCGCTCGCCCTGGTCGTTGATGAACTCGAAAGCGGGCTTCAGCCCCAGTTGGTCGCAGTAGAACGCCAGCGAGGCGTCCAAATTGCTCACGCCGAAGCAGACGTGTGCCAATCCTCGGATCATCGTTGTCTCCTCTGGTGTGGGAGCATAGGAGTGGGGCCGTCTGGGAGACCCCCATGCTCCCACGCTCCCGCACCCCATCACGTTCGTGTTGTGAAACGACGCCGCTCAAGGCGGCAGGCGATCTCGACGGCGTGCCGGCCGGAGTAGAGGCTGGGGGGCACGCCGCCTCCCGGCACCACCCACTGCCCGGCCATGGTGAAGCCGTCCAGCCCGCGGAGCGTGCGCGGGAGAGTGGTCATGATCGCCTTCGGGGTGGGCATCCAGCCCATGTAGGCGCCCCCGTAGTTGCGAGTGTAGCGCCAGGTGGTATGGGGTGTCGCCACGTCGGTCTCTTCGACCTGTGCGGCGATCCCCGGGTAGTGCCGCTCCAGCCGCGCCAGCGCGTCCGAGGCCACGCGCGCCTTCTCGGCCTCGTAGCGCGCCCCGTCCTGCTCGCGCAGCCCGTGCCAGTAGTCCCAATCGGCGTCGAAGGCGACCTGCGCCACCCTCTTCCCCGGCGGCGCGAAGTGCGCGCTGTAGTTGAACAGGCGGATTCCAATGAGCGACACCGCCTGCGGCCCGACCGCCAGCGGCTCCGCCAGGCGCAGAATGCGCTCCCATGGCTCGCCGGGGAACTCGCGGCGCACGCCGTAGTTGATCATCAGCATCGGGCGGATGCGCGGCCAGCTCCGGTAGCGCTCCTTCGTCGCCGCGTCCAGGTAGCGCCCCTCCAGCATCTCGAAGAGCGTGGCGCGGCCGTCGGCGGCCGAGATCACCACGTCGGCGCGGTGCTCGCTGCCGTCTTCCAGGCGCACACCCACGGCGCGGTCGCCCTCCACCAGGATCCGGGCGACGGTGGCATGGTAGGTCACCTCACCGCCCAGCTCGCGGAAGCGCGCCTCGATGTCGCGGGCGAACGCGAGCGATCCCCTCTCCAGCAGCCCGATGCGCCCCTCGGCCAGGAGGCCGAGAATCATGAAGAGGAACCACACCGGCACCTCGGGCATGAAGAGGCCCTCCAGCACGAAGCGCAGCCAGTGATCCTGAACGTGCCGGCGCGCGTATTCCGAGACCGGGAGCGCGAACTTCCCCCCGAAGAGCCGCAGCGCCCGGCGCATGCTCCAGAGCTGGCGCAGCGGCGCCAGCGGACTCCCCAGCTCCCGCGGGCGGCCCATCTCCAGGTCGAGGAACCCGGAGCGCTGCATCGCGCGAGTGCCGGCGATCAGCTCATCAATGGCGGGGGCATCGCCGGGCGAGAGCGCCCTCAGGTCGCGCGCCAGCCGGTCCAGGTCGCGCGTCACCGTCACCGAGCGCCCGCTCGTCTCGTCGGTCAGGTTCAGGTAGAGGTCCAGGCCGAGGTGTCGGGCGGCATCGGCAACCCCCAGCTCCTCGTAGAGGCGGAAGAGCGGCTGCCCCGGCGGCGCGCCCATCAGAAAGTGGATGCCGCCGTCGAAGAGGTAGTCTCCGCGCCGCCAGGCGGCGGCGACGCCGCCCGGCTGCCCGTGGTGCTCGAAGATGCGCGCGCGGTAGCCGTTCATCTGCGCGTAGCACCCGGCCGACAGCCCCGCCAGCCCGGCGCCGATGATCGCCATGCTCTTCTCAGGCATCCTCGTCCCTTCTGTGTTCTCCGGACACGCTTCTATTCCGGCTCGGGCACCGGATCCCTTCCGGAAACGCGGAACTGAAGCAGCGAGGACGCCAGGGAAAGGCCGCGAGGACGCCGAATGTGGGGTGAAGGGGTGCCGCACGCGCGCGCAGAGCGCAGTCCGCGGCACGAGCCGCCAAGAAGCCTGCCATGAAGCGAGGGAGCGCCATTCGCGGCCTGTGGGAGAACCCGCTCTACCGCTACGAGCGCCCGCGGCGCCGGGGCGTCCGCCGGAGGCTTTGGATCCTGGTGGCCCTGGGCGTGGCCGCCACGGAGGCGATGGTGCTGTGCCGGGTGCCGGCGGCGGCCGTCAAGTGGGCCGAAGACAGCTCGCCGCCCGTGTACGTGGTCATTCCGTTCCTGGCGATCCTCATCGGCACGCGGTTGCTCCCCGTGCTGCTGGGGGCGCTGGCCGCGGCGGTGGCGTCGGTGGGGATGGCGGCGGACGCCCGGGCGGGACGCTCGGAGATGCTGCTCCTGACGGCGCTCACGGCGGAGGAGCTGGCGCTTCCCCGGCTGCTGCCGCGGCTGGAGGAGGGCGCGCTGCTGCTGGCGGCGCTGCTGCCGCCGCTGGCGTGCGTGTGGCCCTTCGGGTTCTGCGTCGAGGAGGGCTTCTGGTGCGGCACGGCGGACCTCTGGGCGATGGCCGTCGGGGCGATGATCGGGCTGGTGATCGGCAGCCGCGGCGGGCGGCGGGTGAGGAGCGCGGCGAGCGCCATCGGCGTGGCAGCCGGGGTGCAGCTTCTGCTCCTGTTCGGGTGCGTCGCCGCCGGCAAGCCGGACTTCACCATCTATGGCGCAACCACCGTTGACCGGCTCGGCGAGGTTGCCGGCAACCTGCTGGAGAAAGCATTGGTGCCGGGCGTGATGTTCTACCTGTGGCTCATCCTGACCAACGTCCTGCTCGCGGGGCTGCTCTGGATCTGGCTGCTGCAGCGGCTGCGCGGCCCGGCACCGTGGCGGTGCCGGGCGCGGCGGGCGGGCGCCTTCGCGGCGGTGGCGCTGACGGCGGCGCTCCTCTTCGCGGCGGCCGCGCCGTCCCTCCACGCGGCGCTCTTCCGCGGCTGGCACAACCGCCCCTTCGAGGCTCCCGCCTGGATGTCATCGCCCTCGGATGGCATCCCTGCCCGCTGGGAGGAGACGGAGGCAGCGGTGGTGGATGATCTGCTGGCGCACCACCTGCCGGCGGGTATGAGGGTCAGGGATGTCGAAGAGTTGCTGGGATCGGGCTCCTCGTTCCGCCCAGGCACCACCAGCCACGGGCCGCTGCTCCGCGATCCCTCCCTGGAGCAGCAGGTGGAGGCCTGGCTGCGCTGGCGCACGCTGGATCCCTATCTGTTCCTGGAGTTTCGGAACGGCCGCCTGGTGCGCGCCGAAGTGAGGTGAACGATGAACGCACGCGATGCAGCTCTTGCCGGGTGCGCCGGGGCGTGCCTGGCGCTCTGCCTGGCGATCCTCCCTGCCGCGGCGCCGGCCGGCGAGAGCATTGCCGGCTTCCGGGCCGCCGGGCCCACGGTGCCCTTCCCCGCCGTCTCGGGGGTGGATGCCCCGCGCCCGGTGCCGTCCGGCCTCACGGCGGCGGGCTACCGCAAGCTCGCCGAATCGCACGAGGCGGCCGGGCGGTATCAGGAGGCCTCCGTGGCCTACCGCAAGGAAGCCACCATCCGCCGCAAGCTGGGCGACGTGAACGGCGCGAAGGTTGAGGAGAGCAAGGCCGACTGGTGGCACTCGGAGGTGATCCTCTACCGCGAGGCGCCGCTGCGGGGGGCGCGCTGCGGGCCGGCGAAGTTCGAGCCGGCGTCCGGGTGCTACATCGGCGCCATCGTCGAGCGCGATCCGCGCGTCGGGGGCGACCACGCCACCTTCAATCGCCTCACCGGGAAGGACCACTCCCTCTTCTTCGACTACCGCAGCTACGGCGTGGCGTTCCCCGTCGAGTGGGCGCGGCGCCTGAAGGCCGTGGGCGCCGCGGCGCAGATCGCCTACGAGCCGACGCAGGGGCTGGAGGGCGTGCGCGATGACGCCACCCTCCAGGAGTTCGCGCGCGCTGCCGCCGCGTCCGGGATCCCCGTCTTCCTCCGCTTCGCCGGCGAGATGAACGGCGACTGGGTGCGCTACAACCGCGACCCCGCCGAGTACATCCGCAAGTGGCGCCTCGTGCATGGGGTGATGCGCCGCCTCGCCCCCAACGTGGCGATGGTCTGGACCCCCAACGCCATCCCCGAGCACAACATCACCCGGTACTATCCCGGCGACGACACCGTGGACTGGGTCGGCGTCAACTTCTACACGGTACACCACCACAACAACCTGCTGAGCCGGCCCGCCGAGCGCGAGGATCCGGCGGACATGCTCCGCTTCATCTACGACCGCTACGCGGCGCGCAAGCCGATCATGGTCTGCGAGTACGCCGCCACCCACTTCTGCAAGGCCGACGGCAAGACCCTCCCGCGCTACGCCGCCGACAAGCTGCGCACGCTCTACACCGCTCTCCCCCGGCGCTACCCGCGCGTCAAGGCGATCTGCTGGTACGACATTGACAACACGACGCACTCCGTGCGCGCCGGACGGGACATCAACAACTACAGCCTCACGGACAACGAGGAAGTCCTGGCGGCCTACCGCGACACGGTGGCCGGCCCCTACTTCCTCTCCACGGTGGAGACGGGCGGCACCCGGGAGAGCGGCGTCCGCTTCGAGGCGCTGGCTCCGGGCCGGACGCTCTCCGGCAGCGTGCGCCTCAGCGCCTGGGCGAAGACGCACGACGACCGCCCCGTCGTCGGGTACCGACTGGATGGCAAGCCGGTGCTCGCCACGGCCGCGCGGCCCTACGAGGTGGAATGGGATACCCGGCGGGCCGGGAACGGCGAGCACACTCTGGAGGCGCTGGTGTTCGTGAAGGGACGGGTGGCGGCGCGGCAGTCGGTGTCGGTGCGGGTGGTGAACTGATACCAACCGCGTCCGAAGGGATCCTCGTAGGGGCGAAGCATTCGCGCACAGGATTCGGCATTCAGCAGCAGCGCCTCGCGAATGCTTCGCCCCTACCTCGAACCGGATCGGAACGGACACAAGCCGCATGACGGGCGCGAACATCGAGCTGCTCAAGACCAGGGCCGCCGCGATGCGCGCTTCCGCAACCTGCTCGTCCGTCGCTACCGGGAGGTGGACGACACCCGCGTCCTCGGCTACGCCCGTCGTGACATCGGCGACCTGGAGGCCTACCTGCTGGCTGTCGGCAGATACCTCGCAGAGGAGACCTGACGCCATGCCCCCGGGCACTTCCACCCCGAAGATCGGCGGCGATGGTCGGCACCCACCGCCCTCACGCCCGGCCGAGTCTGAGCGCATCCTGCTGCGCGCGGGGCTGACGGCGGCCATCCTCGCCGCCGCCGTCTGGCTGGCCGTGGTCCCGGCGTCGCTCTTCCTGCTCCTTTACGCCGTCACGTGGAAGGGACGCGCGCTGGCCCTTGGCGTAGCCCTTTCGGCGACGGCGCTTGCGCTGCTGCCCGTCGCCGCCTTCCTTGCGCGAAGGCCCTGGCGCGCATGGGGCCGACGCGCCCGGCGGGCCTGGGGCGCGAGTCTGGCGATCGGCGCAGTTCTCCTGGCGCCCGCGCCCTTCCTGGCGCCGTCCGGCACGGGCGGCGATGCGGGTCTGCGCGTGGCGCACGCCTTCACGCGGCCCGGCGCCCGGTTCCCGCGCACGTCCCTCGCCAATCTGCTCCCGGAAGTGGACCAGGTGAGCGCCGGCCTCCCCCTCGCGCGCGCCCTCGACCGCCACATGGATGGAGCCCGGGCCCGGCGTATCCGGGGCCTCTTCCTGCCGGTCTACCGCGACATGGCGCGCGACCCCGCCTTCCGAGGCATCGGCTCGGTGATGACGTGGGCCTATGCCGACGCCCCGGGGTACCCTTTCGAGCGCAGCCACTATGCCGCGATTGTCCCCCGGCGGGGCGGCGCGTGCCGGGCCACGCTCCTCTTCCTGCACGGGAGCGCGGGGAGCTTCTCGATCTACTGGTACGCGCTGGCGCCCCTGGCGCGGGCGCACGGGATCGCCGTCATCTGCCCCGGGTTCGGCTTCGGGGAGTGGCAGCGCCCGCGCGGCGTGGAGACGGCGATGGCCGCCCTGGAGGACGCCTGCCGCCGCTACTCGCTCGACCCGGAGCGCGTGTTCCTGGCCGCGCTCTCCAACGGCGGCCGCGGGGCCACGCGCATCGTTGCGGCGCATCCCGGCCGCTTCCGCGGCGTCGCGCTCATCTCGGCCGTGCTGGAGGAGGAGCCGGTCCGCGCGGGCGTGACAGAGGGCGCCTGGCGCGGCCTGCCCGTCCTGGTGCTGCACGGCTCCGCCGACGACCGGGTTCCCTGGCCGGAGACCGAGACGCTCGTCGGACAGGCGCGCGCCGGCGGCGCGTCCGTCTCACAGCGGGTGTTCCCCGGCGAGGACCACTTCCTCTTCCTCTCACAGCGGGAGCAAGTGTTGAGCAAAGTGGCGCGGTGGGCGGCGGCTGAACGAGAAGCCCCTGTGCGCTCAGCCGGAGACCATCGCCCACGCCTGTTGCAGCGCGCGCTTGGCGTTCGCCACGACGACGCTGCTCGCCTCGCCGAAGGCGGCGGTCCGCTTCAATCCGCTTCAAGAGGAGGCACACCGCCGCTGCGTGTGCGTGTCACGGCGGATCCAGGAACTGGGCCATCGCCTCGGCGAATGCGGCAGCAGCCGCAATGAGGCCCGCCAGCCGCCGGTCCATGTCCTCGGGCATGACGTGCAGGTAGTTTGTACCAGGGCGTTCCGGAGACCGACCAGCCTCGCGAGATCTCCTGCGATACCGGCGTCCAGCAGGCCAGCGCGAGCGAGCGCGGGGAACACGTCTCGCGAATGGGCCGGCTCCGCGATGCCCTGCAGAGCCAGAATCTGGTCGGCCAGGTCAACACAGGCCTGAATGGCGATCTGTGACAGGTAGCGGAGACCGGCCCAGCGGACCGGATCACTCGCCACCGCGTCCACGCCTTCTGCTTGCAGCGCCCTCAGCAGGGCCAGCGTCTCGTGGAGGGACTGCAGCAGCTCCTCACTGCGGTCTACCGCGGACACCGAATCTCCCTTCCCGTATCCGCTGGAACAGGCGGGCGCGACGGCGCTCCAGGCGGGGCAGCTCGTCACGGTACTCCTGTCGCAGGCGGAAGGCGACCGCGTTGGCGACGTCCTTCGCCGTCTCGTAGAGCACGACCGGCGAGCGCGCCACATCCCAGCCGAGGGCGGGAGGCGCATCGTTCAGGATGACGACGTCCACATCCCCCGCGTAGCCGATGGCTTCGGGGATCAGGGCCAGGAACTCCCAGCGAAGGTCCGAGCGGCGCCCTGCGGACGTCTGTGGATCGAGCCAGATGGCGATGTCCACGTCGCTGGATGGACGGACATCGCCGCGGGCGCGGGAGCCGAAGAGGAACGCGGCCTGCACTTCCGGATACTGCGAGAGGAAGGTGTGCAGACGCCCTCGAGCGTCGCCCACGTCGAACGGCAGTGGCTCTTCGCGCCAACGCTCCCGATCATCCATCACGGATACTCCGCGCACTATCGTGCAATATGCTGTCTCATAATGTCGCTATCCCCGCACCATCGCCCACGCCTGCTGCAGCGCGCGCTTGGCGTTCGCCACGACGACGCTGCTCGCCTCGCCGAAGGCGGCGACCGGCTTCACCTCGAAGCTGACGATGCGCCGCCGGGCGGGGTCCAGATAGCCGATGCGCCGCAGCTCCTGGAGGAAGACGGCCAGCTCCGGCACGCCCACCTCGCCGCCCTCGATGCCGAAGCGGGGGTGCTCGTCGCCGTAGGCGGGGTGGCCGGGGTCGCGCATCACGCAGTTGCCGATGTGAACGTGCGCCACGTGGTCCCTCGCGGTGCCCAGCATGTCGCTCGCCGTCTCGCCCAGCAGCGGCAGGTGCGAGAGGTCGAGCATCAGGCCGAAGGAGGGGTGCCGCGCCCGCACCCGCTCGGAGATGGCGACGGCATCCTTCGTCGGGCCGGAGAGGGCATTCTTCCCGTAGGGCACCTGGTCGAAGGTCTCGAGCACCACGGGCATGGCGCCCTGCGCGGCGGAGTGGGCGCACAGCTCCGCGAGCGAGTCCACCAGGCGGTCGGTGGCCTCGGCGTAGCGGGCGGGGTCGTCGGGCACCGGGCCGGAGAGGACGGCGAGACCCGCGGCGCCGATCTCGTAGGCCTCGTCAATGCACGCCTTGATCTGGTCCACGGCGGCGCGGCGGCCGGCGGCGTCCAGGCTGCACAGGCTCAACTTCTGCGTGAGGAGCGGGGGCTGGGCGCCGTAAGCGACCTTCAGGCCCGCCTGCCGCAAGAGCGCCCGCGCCTCTTTGCGCACCACCGGGTCCTTGATCCAGGTGATCTCCACGGCGGTGAAGAAGGGATCGTCGGCGATCTCCTTCAGTGTCTCCAGGATCGGCCCCTCGCCCCGGATGCACTGGGGGTAGGCCATGAAGTGAATCAAGCCGATATCGGCATAGCGGTAGAGTGACTGGTCCACGCGTTCGCCTCCCAAGTCGGTCGGGTTGTCCGGGTGGTTGTTGGCCGCCGGGGGCGCGGAATCCTTCCGGCGGGCGCCGGCGCATCCCGGCAGGCCATCGCCACGCAGCGCCGGAATGCCCCCACCCGGGACCCTCCAGTGCCTCCAACTCCCTTGCCTCTCGCGGCGAGACGCAAGCGCCAGAGCCTCGCCCGCGCACGGACTGCGGCCCGGCCGATGCCCTCGGGAGAGCACCAGGTCCCTTCGGGCGACGGACTGCCGGCTACCGTCCCGTCGCCTCCCCTTCCGGCTTCTGCCCGAGAGCCGCCTCGCTGACCGCCAGCGCCGCGCGGTACTCCGGCGCGAGGCGATGGCCCTCCGGGAGCGCCGCCAGCACCGCGCGCAGCTCCGCCGCCGCCTCTTCGTGCCGCCCCAGCCCCTGGAGGCAAATGGCGGCCTCCGCCCGGTACGCGAGCTTGCCCTCCCAGTCCCTCTTCACCCTGGCGAGCTCCCGGTAGGCCCACGCCGCTTCCTCGAACCACTCCTTCGCGCCTCCCTTCCCCAACTGGTGGCACGCCCACGCATGCTCCCAGAGCGGAGTCTCCGGCCATGCCTCCCACCCGGGCAGCGCAAACATGCGCTTCATCGCCTTCGCCCCGGCCACCGCGCCGTGCTCCGCCAGCTCGATCTTCGCCACGTAGTACTGCTGCCGGGCGGGCGTCAGGCCGGCCGCCCCCAGGGGACCCTCCGCCTCCCCGCTGCCGCCTACGCCCACCAGCCGGCGCGCCTCGTCATACTTCCTCTCCCCGACAAGATGACTCACGAGATCGTTCCGCGCAGCCTCCATCGAATCGGCGTGGCCCGTCCTGGCGACCTCCGCGTACATCGCTTCCATCTTCTTGTCGTCACCCGCCAGCCGGTACCGCCTACCCGCCGTCACCAGCGCCCAGGCCACGTAGCCCACATCCACCATGCGGTGTCCGGCCTCCTCGGACGCCTGAGCGGCGCGGAGGTGGTCGCCCATCATGGCGTACACATCGCCCAGGGTCTGGAAGGCGAGCCCGGGCACGTTCAGGGTGCTGCCGTGTACCTGCCCCGCCGCCGCGTCTTCCGCCAGGCGCTGCGCCAGCGGCAGCGCGCGGGGGTCGCGCTTCTTCCGCAGATAATCCACCACCCGCAGACGCGCCTCCGAGGTGCCGGCGTTCACCCCCTCAAGCTGCTCGGGGTACTGGTTCACGAGCAGGCTCGCCAGCGGATCCGTTTGCCGAGGTCCCAGGCGCGGCTTCTCGTTCCAGCCCAACGCCTGGACTACCTCCGCCGCCTTCACCAGCCCGCTCTCGGCGACCTCCGCCTCCTTCACCGCGCCGCACATCAGGGAACGGAGAAGCGTCGTGCTCCCGACGAGGGTCTCGCGCAGCGGCTGCGGCAGGTCCCCGGCCCGGCCGGCGAAGCGGCCGCCCGCTGCCGCCACCGCGCCCACGGCCCCGGCGGCAGCGGCGGCGCCCGGGTGCTCGGCGAAGAACGCCTCCACCGGGTTGGCGCCCTGGCCGGTCCGCAAGTACTCCAGGAAGGCGTTGGCGCGCGTCACGCCGAAATCCGCCGCCTTCAGCACGCGGCACACCTCCGCCGCGCCCGTGCGCGCATCCCCGGCGGCGAAGGGCCGACACGCCTCGACCATCGCCCCCGCCAGGTCGCCCTGCACCAGGCGCAGCCCGACGCGGTCCCCCACCTGCTCCGGCTGGGTCCACTGCGCCAACTGCGCCGCGCACGCTTGCGCGTCCACCTCGGGGAGGGCCACCGCGGCGAGGGGGTTGGGCGCCGCCGCCCCCGGCTGCCAGCGGGCGAACGCCAGCGAGGCGCCGCCCTCGCGGTCCTTCAGGCTCAAGGCGCGGGCGATCAGGCGCACGCGGGCGGTCAGCGCCGCTTCATTGAAGGCGCTCACCAGGAAGGCCGCCTTGGCATAGCGGAGGGCTTCGTCGGGGCGGTTCCGCTCCACGAGGGCGACCACCAGGCGAGGGGTGATCCAGGCGCGCGGATCCCGCTCGTCCGGCGCGCACAGCAGCAGGGGCGCGCGGCGGATCCAGTCCGTGAGGGCTTCGATCACCGCGGGCGGACCGCCCTCCCGCTCCACCAGGGCGCAGTAGGCATCCAGCGCGGCGCACAGCGGCGGGAGCTGCCCGGCCGCCAGGCGCCCCCAGAAGGCGTCCAGCGCCTGCTGCGCCTCCTCGGGGCGCTTCTCGGCGCGGAGAATGCGCACCTTCTCCATCACCACGGAGGCGAGCGACGCCCGCTCCGGGTAGCGGGTCAACGCCCAGTCGCAGAGCTGCACCGCCGTCTGCGCGTCCTTCCGGCCGTCGTAGTAGAGACCGACCAGGCGCAGCGCGAGGCGGATCGAGTCGTCGGGGCTCACCGGCTGGCGCTCGCGGAAGAAGCGCGAGTACTCGTCAATGACCCGCGCCGGCTCGCTCTTCTCATACGGCCCCCACTGGCGGAGCAGCTCCTCGACGGTCGCGGGCGCGGGCGCCCCCATGCTCGTGAGGGCGAAGGTGACGATCAACAGGACAACGGCGAAGAGAGTTCGAATCTGCACGGCGGTACTCCTTTCCGGGCAAGCGAGGCGGCGCTTCCGTGGGCCGGGGGTCACGGCGCAGGGGGCGGCGCAGCCCGGAAGTGGGCCTCTTGCGTACTTGGACCCTATCGGCGGCTGAACGGTTTCCGGCTCTTCTTCGGGCGGGAGCAGGGGACGCGGGGGCGGGGAGACAGAGCGCACCCACCGGAGAGTGCGGGGCACGAGGGTGGCGATCCCCCGTGCCCCAAGCGATCTTCACTGCCCCGGCGAGGTGCCAGACGTCCGCGCGCCCGCCGGTAGCTACGGGCGGCCCTCGCTGCGGTTCCCCTGCGACTCTCCTTCGGGCTCGTTGCGCCGCGAGTCGGTCCCCTTCTCCTTCCCCGGGGTGCTCTTCTCCGGGTCTCGCTGGACCGGTGCGGGGTCCTCCCGTAAATGGATGTCCTCGTAGAGCGCGATCAGCAGAATTCTCTTCTCCACCCACGCGTACAGGACCACCGGCGGCAGGTGCAGATTGCCTTCCGGTGTCATGTACATGAACCTGCCACCATCGGTCGCGCGCTGGCGGTGCCAACGAGCGGGTACCTCTTGCTCCTCTAGGCCTGGCCCCACCGCCGGCACAATGAACCCGCTGACCAGCCCCACGAGTTCATCGTCTGTCCGTGGCACCCTCATATCCCCGCGAAGCGGCTCAACAACAACTGCGTAAGCTCTCCTCATGATCGCCGACCCTGGCCGGGCCGGCTTCAGCACCTCCCGCACCCGCAGCCGGTAGTCTGCGGTCTCCCTCACATGGACGAGGCCCACACCCGCTACGTACGGTACCTCGGCGAAGTCCTTTGGCTGCCACTCCTTGGCGACCCATGCGCCCACCCACGTCGCGAACCGCGTCTTCTCCTCACTGACAGGCGTACTATCCTGCGTGCGTGCTGTGCTGGTCTGCATCGCGGGCCATCCAGTCGCTGCCAACTGCAAGAACTGGTTCCTTACCTCCGTGGAATTCAGCGGGTGGTCTAGGGCCGGAATCGTCTGCGAGCCGCTGGATCTCTCTGCCTCCGATGTTCCGGATCCTGGACACAGCCACAGCACCGTAGCCGCCGCTATGGCACCCGCCGCTATCCCAGTCCTGATGCTGAACCTTCTTACCATCTGATGCCCTCCCGGCCGTCTACTCATCCCCTCGGCTCCCAATATGGCCCTTGGGCTCTACTGGTGGTTGTCCCAATACACGTAGTGGTGAATCACCTTGCAGTTTGGAGGAGGATCGCTGTTCCATTCGTACCACATGCTGGTGTAGTTGCCGGACTGGTACACCGGTCCCATGGCTTTGTCGAAGTAGCAGTCCCAAGGCGTCTGTTCGTCACGCAACGTTACTTTGCAAACGGCCTCGAAGTTCGTTACCGCGGCCGCGCTCTCCCCCACTTTGACCTCCTGGAACCAGTGCCACTCCGTCTCGTCGTGCTCCTCACAGTACCGGCCCTCGCCGACTTTGTAGGAGGTGTCGTTCGCGCTCGTCACCCCGTCCGCTGCCACCCCCAGCACATTCAGGGCGCATTGCAGGATCCCCGAGTGGGGTCGGCAGTCACCTTGCTGGGTACCCAGGGACCAGGGATCCACCCAGGTACCCGCCTTGAAGTTGTTCCACGACCCCGCTTGGATCTTGGCGGGGATGTCAGTCTGCGTGACCGCCGTTCCTCCATCCGCCCATGCGCACGCATACCCAAGATGCACTTTGGTGAAGTCGGCCTGCGCACACTGGTACATCGCGTAGATGTCGTACTCGTCGACGCCCGAAACCGCTTGGGTGTTCACCTGTATACTACCCACCTTGAACGTCAGTTGCGCGTCGTACGTCACGTGCTTTACTGTGGTCGCGGGGACCATCGAGTACGATGGGGTCCATCCGCTCTGCGATCCAACCGCGGTGCTCCCCTTCGCCAAGTCTGTTGTGGGGCTTTGATTCGTCTCGCAGGATGGGTACCGCGTCAGCGTGAACGCCAGCGTGTAGTACTCGTCGGTGCGGCGGAAGACGGCCGCCACCGCCTTTCGGGTGCATGTCTCCGAGATTGTGCCATAGGTCTCGAAGTCGCTCTGGTTCGCCTTCCAGATCACGTTGGACGTCGCTTCTTCCCCGTCCTGCGGGTCGGGCCAGTAGATGTCGAGGTCCATGGTGGCCTCGATCTTCACGCACCCGATCTTGTACACCTTCACCGTCTTCTGCAGCTCGACGTCCTCATCGTCTCGTGTGCCGGTGTCCGTTCCCCCAATCGTCCCAGCATCGGTTATGGTGCAGGTGATCGTCACGCTGGTGCTGGTCGTAGACGGCGCGATCCAGGTCACAGACGTGCCCGTATTCACGCCGTTCTTGAACGTGCCCGTCGGGGCAGTCCAGGTGTACGTGAGGGTGTCCTTCTCATCCCCCATGGGAGGACAGCACATGCCGTCGGTCCAGTGGTCCCAATCCGTCGCTTCAGTAACGGTGCAGGTGACCTCGCTGTTGCACGCATAGCCCCAGCCGCTGGTGGGTGCGTTCACGGTGCCGCCAGTGATCTCGTCGCCCACACTCCAGTCCTTCGCGACGGCCGGCCGCGCCGCCAACACCGCCGTGACCAGCAGCGCCAGCGCCACCGGGAGCGCGGCCGCGCCCCAAACGTGTCTTCCACCTTTCATCGTGCCTTTCTCCTTTCTCCGGCAACGGACGCCGGCCCCGCTTCGCCGCGCGGGCGGGAGGATGGACCGGTCCTGGAACTGGACCTAACCGCGAATGAACGCAAATGGATAGGAGTCCGGCTCTCGCCGTAGACCTTTTTCGGTGTATCGAACGATGGTCGCCAGCGACGATGACGATCCCGAGGAAGCAACTGACGACCCGAAGGGTTATCCTCTTACTCTCCTTAGATAGACGATCCGACCACCCGAAACGTCTCGTCTATTCTTCACCCGCCTGTAACACGGACGCCTATCCTTGTCATCCCCCAACCACACCGCCAGGTCCTCCCCGTACACGCGCAAGGGGAGACGCCCCCCGGCGCATCCCCTTCCCTTCACCACGCACCTCCCTGCGCTAACCCTGCGGCCCTTGGACGACGCCGCATCGTGCGCGTCAGCCTCCTGACCACCACGGGCCCCTCGCTCGCCACCGCAGGAGCGCCCCGCATCCCCGTCGAACACGGGTCCCGTAGCGTTCGCGTTCACCTGCGGCCGCGGCGGCCGCGCGGAGGGTTGCCGATGACCGGAGCGGATCTCTTTGTGTCGGAGTTGCAGGCGCGCGGCGTCACCTGGATCAGCGCCCTGTGCGGCAACGGGCTGGACCCGCTGCTCGGGGCGTGCCGGCGCGCGGGCGTGCGCCTGGTGGACACGCGCAACGAGCAGACGGCCGCCTACATGGCCGAGTGCTGGGGGCGGCTCACCCGCCGGGTGGGCGTGTGCGCCGTCAGTAGCGGCGTCGCCCACGCCAACGCGATGACCGGTGTCCTGAACGCCGCCTTCGATGGCGCCCCGATGCTCCTCATCACCGGCGCCGGGCCGCTGGCCACCACCGGCATGGGCCACTTCCAGGATCTGGACCACGCCGCCCTGGCCGCGCCCGCCTGCAAGTACGCCCGGGTGGTGGACGCGCCGGAGCGCATCCCACAACTCATGCACGAGGCTTTCGCCGCGGCGCTCTCCGGCCGGCCCGGCCCCGCGCACCTGACGCTGCCGATGTGCGTCCAGAACGCCCCCGCGCGCGAGGCGATCCGCCGCCCGGCGGCGGGCGAGGCGCTCACCCGGTGCGCGGCGCCCGAGGCGCTGGTGGAGCGGGCGGCCGCGCTCCTCTCCGAGGCGGAGCGCCCCCTGCTGGTTGCGGGCAGCGGCGCCTACTACGCCGGGGCCGAGGAAGCCCTGGCCGCCTTCGCGGGAGAGATGGCGCTCCCCGTGGCCGTGCCGATCTGGGACCGAGGCGCCGTGCCGGCGGACATCCCGCAGTTCATGGGAGTGCTGGGCGCCGCCACCGGCGGGCCGCGCCTCCTCCCCGACGCGGATCTGGTGATCCTTCTCGGCGCCGCGTGCGACTACCGCGTCGGCTACCTGCGGCCCCCCGGCATCGCCCCGGAGGCGCGCATCCTCCGCGTGGACGTGGACCCCGCCCGGCTGCGCACCGGCGGCGCCGCCGACCTGGCGATTTCCGCCGACCCCGGCACGTTCCTGGGGCAGCTCCGGCGGGCGGCCGCCGAGCGCCGCATCGCCCCGTTCGAAGCCTGGCTCGCCGCGGCGCGGCACCGGCGCCTGGCGCACCGGCGCGCCGTGCTCGCCGCCGCGTCGCGCGACGGCATCCGCGCCCTCCACATCATCGAGGCGCTGGCCCAGACCCTCACCGACGAGAGCGCCTTCGTGCTGGACGGCGGGTGCATCGGCCAGTGGTTCCACCAGGTCCTCTGCGACCGCTATCCCGCGCGCCTCCTCACCTGCGGCGCCAGCGGCGTCATCGGCTTCGGCATCGCCGGGGCGATGGCCGCCCGCCTTGCGCGCCCGGACGCGCCCGTGCTCCTCCTCTCCGGCGACGGCTCGATGACCTTCACCATCGCCGACATCGAGTGCGCCACGCGCCAGCGCCTGCCGTTCGTGGCTATCGTCGCCGACGACCAGAGCTGGGGGATCGTGGAGACGGGGCACCGGAAGCGGTTCGGCGAGCCGATCGCCAGCCACCTGGGGCCGATCCGCTTCGACCTGGTGGCGGAGGGCTTCGGCGCCCGCGGCGTGGCTATCCACCGCCCGGAGGAGATCGCCCCCGCCATCCGCGAGGGCCTGGCCGCCGACCGCCCGACGGTGATCCACGTGCCGATCACCACCGCGATGCCGGTTCCGGGGTAGCGCCGGTGCCTCCGGCCCGGTTCCCGGGCGCTCCGAGGCAACAGTTCGGGGGCTTGCCCGGCGGCCCGGTTCACCGCGATGCCGGTTCCCGCGTAGCGCCGGTGCCTCCGGCCCGGTTCCCGGGCGCTCCGAGGCAACAGTTCGGGGGCTTGCCCGGCGGCCCGGTTCCCGGGCGCTCCGAGGCAATCGTTCGGGGGCTTGCCCGGAGCGCCGGCGCAACCGGCTGGTGGCGGGGGCGGGAGGGCAGCCCCAAGGGTGGAACTCCATCAGCACGCGGGTGCCCGACACCCGCGCCTACCTCGCACACGGAGGAGACCGATGCCCGGCGATGACACGGTCTGGCACTCGAAGGGCCGCCACCGGCCCCCCGCACCTCTACGTCGGCGGCATCACCCACATGGTCACCGCCGCGACCGTGGCGCACGCCCCGTTCCTCGCACTCGCGCACCGGAAGGACTACCTTCTGAATGCCCTCCAGGAGGCGTGCATGGCCGCCGGGATCGAGATCCTCGCCTGGGTCATCCTGGACACCCACTACCGCCTCGTCGCCGTGCCGCAG
>JACQGM010000123.1 GCA_016199585.1 Armatimonadota bacterium
ATCCCGGTGGTGATCCCGCTGGTGGCCGGTTGGAACGCTCTGATGCGACTGGTGACCTTCCTCGTCATCACCTACCTGTGCGGGGAGCTGCGCCGCGCACGGGAACGGGAAGCCTCGCGAGACTGGGCGGACCCGGTGACCGGCGTCGGCAGTCATCGGCTCTTCCACGAGGTCGCTTCGGCGGAGCTGGCGCGCGTGCAGCGGACACGGCGCCCGTTCAGCCTGGCCTACCTGGACATTGACGGGCTGAGGGGCGTCAACGAGCGCCTGGGCTACCGGGCGGGCGATGCGCTGCTGGCCCTGGTGGCCCGGACGCTCGACCGCGATGGCCGCAAGGCGGACACGTGCGCGCGCATCGGAGGCGACGAGCTGGTGCTGCTGATGCCGGAGACGGACCCGGGAGGGGCAAGAACAGCACTCCAGCGCATCCTATCCGTGCTCTCGGAGATCTTCCGGGAGGATGGCTGGCCGGTGACGCTGAGCGTCGGCGTGGTCACCTTCACGGAGCCCCCGCCCGGCGTGGACGAGATGCTGCGCGCTGCGGAGAGCTGCATGTACGCCGCCAAGAGGGCGGGGAAGAACCGCGTGGAGTTCACCGAATGGGACGAAGCTGCTCCCGCCGCCGAAGTGGAGCGGTCGGAACAGCCGGATGGCGCCGCGCGTGACCGGTAGCTCCCGGCGCGAGTGCGGCGAGAACCACGCGCTCGTCCCCGGCGGCGCCGCCGCGAGAGTTGCGCCAATGTCGCTGCGCGTGCTCTATTCAGAAGCCGACATCCGCCGGCGGGTACGGGAGCTGGCCGATGAGATCCGGCCGCTCTACGCGGGGCGCAACCCGCTGCTGCTGGGCGTGCTCAAGGGATCGGTGTTCTTCCTCGCCGACCTGGCGCGCGCCCTGGCGATCCCGATGGAGGTGGACTTCGTCCGCCTGGCGAGCTACGGCGACGGCACCGAGAGTACCGGCTTCGTGCGCTTCGCACACGACGTGGAGCGGCCACTGCGGGGCCGGCACGTCCTCGTCGTCGAAGACATCGTGGACACCGGGCACACGCTCCACTTCCTGACGAGCACCCTCGCCACGCGCCAGGCCGCCTCCGTGCGCGTCGTCACTCTGCTCGACAAGCCTGCCCGCCGCCAGCGCGAGGCCACCATCCACTTCACCGGCTTCGCCATCCCCGACCTCTTCGTGGTCGGCTACGGCATGGACTTCGCCGAGGCCTACCGGCACCTGCCGGATATCCGCGTGCTGGAGGGTGACTGCGCCGCCGGGGGTGAGGAGACATCACGGACCGGCGCGCGGTGAGCACGCTCAGCCCCGGCGGACTGGGGTGCCGCTTCTTGGCGGCAGCGGCGTGGTAGGTGCCGCTCGCTGCGCCTGAGAACGGGGCGATGGCGCTACAGCCCCAGGCCCGCCGCCACCTCTCTCAGCGTGTCGGCGCTGCGGCGGAAGCCATCGCGCTCTTCATCGCTCAGGCTCAGCTCCAGGACGCGCACAACGCCCTCGCGGCCCAGCACCGTCGGCAGGCTGAGGCACATCTCCGTAACACCGTATTGCCCCTGCATCAGGCTGGAGACGGTGACGACCGTGCGCTGGTCGCGGAGGATTGTGCCGATGATGGCGTCCACGGCGGAGGCGATGGCGTAGTGGGTGGCGCCTTTGCGGCGGATGATCTCGTAGGCGGCATCGCGCACTTCCAGGAAGATCGCGTTCAGCTCGCGCTCATCGTAGCAGCGGCCGGTGGCGCGGCAGAAGTCGGCCAGGCGCATCCCCGCGATGTTCGCCAGGCTCCACACCGGCACTTCGGTGTCGCCGTGCTCGCCGATGATGACGGCGTGAACGCTGCGCGGGTTGACGCCGAAGTACTGCCCGAGGCGGTAGCGGAAGCGCGCCGTGTCGAGCGAGGTGCCGGAGCCGATGACGCGGTGGCTGGGGAACCCGGAGATCTTCCACATCGCGTAGGTGAGGATGTCCACCGGGTTCGTCACCATCAGGAGAACGCACTCCCGGTTGTGAGCGGTGATCCGGGGCACGATCTCCCTGAGAATATCGGCATTCTTGCGGACCAGGTCCAGCCGGGTCTCGCCGGGTCCCTGGGCGGCGCCGGCGCTGATCATGACGATGTCGGCACCCTCACAATCGGGGTAGTCGCCGGCGCGCACGTAGGAGGGCCCGCCGTAAGGCAAGCCGTGGGCGATGTCCATCGCCTCGCCGACCGCTCGCTCCGCGTCGGCGTCAATGAGCACGATCTCGCCCGCCGTGCCGTTCGTCATCAGCGCGTAGGCGGTGGTCGAGCCCACCTTGCCGGCGCCGACGATCACCACTTTGGGCACGTCACGCAGTGGGTGAGCCGCAGTCTCCATGAGCGTCCTCCCGTACCCATCATAGGCCCCCGGGCGCCCGCGCGTCAAGGCGCCGACGGGCGGGCTGGAGGCTCCCCATCAGGAGTCAGTGCTCGCCTTGCGCGGCTCCTATTCCCCCTCCGCCGCCGCGAACACCCCCGCCACCGGTACTGCCAGGCCGGGCAGGAGCACGGAGGTGGCTTCGCTCCCCGCCCCGAAGCGGCCGTGCTCGCGATAAGTGTCGCCGGCCAGCGTCAGCACCGTGATCTCCCCGTTCAGGGGGTCCACGATCCAGTACTCGGGGATGCCGGCACGGGCGTACTCCTCTCGTTTCGTCTCCAGGTCGTGCGCCCGGTTGTCGTTGCTCACGACCTCCACCACTAGGTCGGCGCCGGCCCAGTACTTCGCCCGGTCCTTGTCGCGGTGCGCCGCCGCCAGGAAGACGAGGTCCGGCTCGCGGAACTGCCCCGCCCGAAGGCGCACCGGCAGCGGCGCAAAGAGCACCTCGCCGAGCGCGCGTGTGTCCACGAACGCTGAGAACAAACGGAAGAGGTAACGTACGATCCGCTGATGGGCCGGGCTGGGCATCGGAAGCACCTCGATCTGACCGTCGGAGAACTCCACCAGGTGGTTGGTGGGAAGGTCCAGGTATTCTTGCTCGCTCCAGAATCCCTGGCCAGGGAAGATCCGGGCGATGTCCCATGCCGGCTCGGCGAGCGCCGTCGAAGCCCCTTCCCCGTGCGGATGATCCCGTTCTGCCATGCTCCTCACCTCCTTGCGCGGCGGTGGTCCGCTGTGCCGGTATTGTACCCCCTCGCCCGGTGGCTGTCAACCGCGCGTCGGAGGACCCGCGGACGTGTGGTATAATGGGGCGAGGAGGCATCTCCGGGCGCCCCGCGGCGCCCGGCTTCGTTTCGGCGCCATGAGTTTGCTGATCGTCCAGAACATCGCGAAGAGCTACGGCGCGCAGGAGGTGCTGCGCTCCGTCTCCGTCACCCTCGCGCCGGGGGAGAAGGTGGCGCTGGTGGGGCGCAACGGCTCCGGCAAGAGCACGCTGCTGCGACTGGTCGCCGGCAGCGAGGCGCCCGACTCCGGCGCGCTCTCCCTGCTTCCGGGCACGCACGTCGGCCACCTGGCGCAGGAGCCGGATCTCTCCGGGGGCGAGACCCTCCTGGATGCGGTCTCCGCCGCGGTGCCGCGCCTGATCGATCTGGAGCGCCGCCTGGCCGATCTGGAGGCGCGCCTGGAGAGCCGCCCGCATGGCGGCGACCCCCTCTACGCCGAGTATGCCGAGACCCACGAGGAGTACGCCCAGCGGGGCGGCCCCGCCTATGCCGGCCGCGTCAAGGCCACCCTGGCCGGACTCGGCTTCCGTGAGAGCGACTTCGGCCTGCCGGTGAGCGCCCTCAGCGGCGGCCAGCGCACCCGCGCCGGCCTCGCCATGCTCTTGCTCCAGGAGCCGGACCTCCTCCTCCTCGACGAGCCGACCAACCACCTCGATCTCCCCGCCGTCGAGTGGCTGGAGGGCTACCTCGGCCGCACCCGATCCGCCGTCTTCGTCGTCTCGCACGACCGCTACTTCCTGGACCGCGTCGTCTCGCGCGTGCTCGAGCTCGAAGACGGCCGCTCATATGTCTATCCGGGGAACTACACCGCCTACGCCCGCCAGCGTGAGGAGCGCCTGATCCAGCTCCAGAAGAGGTGGGAGCGCGATCTCCAGCAGGTGGCGAAGCTGGAGGACTTCATCCGGCGCTACAAGGAGGGCCAGCGCGCCGCGCAGGCCAAGAGCCGCGAGAAGGCGCTCGCCCGCATCCAGCTCGAGCGCCCGAACCTGAACCGCCCCGACCTGCGCCTGAGCCTCACCGCGGGCCTCCGCAGCGGCGACGAGGTGCTGCGCGCCGAGCGCCTCTCCAAGGCATTCGGCGAGAAGATCCTCTTCACCGATCTGCAGGTCGTCGTGCAGCGCGGCGAGCGCGTCGGCATCGTCGGCCCGAACGGCTCCGGCAAGACGACCTTCATGCGGGTCCTGATGCGCCAGGTTCCCCCCGATGGCGGCTCCTTCGCGTTCGGCCACAACGTCGAGCCCGGCTACTTCTCCCAGGATCTCTCCGGCGCCAGCCCCCGCAACACCCTCCTGGAGGAGATCCTGGACGCGGGCGCCGCCACCATCGAGGATGCCCGCGGCCTCCTGGCGCGCTTCCTCTTCTTCGGCGACGACGTCTTCAAGGGCGTCGGCGACCTGAGCGGCGGCGAGACCAATCGCCTCGCCCTCGCCCGTCTGCTCCTCTCGCGCGCCAACCTCCTGCTCCTTGATGAGCCCACCAACCACCTCGACATCGCCGCGCGCGACCACCTCGAGGAAGCCCTGCTCGCCTTCGACGGCACCATCCTCTTCGCCTCCCACGACCGCTACCTCCTCGACCGCGTCGCCACCCGCATCCTGGAGATCGCCGACGGCGGCGCCCGCCTCTACGACGGCACCTACGCCCATTACCGCCGTCGCAAGGAGCGCGAGGCGCTGCTGGCCGAGCAGTCACGATCGCGGGCGGAGCGGGCGGCTCCCCCACCGGCCCTCGCCCCGGTGGTGAAGCCCCGAGCTGGCGCGCGCCCACAGGACCTGCGCCGGGCCGTGAAGGTGATTGAGGAGCGCATCGCCGCCGCGGAGGAGCGCATCGCCGAGCTCTCGGCCCTGCTGACGGACGCGGGCAGCTACGCCGACCCGGAGAGAGTCCGCCGGGCGACGGCCGAGTACGAGGCGATCAACGCCTCGCTGCCGCAGATGGTGGAGGAGTGGGAGCGCCTCGCCGAAGCCGCCGAGGCGATCTCCGCCCGTTGAACACTGCCGTAGGGCGCGGGTTCCGCCCCGCGCCGGGAGCGCGGTAGGCGGGGCACACCGACGGCCCCGCCGCTCCTACTCCATGTCGTCGTCGGTCTCCGGGCCGGTCTTGAGGCGGATACCGATGACGCGGACGACCCGCGCGTCGTCGTCAACCCGGTAGATGAGCCGCCACTGGTTGAGCCAGGTGCGGAAGCGGTTCGGGCGGTCCTTCAGGGCGAGCTCCTTGGCGCGGGCGGGCCGTGGGCTCACGGCAGGAGACTGAATCTCCCGCTTTGCCCAGGCCCGGTAGTACCCAGGCAGCTTGCACAGGGCGGCGGTGGTCTCATCGCTCAGGTCAGTTCGGCAACGCGCCCTGGGCTTCCAGTTCTTCCAGTTCCGCCCACACCTCTCGCCCCTCTCGATACGCGCCTCAATCTCGTCGGCGAAGCGCATGTCTTCCGCCTCCTCACGCAGTTCGGACAGGTAGGCGGCAAGGGCGTGCCTCATCACGTCGGCTATCGTCTCCCCGCGCGCCTTCGCCACCTGCAGGGCCTCCGGGCGCAAGCCCTCGGGAACGGTTGCGGATATGGTCACAGGCATGCCTTGCTCCCCCACGTGCTCATCATACCGTGCCAGAGCACCATGCGTCAAACCTCGGGCAAGTGCGCCAACAATGGCCCCATGTGAGTTAGACGGCACGAACTGAGACACCCGGCGCGCCGCAGAGGGCGCGCCCTACGGTACCGACCGGACTCTGCCTCCTCCGTGAGACGGCGAGGCACGTGCAAGTGCGCTGCCACGGCGGGGGGGTAGCCTCACGGCAGCGCCCCGGTGACACGCCGCGCCTCGACCATCCCGCCTCACCCAACCGACGCCGGTGCGTCATTGCGCCTCCACCAACCGGCGCGCAGCGGCGACGGCCTCGGGGGTGCCCGCCATCAGCAGCACGTCACCGGGAGCCAGGAGGGTTGTTCCACCCGGGACGATCAGCTCATCCTCCCTCTGGATGGCCACAATGTAGGCGCTTCGCGGCAGGCCCAGGGCGACGATCGGCTTTCCCGCAGCCGGCGAACCCTCCGGAATCGGTATCTCCACCAGCGCCGCGCCGTGCAGCGCTGGCGCCGTCCGCAGCATCGGCGCGCTTGGCGCGCCCACCCGCAGCCATCCGGCCACCCAGGGAAGCGACGGCCCTTGCAGCAGCACCGAGGTGAGCACGACGAAGAACACCACGTTGAAGATCGCGTCCGCTCCGGGCAGGCCGGCCAGCAGCGGGTAGGTCGCCAGGATGATCGGCACGGCGCCGCGCAGGCCCACCCAACCGACCATGACCTTCTCCCGGAACGGCAGACGGAAGGGGGCGACGGTGATGAGGACTCCCACCGGGCGGGCGACGAACATCAGGAATAGAGCCACCGCCAGGGCGGTGGATGCCACCGGGAGCAGCCGCGACGGGAAGACCAGCAGACCGAGGACGAGGAACATGGCAATCTGCATCAGCCAGGCCAGGCCGTCGTGGAACTGCGTCAGGCTGTTCTTGTGGACGAACGTGCGGTTTCCCATCACCAGGCCCGCGGCATACACCGCGAGGAACCCGTTCCCCCCCAGGGTTGCCGTCGCGCCATAGGTGAAGAGCACCAGCGTCAGCGTCAGCACCGGGTAGAGCCCATCGTACTCCAGGTTGATGCGGTTGACAGTGAACACCATCGCTCGGCCCAGGAGGTAGCCCAGGATCGCCCCGGCGGCCATCTGCTGCACGAACAGGGGGAAGAGGCGCAGCGCCGTCGCCCCCGGCACCGTCATCAGCCCGATGAAGCCGGTGGTTAGGAAGACGGCCATCGGGTCGTTGCTCCCTGACTCCAGCTCCAGCAGGTGCCGGAGGCGGGGGCGCAGGCTGATGTTGCGAGAGCGCATCACGGCGAACACCGCCGCGGCGTCCGTCGAGGAGATGATCGCCCCCAGGAGCAGGCCCTCCAGCAAGGAAAAGCGCAGAGCGATCACGGCAAACCAGCCGACGAGGAGCGCGGTCAGGAGGACACCCGCGGTGGCGAGCGCCACGCCGGCGGCGAGTAGGCGGCGAACGCCTTCCCAGGCGGTACTCAGCCCACCGGCGAAGAGGATCAGCGCCAGCGCCACCACACCCAGCGATTGCGCCGGCAGCGGCTGGTCGAAGTGGATGCCGCCGGGACCCTCCGAGCCGGCGAGCATCCCGATGATGAGGAAGAGGGCCAGTGCGGGCACGCCCAGCTTGCCGGATGCCTTGCTGGCGATCACGCTCAGGGCCAGCAGCGCCGACACGACGATGAGATGGTACTCAACGGACATCATTTGCCCCCTGCTGGCGCGCGGACGCCCGGAGGGGCGGCGCGGGAGCACGGCCTGTGGCATCAGTCACGCGACTATGTTTCCCTCGCCCGGCCCGGTCCCAAACACCGTCGGCCGGCCCGGCACGGGCGGATGGTGGGCGGACGCTCCGACGACGCGACGGCGGGCGCAGGCCGCGAGAGGATGCCGGTATCCGAAGGACGAACCAAGGAATACGATCTGCGCTCTATATGACCTCATCGAGGAGCGGACCGAGCCGATGCACGAAATGCGGTTGCTGGTAGACCTGGGCGTCATCTTCCTGGTGGCGTTGGTAGCGGGCCTGGCGGCACTGCGCCTGCGTCAACCGGTCCTGCTCGCCTATCTGCTGGGAGGCATTGCCGTCGGCCCGCACGGCTTCGGCATCGTGGAGGAGATCGACACCATCGGCGTCTTCGCCGAGGTCGGCGTCACCTTGCTCATGTTCGCCCTGGGCGTCGAGTTCTCGCTCCGGCAGCTCGGTGAGGTGCGCGGAATCGCCACCTGGGGCGGTCTGATCCAGGTGCTGGCGACCGGGGCGTTGGGCACGGCGGTCGGCCTCGCCCTGAGGCTGGGCGTTGTGGAAGCGATCGTGCTCGGGTGCGCGGTTGCGATCAGCAGCACCATGATCGTCATGCGCACCTTGATGGAGCGCGGCGAAACCGGAGGCGCGCACGGCCGGGCGATGCTCGGGATCCTCATCTTTCAGGACCTGGCGGTGGTGGTCATCCTTGCCGTTCTTCCCATCCTCCCCGGCATGGGCATGGAGCGCCTGCCGGAGCTGGGCCTGATGGCCCTGAAAGCCGCCGCCTACCTGGTGTTCACCCTGGTCCTGGCCCGCACGGTCATCCCCCGGCTGCTGCACGCTGTCGGTGGCAGCCGCCACAAGGAGCTGTTCGCGCTCACCATCGTGGCCGTCTGCTTCGGCACGGCCATCGTCACCCTTCTCATCGGCTTCTCGCTCGCCCTCGGGGCCTTCGTTGCCGGCCTGATCATCAGCGAGTCCGAGTACCGCCACGAGGTCTTCGCGGAGGTCATCCCCCTCCGCGATCTCTTCGCCATCCTCTTCTTCGTCTCGGTCGGCATGCTGGTCGAGCCGCGGACGCTGCTCACCGGCCTGCCGGTGGTCGCCGCCCTCACCGCGCTGATCGTCCTGGGCAAAGGCGCCATCTGCGGCGCGGTCGCTCGCCTCTTCGGCCTCCATCTCCGCACGGCCTTCCTGGTCGGCGCCGGCCTCGGTCAGACGGGCGAGTTCAGCTTCGTCATCGCCCGCGTCGCCCAGGATCACGGACTGATCTCTCCCGTGGTCTACAACGCCATCCTCAGCAGCACGCTCCTCACCATCCTGCTCACCCCGCTGATGTTCCAGGCGGCGCCAGGCCTCTACCACCGTTTCGCTGGCCGCCGCAAGGTGAGCCTGGAAGAGGATACTCAGGCTGAATCTCTGCCCGAACTGCGCGACCACGTGGTTCTCCTGGGATACGGGCGCGTCGGCAAGGGGCTCGGCGCCAGCCTGATGTACTTCGGCATCCCCTTCGTCGCGGTGGACTACAACCACGACGCGGTCGCAGCCCTGCAGAAGGCGGGGGTACCTGCCATCTACGGCGATGGCTCCAACCTGCCGATCCTGCACCACACCCATCCGGAAACCGCTCGCCTGGCGGTGATCACCTTTCCGGACCTGATCACCACCCGCCTGGCTGCCCGCTATCTCCGCCGTCTGAACCCGGAGATCCGCATCATTGCCCGGGTACACGAGGAGGCGGAGGTCGAGTGCCTCTACAAGGAGGGGGTCGAGGAAGTGCTGCAGCCGGAATTCGAGGCCGGAGTCGAACTCACCCGGCACGCCCTGGCGCGCCTTGGTATCCCCCTCTCCGAGGCGCAGGCGCAGGCGGACCGCATCCGTCGTCTGCGCTACCCAGGTTTCGCTTCCCCGGAGGCCGAGCGCACGGCTGCCGACATGGCGGGCCACGTCATCATCTGTGGCTACGGCCGTCTCGGCCGAAACATCAGCCGCGAGTTCGCCGACTGCGGCATCGATCACGTGGTCGTCGAGCGCGACCCGGACCAGGTGGCCGAGCACCTGCCCCCGGGCGTGCCCGTCATCCGCGGCGACGCTGCCAGCGAGGCCATTCTGGAGCGAGCCGGCATTTCCCGGGCGCGCGGCCTGTTGGCGGTCACCGCCACCGACAGCGGCAACATCTACCTTACCGTCACGGCGCGCAAGCTCAACCCCAAGCTGCACATTGTGGCGCGCTGCACCCGCCAGGGCGAGGAAGAGAAGTTTCGCATCGCCGGGGCCGACCGCGTCATCTCCCCTTACTCACTCGGGGCGCGCCGCATGGCCGCCGAGTTCCTGCGTCCCACCGTCGCCAGTGCCCTCGACCGGCTGGCCGCCTCCGCCGGCACGCACCTCTGCGAGGCCCACGTCGCCGCCGGCTCGGCGCTCGACGGCGCCACGCTCCGCCACGCCGGCATCCGAGCGGCGACCGGCGTGAACGTCGTCGCCGTGGCGAACACGCATGGGGAACTCGCCCTCCCGGAGCCGGACCGCCGCCTGCAGCCCGGAGACGTGATCATCATCCTGGGCGATTCGGCTGCCATCGCCGCCGTGCAGCGCCTCGCCGGTGACGGCGAGCATCTGTGATACCCGGCATCCCTCGGGAACGGCTACCCGCGCAGGAACGCCCCCGACGGCGGCGAAGCAGACAGAGAGCCGTTGGCGCACGGCTCGGGAGGAGACAAAGATGAGCAGAGTTCCCTTCGTTGCCTGCGTGCTGCTCGGCTACGGCGCGGCCTGGGCTCAGGGGCAGACGTACTGCGAGTCGTTCGAGGAGGGCGTGCCGGCCTACTTCGCAGCCGCGCGAGCGGAGAGCCTGAGCGCCAGCCCGCGGCACAGCAAGCAAGGCGAGCACTCGCTGCGCTGGGATTGGTCCTGCGGGGAGGCGTTGGTCATTCATCGCGGCATCGGGGATCCCGCTCGCGTTGGCGGCTATCGCTGCAAGGCGGGGTTTGCGGTCTGGGCGTACATGGAAGCGCCCGTCGCGGACGCGCTCCTCTTCGAGTTCCGGGAGGGGGAGAAGGTAGTCGGTTCCTTCCGCTTCCCGCTGGCGTTCACCGGCTGGCGGCAGGGGCGTCCTCTCTATGGTGCGTTTCCGGCCGGCAAGCCGACCGCGCAGGTGGACAACATCCGCATCGCCGCCCCGACCGGGGTGCCCCGGGGTACGGTGTTTCTGGACTTCATCAAGTACAACACGCTCACCGTTCCCGGACGCGCGATCGTCCCGGAGAAGGTGGCGCAGTGGCAGCGCCCCGTGCCCGACGAGCGCCGCTTTCCCCGGCCCGAGCGCATCACGGAAGCCGAGACCGCCGGCATCCGCAAGTTGCTGGGCCCCGATACGGGTCCGGGGGTGGACCCGGCGCGGGTGGATGCCCTCTGCAAACAGGTGCAGGCACTCGGCATCGTCCGCGAGGAATACGGCGTGCGCGGGGGCCCCGGCATTGATGCCCACTACCAGTACCTCGCCGCGCCGGGCGAACAGGGCCTCAAGGATGTCAGCTATTGGTCGGATGAGAACGGCCCCGACTGGCTCGGCGTGCAGGCGCCCCATCGCGTGGCCTCACTGGCCAGCCGGGTCGCCAAAGCCTATCGGGCCAGCAATGACGCGCAGCAGCGGCGGCGCCTCGCGGACGCCTTCCTCCTGGTGGCGGATCACCTCCACGATCAGGCGCTGCAGGCGGGCTCCGGATTCGTCTGGAACTGGTGGGTCGGCGGGACGTGGGCCGACGCCGTCTTCCTGATGCGCGACGTGTTGGCGCAGGCGGGACGCTTGCAGTCCCACGCCGATTTCCTTCTTTACACGTATGGCGCCCGCGACCTCTTCGCGGAGGGCGACGCGCCCTCCCACATGGACTTCTACAACCTCACCGTTCCTCAGCTCTTCCGCCAGTGTCTCCTGCAGGAGGAGCCGAGCGAGCAGGTGCGCTGGCTGCAAGCATTCAAGGCGATGCTGGAGCGGTCGATCCTGCAGCCGACGAGCGCCTTCAAGGTGGATGGCTCCGCCTACCACCACGGCGGCCACTATCACTCCTATGCCCAGGGCGCCTTCACGAACCTGCCCCCGATTCTTCAGGGGCTGGGCGATACCCCCTGGCGCCTGAGCGCCGATGCCCACGAGCGGCTCCGCCGTGCCATGCTGGCGCAGCGCCTCTACGCCAACCGGCTCGACTTGCCGGTCTCGCTCACCGGACGCAGCCCGTTCACGCCCGGCTACGGTGTCATCCGTTCCGACGGACTGCGAGGACTCGACGTCCTGGCGCGCTGCGGCACGCCCGATGGCGCGCGGGAGGTGGACGCGGAGGTGGCGGCGGCCTACCTGCGCCTGGCGCCCGAGGCCGCGGAGAAGGAGCCGTACCGCGATCTGGGGATCAGACCGGAGGCGGAGCCGAACGGCACCTTCGTGATGCCCTATGCCGGATTGCTGTGCTACCGGCGCGACAACTGGCTCGCCGCCGTCAAGGGCCAGAGCAAGTACGTCTGGGGCACCGAGAGACAGGCCCAGTGCAACTGCTACGGGCTCTTTCAGGGCCTGGGGAATCTGGAGATCCTCGCCGGCGGGAACCCCGTCAGCGCCCGGGCAAGCGGGCGCGATGGCGCCGGCTGGGACTGGCGGCGCTTCGAGGGTACCACCGCCCCTCAGCTTCCGCTGGTGATGATTGACAAGGGCTGGACCGCCAAGTTTTCGACCGAGACGTTCCTGGGCGGGCTCTCCTATCAGGGCCGCCAGGGCATCTTCGCCATGGCCGTCAACCAGCCGATGCCCGGAGAGAAGACCCTCAAAGGCCGCAAGAGTTGGTTCTTCAGCGACGACCGGATCCTCTGCCTCGGCTCGGACATCTCCTGCGACGAGGCGGAGTACCCGACGCACACCACGCTCTGCCAGAAGCGCCTGCCCGGGAGCGAGCAAGGCGCGTTCGTCCCCACCATCCTCGACGGGGCGGAGCTGACGGCCTTCCCGGAAGAACGAACGCTCAACGCGGCGGACCCCCACTGGTTCCTCGATGTTCAGCAGACCGGCTACTACCTGCCCGCCGGGCAGAAAGCCACGGTGGCCCGCCGGCGCCAGGTGAGCCGGGACGTGTTGGACACGGAGGATACGGAAGGCGACTTCCTGACCGCCTGGATTGACCACGGCCAGGCCCCCGACAGCGCCGGCTACGAATACGTGCTGGTCGTTCGGGCCACCCCCGAGGCGTTGCGGAAGCTGGCCGCCGATCCGCCCTACCGCGTCCGCCAGCGTGACGCTGCGGCGCACATCGTCTGGGACGCCGCCGGTCGGCGCTGGGGCTGCGTGTTCTTCGCGCCGCAGGAGGTCGCTCCGCACGCCGTCGCCGCGGAGACGCTCCCGGTCAAGGCGGTGGACCGTCCGTGCCTCGTCATGGCGGATGCGCCTCGGGATGGGGAGCTGCGCGTGAGCGTGGCCGACCCCGACCTGAACCTGGTGGAGGGCGCCAGCCAGCCGCGGCCGCTGCGGCTCACGCTTCGCGGCGCCTGGCGGCTGTTGAGCGCGCAGGGAACGGTGTGTGCCTGGCAACTGGGGGGCGCGAGCGAGGAGGTCCGGGTCGTATCCACCGGCGCGGCGGAGACCATCGTTGAGATCGCCTGCCGGCATGGGGCAAGCTACGAGATGAGGCTCGCCCGGTGAGGTGATGAAACAGGGCCTCCCAATCCGGCGGCGCCAACGTCTGTCGGTTGACACCAGGGCGACGCTGCGGTAGACTCCCCGTGATGGAGGGCGGCGATGACGGACCCGGTGACGGTTCCCCGGCGTGAGGCGCTCGCGGCGGTGTGCGCCCGGCATGGCGTGGCGCTCTGCTACCTCTTCGGCTCGCAGGTCGAGGGGTATGCCGACGCCCGGAGCGACTGGGACATCGGCGTTATCTTCGAGCCGGGCCGCCTGCCCGAGTACACCATTGACGTGTGGCTGGCGCTGCTGGAGGACCTGGAGACGATCTTCCCGAGGGGCCGGGTGGACCTCATCTTCCTGCAGCGGGCCCCGGCGCGCATCCAGAACGCGGCGATCCACGGCCTCCTCCTCTACGCCCGCACCGACCGGGCGCGCGCCGACTTCGAGGAGGACGTGATGCGGCGGTGGATGGATCTCCGCCCTTTCATCGAAGCCTCGGAGCGGGACGAGGCGGAGGCGATCCGGAGTGGACACTTCATCGTTAGACCGTAGAGTGGTGCGGTCGCAGATGGGCCAGGTGCGTCGTTCCGTTCGCAGGTTGGCGGAGCTTGCGGCACTCCCCGAGAAAGAGTTCCTCGCGGACCCGGACAACTTCGCCATCGCCGAGCACCACTTCCGGCGCGCCATCGAGGCCGCGATGGACCTGGGCCGGCATCTCATCGCCCGGCTCGCGCTGGGATCCGCGGAGGAGTACGCCGACGTGCCCCGGGTGCTCGGCGAGAGCCGCATCCTCTCTCCCGAGACCACCACTGCCGCGCTTCAACTGGCGCGCCTCCGCAGCCGTCCGGTACACCTCTACTGGCAGGTGACCCCTGCGGAGCTGCACCGGCTTCTGCAGACACAAGTCGAACCCCTGGAGGCCTTCTGCACCGAGGTGCAGGCGTTCATGGATGCGGACCGGCGGCCCGGTCAGGCAGGAAGTGACGACGAGGGAACGGGAACGGAGTGACCATGGCACAGGTTCAGAAGGACTTCTACAACATCAACTCGCTGGCGGAGGCGTTCGGGGTGACGCCGGACGCCATCCGAGAGCTCGCCGACGCCGGGGAGATCCCCGCCCGCAAGGTGGGGGATGAGTACATCTTCTCCTCGCTGGCGGTACACGCCTGGCTGACCGATGGGGTCCTGCGCGCGAAGGTGCCCCACGGCGAGCCGACGGCGGCATTCCGGGAGCGCGTGCGAGAGCGCATCGAGCGCTACCGACCGTTGATGGAGCGCCTGGCCAATGAGTGACCTGCCGCCGAATGCTCTGACCGTCGAGGACATTCTCGCCATCCAGGAGGAGGTTGTTTGTGCCACCGGGGGCGCACGGGGCGTTCTCCACCCGGGAGTCATCGAGTCAGCCGTCGCGCGTCCCTACCAGGCGGTCTTCGGGGTAGAGCTGTACCCGTCTCCGTTCGACAAGGCGGCGGCCATGGCTCAGACGATCGCGCACGACCATCCCTTCCGCGACGGAAACAAGCGCACAGCCATGCAGGCCACGGCGGAACTGCTGTGGCGCCTCGGGTGGGACCTCCCGCTCGAGGAGGACTTCGACGAGGCGGAGCGAGTAGTCCTCGACCTGGCCACGGCCGCCATCGGCTGGGAGGCGTTCTCCGCCTGGCTGCGCACCCGCGCCCGCCCGCTTCCGAAACCCGAAATCCCATGAAGCTCCTCGCCCTCGACATCGGCAACAGCAACATCACTGCGGGCGTCTTCGCCGAGCGGCGGCTCCTCGCCACCTGGCGGCTGGTCACCGACCGCCAGCGCACCGCGGATGAGTACGGCGTGCTCCTCACCGCCATGCTGGCGCAGGAGGGCATCGCCCCGGCGGATGTCGGCGGCGTGGCTGTGTGCAGCGTGGTGCCGCCGCTGGCGCCCACCGTC
>JACQGM010000004.1 GCA_016199585.1 Armatimonadota bacterium
CGCACGGCAAGACCACCACCGCCTCGCTGCTGGCCTGGGTGCTCGTGCAGGCGGGGCAAGACCCATCCTTCATGGTGGGGGGCATCCCGCGCAACCTGGGCGTCAACACCCGCCTCGGATCGGGCGACCTCTTCCTGCTGGAGGGCGACGAGTACCTCAGCGCCAAGTTCGACCGCACGCCGAAGTTCCTCTACTACCGGCCGCACGTCGGGGTGATCATGAACGTGGCGCTCGACCATATCAACTTCTTCCGCGACCAGGAGGAGTACATCGCCGCCTTCGAGCAGTTCGCGGGCATCGTGCCGGAAGAGGGTCTGCTGCTGGGGAGCGCCGACTCGCCCAACGTGCCGCGCGTCTTCGCCGCCGCGCGCTGCCCCGTGAAGAGCTTCGGCTACGCCGAGGGCGCCGACTGGCAGGCCGCCAACCTGCGCCTGGAGCCGGAGTGCTCCCGTTTCGACGTGGTGCGCGCCGGGAAGCCGTGGCGGCGAGACGTGGCCATCGGGCAGCCGGGGCGCTACGTGGTCTACAGCGCGCTCGCGGCCCTCGCCATCGCCGAGCGACTGGGGCTGGACACGGCGGCGGTGAGGGAGGCGCTGCTCAGTTTCCGCGGGGCGCGGCGGCGGATGGAACTGCGCGGCGAGGCCGGGGGCGTCACGGTGGTGGAAGACTTCGCTCACCACCCGACGCAGGCGCGCACCTCGCTGGAAACCGCGGCCGTGCGCTACCCGGGGCGGCGGCTCTGGTGCGTCTACGACCTGCACACCTTCAGCAGCCGCAACCGCCGCTACCTGCCGGAGTACGCCCAGGCGTTCGGACCGGCGCACGGCGTGATCCTCCCGGCGATGCACCACCCGGAGCAGATTCCCGAGGACGAGCGCATGTCCGTCCCGGAGCTGACCGAGGCGGTGCGCCAGACGCAGCCGAACGTGCGCTACATGGAGGACCGCCCGGCCATCGTGGACTTCCTGGTGAACCAGCTCCAGCCCGATGACGTGGCGCTCTTCATGTCCTCGGGCGGACTCGAGGACCTGATCAAGGGAACGCTGGCGCGCCTCCAACGGTTGCTCATCTACACCCCCGGCGAGTTCTTTCGGGGTCACTCGAAGACGGCGGACGGTGTGGTCCGCTACGGACGCAACACCATTGTGGGAATCGTGGACGCCAGCCGCACCGGCGCCTGCGCCGACGTGATGGGCATCCGGCCGGACATCCCCTTCTTCCCCGACGTGGCCTCGGCGCTGCCGGCACGCCCGGACGCGCTGCTGATCGGTGTCGCGCCGCGCGGGGGGCGGCTGCCTGCCGAGTGGCGTGCCGCCATTCGCTTCGCGCTGGAGCACGGCATGGACATCATCAGTGGCCTGCACCAGCCGCTGGCGACCGACGCGGAGTTCCAGCCCCTGGCCGCCCGCCTCGGGCGCCGGATCCTTGACGTGCGCGAGCCGCCTACCGACCTGCCGGTAGGGAACGCCAAGGTGATGGGCATCCCCCAGCAGGTGGTCCTCACCGTCGGCAGCGACTGCGCCATCGGCAAGATGACGGCTGCCCTGGAGATCGAGAAGAGCGCCCGGGCACGCGGGCGCACGCCGGTGTTCATCCCCACGGGGCAGACCGGCATCATGATCGCCGGATACGGCATCTCCATCGATCGGGTGATCGGCGACTTCATGGCGGGCGCCACCGAGAAGCTGATCCTGGACCACGCCCCCGGCCACGACCTGGTGCTCGTGGAAGGACAGGGATCGCTGCTGCACCCGGGCTATTCCGGGGTGACACTCGGCCTGCTGCACGGCAGCATGCCCACGGAGATGATCCTCTGCCACCAGCCGACGCGCCAGCTCATTCGTGACTCGACGCTGCCGATCCCGCCGCTGCCGGAGGTGATCCAGCTCTACGAAGCGATGACGCTGCCGCTGCGCAAGGCGAAGGTGATTGGCGTGGCGCTGAACTGCTACGACCTGACGGACGAAGAGGCCCGCCGCGAGATCGCGCGCACCGAGGACCTGACCGGCCTGCCCACTACCGATACGGTGAAGTTCGGGGCGGAGTGCCTGGCGGAGGCGATTGACCGGGCGCGCGAATGATGATATGCGAGAAAGGTGGATGCTTGGCATGTCGGAAAGAACGAGAGTCTGCGTTGTCGGTCTTGGACCCGTGGGGCGGCGCTGCGCCGTCATGGCGCTGGAGCGCAGCGAACTGGAGATAGTTGCCGCCGCAGACATCGACCCCGCGATGCAGGGACGCGATCTCGGCGATGTGTTGGGGACAGGGAAGATCGGCGTGGAGGTGTCGGCGACCCTGGATGAAGCCCTCAAGGGATCCCGGAAGGGCGTCGCTGTCCTCTGTACCACGTCAAGCCTCGAACGGGCAGCCGACCAGATTCGCGCGTGCGTTCAGGCCGGTTGGCACGTCGTGTCAACGTGCGAGGAGCTGGCGTACCCGTGGAATACCGCCCCTCAGCTATCGGCCACCATTGATGCGTGGGCCTCGAAGGCGAGCTGCTCGGTCCTCGGCACCGGCGTCAATCCCGGATTCGTCATGGATGCCTTGCCCGCCTTCCTCACCGGGGCGTGTCAGCGGGTCGACACGGTTCTGGTCGAACGCTTCCAGGATGCGTCCGTGCGCCGGCTGCCCTTCCAGCAGAAGATCGGGGCCGGGTTGAGTCTCGAGGTGTTCGAGCAGCAGGTGATCGAAGGAAAGATCCGTCATGTCGGGTTCCAGGAATCCATCCACATGATCGCCGCTGCGCTGGACGTGCGGATTGACAAGCTCCAGGAGAGAGTGCTGCCCGTGATCGCCACGCGGTCTCTCAAGAGCGAGTTCATCGAGATCCTTCCGGGCATGGTGGCCGGCGTGAACCAGATTGCCCAGGGCTTCAGCAGCGGCAAGGCAGCGGTTACCCTGAACCTTCAGGCCTATTTCGGGCACCCGCAGCCTCAGGAGAGGGTCTTGATCAAGGGCGTGCCGGACGTGGAGATGCTGATTCCCGGCGGGCTCCACGGCGACGTGGTCACCTGCGCGATGACGCTGAACGCGGTCCGCAAGATGGGATCCGCCAGACCCGGGCTGCGCACGATGCTGGACTTCGGTCTGCCCTCGGGACGGTTTTCCTGATCGCGATGCTCCGTCCGGCCGGTTGTGGACCGGGGAACGGTAAGGGGGGATGGGGAGTTGCAGACGGACGAGAGAACACGAGTCGCGGTGCTGATGGGTGGGATGTCCTCGGAGCGCGAGGTATCGCTGAAGACGGGCCGCAAGGTGCTCGCTGCGCTCGATCCGGCGCGGTTCGAGGCGTTTGCGGTGGACCCGCGGCCCCGCGCCGAGAGCACGGCGTGGCTGGAGGCGCTGGCGCGCGAGAAGGTGGACCTGGCGTTCGTCGCGCTGCACGGCCGCTTCGGCGAGGATGGCACCGTCCAGGGGATGCTGGAGGTGCTCGGCATCCCCTACACCGGGTCGGGCGTGCTGGCGAGCGCGCTCGCC
>JACQGM010000134.1 GCA_016199585.1 Armatimonadota bacterium
AATCGTACTCATACATCCTGAACTGTTACCCCCTGCCGTGCCCGTTGACTCCTCTCCCGGCGGCTGGTACAATAGCAGCGGGCCTGATGCCAGCCCGGGGGGATGGCGGGAGGTTGCCATGACCACGGCACTACCGGTCGCTCGCGCGCTGCTCGCGGTTGCTCGCCTGGGGTTCGCCGTGGCTCGCCTGGTGCCTGTTCGGGTGTTCTATCTGGTCGCGCTCTGGGGCTGCTTTGGCATCGCCCGCTTACCGGTGGGCCCTCAAGGCGTGTGGTGGGTTCCTGCAGTGTGGGGAGGGGCGGGGCTCTTCGGCTTCCTCTTCGAGTGGAATGGCCACGCGACGCGACGGGCGATGGTGGCAGAGGTGCTTCGTTCTTCCCTGAGAGGTACTGCCCTGCTCGCTGGAATGGTCTTCCTCCCCGTTCCTTACGTCCTCTGGTACATGGCACTCCTCTCCCTGATCTTGGTGCGGCTCACCCGCTGCGAGCGGGAGGCCATCGGGGAGCAGTACCGGGCCCTCCGCGCCGTTGGTCAGCCGACGGTCAGCCGGCTCCCAGCGGAACTCATCGCCAGCGAGGCCCCGCCGGGGCGCGGCACCGAGATGGAGGCAGGGGAAGCCCCTGCTGGTCGCGGCACCGAGCTGGAGGCGGCTCCACACCCGGGAGGCCGCGGGGTTGGGGTGCCCTCGCGCCCGGCCTGAACCGTGTGGGAGTTCGGGATTTGTGAGCAGGGCGGGCCGAGACGGAGCGCGGCCCCTACGGAGTGCGCCTGGCATGTAGGGTTGCTGCTCTGACTGCGACCATTGGGCACTGAGGCGTTTTCGTCTTGACTCCCCCCGCCCCCCTGTGCTACCCTTACCGCGTGCGCGATGCCCCTCTGCCGGCGGGAAGGAACCCGGAGATGCCGAAGGAAGCCGATGCCATGCGCGCCCTGCGCGAGGCGCTGAGCCACTCCCCCGACAACGTGCCCCTGCGTCGGCACCTGGCGGAGACCCTCGTCTCCCTGGGCGAGTTCGACGAGGCGGAGAAGGAGTTCCGCCGCGTCCTTCAGCTCGCCCCGAACGACACGCGCGCCAAGCTCGGCCTGGCGGAGGCCTACCATGCCCGGGGCCGGCACCATGTCGCCCTCGCCGTGCTGGAGGACCTCCTCTCCGCCCCCGAGGCCACCGGCGCCGCCCACCTCCTCCACGCCCGCGTGCTCCTCAAGACCGGGCAGGTCGGCGCCGCCGTCCGCGCCTACCGCCAGGCGGTCGAGACAGACCCCTCGCTGGCCGACGATGCGCTCGCCGAGGCGCTGGGCGTGGATGCCGGAATCGAGAGCGCCGCCGAGGTGGTGGAGGGCCGGGTGCGCGCCCTCGACGGCGAGGCGGGCGACACGCTCACGGAGCTGGAGCGGCCGGGGCTCACCTTCGCCGACGTCGGCGGGATGGACGCGGTGAAGGAAGAGATCCGCATGAAGATCATCTACCCGCTCACCAACCGCGACCTCTACGCCGCCTACGGCAAGCCGGTCGGCGGGGGCATCCTGATGTACGGCCCGCCCGGGTGCGGCAAGACCTACCTGGCACGCGCCACCGCCGGGGAGATCCGCGCCGGCTTCCTCGCCGTCGGGCTGCACGACGTGCTCGACATGTGGATCGGCCAGAGCGAGCGCCGCCTGCACGAAATCTTCGAGCAGGCGCGCCGCACCCGTCCCTGCGTCCTCTTCTTCGACGAGGCCGACGCCCTCGGCGCCAGCCGCAGCGACATGCGCCACAGCGGCGGCCGCCAGATCATCAACCAGTTCCTCGCCGAGCTGGACGGCGTGCAGGCATCCAATGAGGGCGTCCTCGTTCTGGCGGCCACCAACGCCCCTTGGCACCTCGATCCCGCCTTCCGCCGTCCTGGGCGCTTCGACCGCGTCCTCTTCATCCCGCCGCCCGATGCCCCCGCGCGCGCCGCCATTCTCGAGATCTTGCTGAAGGGCAAGCCGCTGGAGAAGGTGGACCATGCGCAGGTGGCCGCGAAGAGCGATGGCTTCTCCGGCGCCGACCTGAAGGCGGTGGTGGACGTGACCATCGAGGCGAAGCTGCGCGAGGCGATGAAGCGCGGCGTGCCCCAGCCTATCGGCACGCGCGACCTCCTGGCCGCCGCCCGCGGCGTGAAGGCATCCACCCGCGAGTGGTTCGCCACGGCCCGCAACTACGCCCTCTACTCCAACCAGGGCGGCATCTACGACGACATCCTGCACTACCTGGGGCTGAAGAAATGAGCGAAGCCCATATCCACCGCGCCGCGGTCCTCCTCCGGCAGGAGCGCTACGACCAGGCCGCCCGGGAGCTGCGCGGCGCCCTCGCCGACGACCCGGACGACGCCTTCGCGCACGCCCTCCTCGCCATCGCCCTCAGCGCCTCCGAGAAGTACCCGGAGGCCACCGAGCAGGCGCGCGCCGCCATTCACCTCGGACCCGACCTGCCGCTCGCGCACTACGCCCTCGCCAACGTCCTGGGGGCCCGCGGCTACCTGAAGGAGGCCGAGGCGGCCATCCGCGAGGCGATCCGGCTGGACCCCGAGGACCCTGATCACTTCGGGGTGCTGGCCCGCCTCGCCATTCAGCAGCGCCGCTGGCAGGATGCCCTCGGTGCGGCAGACCAGGGCCTGCGGCTCGACCCCGAGCACGACGAGTGCGCCAACCTGCGGGCGATGGCGCTCGTGCAGCTCGGACGCAAGGAGGATGCCGGCGCCGCCATCGAGGGCGCGCTGGCGCGCGATCCGGAGAACGCGCTCACCCACGCCAATCAGGGGTGGGCGCTCCTCCATCAGGGGCGGCACAAGGAAGCGATGGAGTCCTTCCGCGAGGCGCTGCGCCTGGATCCGGAGCTGGAGTGGGCGCGCGCCGGCATCGTCGAGGCGCTCAAGGCCCGGCACCTCCTCTATGGCCTGATGCTGCGCTACTTCCTCTGGATGTCGCGTCTCAGCGCGCGGGGGCAGTGGGCGGTGGTGCTCGGGGGCGTGTTCGGGGTGCGCATCCTTCGCAACCTGGCGCGCGAGATGCCCGCGCTGCGGCCCGTCGTGACGCCGATCGTGGCGCTCTACCTCCTCTTCGCCCTCCTCACCTGGACGGCGGACCCGCTCTTCAACGTGATCCTGCGCCTGAACCGCTTCGGCCGGCTGGCGCTCTCCCGCGAGCAGATCGTCGCCTCGAACTGGGTGGGCGGCTCGCTGCTGGGCGGCATGGCGGCGGTGGTGCTCTCCCTGGCGCTCCGGGTCCCCGCGCTGCTCATCGTCGGCGCGGAGCTGGCGCTCTTGATCCTCCCGCTGGCGGGTACCTTCCGCTGCAAGCTCGGCTGGCCGCGCCTGGCGATGGGCACCTACACCGCCGGCGTGGCGGCGATGGGCCTGGCCGGCGCCCTGCTGGTCCACCTCGGCGCGGCGAGCGGCCGCGTGCCCCCGGCGGCCGCCTCGCTGCTCGGCCTCTGCCTGCTCGGGATCCTCTTCTCCACCTGGATTGGGAACCTGCTGGCGCTGGCGTCGCCGAAACGGTAGCCCGAGACTGTCCGGCGTGGAGGGAACAGCGCCCTGCGTACCGAAGATGGCCGTAGGGGCTGCCCTCTGTGTCGGCCCGATCCGCGATCTCATCCCTGTCTGGGCATCCTATGAGAGGAGCCGGTGACTCGATGGCGGCAGAGACCCTTGAGAGCACGGTCTGGCGGCAGATTCGCAGCCGGGTAACGCATTTGGCCGACGCAATCCGCACCGCGGCCGAGGCGAACCCTGGGAACGAAGCGCAGTTCGTTCTCGAGTGCGACCACCTTCTGGCGGACGTCGCGACGAACCTGGGCCTGTGCTGGGATCCCCGGGGCGAGCGTCGCGTCGTATGGCAGGAGGACACTGGTCCCAGAAGCGGGCGCATTGACCGCCTTTTCCATCGCGTCGTCGTGGAGTACGAGCCCCCAGGCTCGCTCTACCCCACCAACGAAGGGCACACCAACCGGCACGCGATCGAGCAAGCGCGCCAGTATATGGATGCGCTGATCGCCACCGAGGGTTGGGAATCCCCTTCGGTGGCGGGGGTGGTCACGGACGGGCTTCGGTTCATCTTCTGCCGCTACAGCGCCGGACAATGGGTCCAGGAAGCCCCCACCGAAACCAACCCGGTGAGTGTGGGCCGCTTCCTGCGCCTGCTGCTCACGTTCCGCCGTCCGCCGCTCTTGCCCGAGCCGCTCGTTCGGGAGTTCGGCGCCGAGAGCGAGAAGACCACCATCGCCACCGTCCGCGCGCTCTACGATGCCCTCGGCTCGCCGGGCCGCTTCACGGAGGCCGTGTTCAACCAGTGGAAGGACTACTTCGCCGACATTGCCGGCCTGAATCCCGAGCGGCTTCAGGACAAGAAGGAGTTGATGACCTTCGCCCGCCGCGTGCTGGGCAGGGAAGCCGTCCAGCCGGATCGCCTCCTCTTCGCCCTCTACACCTACAGCGCCCTGCTCATCAAGCTCCTGGTCGTGGCCGCCGTGATGCGTTTCTTCGAGACCGACAGGGAGGACCGGCTGGCCGGGTGGGCCGCGCTGGAGGACGAGGGGCTACGCGAGCGCCTCCGAGAGGTGGAGAGCGGCGCCTTCTTCGCCCGGATCGTCCGCAACTTCACCGAGGGCGACTTCTTCGGGTGGTATGTGGAGGAGTGGTCCCCGGCCATCGCGCGCCAGGTGAAGCAGCTCCTGACCCAGCTCTCGGAATATGACCCCGACGCCGTGGAGCAGGCCCCCGAGCGGGTGCGCGACCTCCTGAAGCGCCTCTACCACGGCCTCTTCCCGCGCCAGGTGCGCCACGACCTGGGCGAATACTACACCCCCGACTGGCTGGCCGAGCGCCTCCTGGCGCAGGTGGACTCGGACCTCTTCGGCGACCTCCCGGCGGGGGAGGAGAGACGCCGCCTCCAGGCCCGGCGCGTGGCTCGCGACCTGACCACCAAGCGGTTCCTGGACCCCGCCTGCGGGAGCGGCACCTTCCTGGTCCTCATCATCCGCCGCCTCCGCCAGTGGGCCCGCGAGTGCGGTGTCTCCGAGAGCCAGACGCTCCTGCCCGCCCTTCTCCAGAACGTGGTCGGGTTCGATCTCAACCCGCTGGCCGTGATCTCCGCGCGCGCCAACTTCCTCCTTGCCATCGCCGACCTCCTCGACCCGGAGGCCGAGCCGGTGGAGCTGCCGATCTACCTGGCCGACTCCATCGTACTCCCGGCCGAGGGCCAGGGCGACTCGCTCTACTCAGCTCCGAAGGGTGTCTATGAGCTCCCTCTGCGCGGCGTGGGGAAGCAGTTCGTGGTGCCCGACGCGCTCGCCAACCGGGAGCGCCTGGGCACGCTGGCCCGCCTCCTGCGCCGCGACGTGAACGAGGAAGTCGGCGCCGATGCCTTTCTGCGCGCCTGTGAGGGGCAGTTCAGCCTCCCGGCAGCGGAGTGGCGTCGCTCCGAGCCCCACCTGCGCGAGCTCTACGACATGCTCCTCCAGCTCCACCGGGAAGGACGGAACGGCCTGTGGGCCGACCTCGCCCGGAACATGTTCATGCCCCTCTTCGTCTCTCCTGCCGACTACGTCGTCGGGAATCCCCCTTGGGTCAATTGGGAGAGCCTGCCGCAGGAGTACCGCGACCGGAGCAAGGTTCTCTGGCGGAAGTGCGGGCTGTTCCCGGAACTGAAGGGGATAGATCGGCACCTTGGCAAGACGAAAGTTGACCTTTCTCAACTCCTCACCTACGTGGCCGCCGATCTCTACTTGAAGCGAGGCGGCAAGCTCGGATTCGTCATCACTCAGAGCGTCTTCAAGACGAGCGGCGCCGGCCAGGGCTTCCGACGCTTCCAGATTGGCGAAGGGGATGCGCTTCGGGTGCTGACGGTAGACGATTTCTCTGCACTCCAGCCCTTTGAGGGTGCGACGAACCGCACGGCGGCGTTTGTGCTGAGCAAGGGGCAGCCCACCGCGTACCCGATCACTTACTACGCCTGGAAGAAGGGCGGCAGGCGCAGCGTTCCTTTCACCGCCAGCCTGCAGGAAGCGCAGGAGCTCCTCCAGTCGACCACGCTGGCCGCCGAGCCGGTGGATGCCCGCGATCCCACCAGCGCCTGGATCACCGCCACCCGGCCCGCGCTGCGCGCCCTGCGCAAGGTGCTGGGCCAGAGTGACTACCGGGCCTACGCCGGAGCCTATTCGGGCGGCGCCAACGCCGTCTACTGGCTGGAGGTCCTGCGCCAGAACCCCGACGGCACGGTGCAGGCGCGCAACATCACCGAGGGGGCGAAGCGAGAGGTGCAGGCGGGCCTGTACACCCTCGAACCGGACCTGCTGTACCCCCTCTTGCGCGGGAGGGAGGTGAGCCAGTGGTGTGCATCAACAGACGTTAGCCGAAGGTTCCTGGTCACAGCGCCACCAGGCACTCTGGGCAAAGCCATAGCGGTCACGGCGATGTCGAACCAGTTCCCGCGCACGCTGAGGTACCTCGAGAGGCATGAGTCTATCCTGCGGTCCCGGCAGGACGGAGGTCTCAAGAGCTTCATGGCGCGTGGGGGTGAGTTCTACGCGGGTGTCTTCCGCGCCTATCATTTTGCCCCCCATAAGGTGGTGTGGGCGGAACAGGGGCACTTCGGGTGTGCCGTAGTGGGCACTGAGCGCGGACAGCCGGTTGTGCCGGACCACAAGATCATGCTCCTCCCCTTTGAGAACCCGGATGAAGCGCACTTTGTCTGCGGTGCCGCGAACTCGTCGCCGTTTCGCTTGGGCGTGGCTGCCTACACTATCTCGATTCAGCAGGACCCCCACATCTTTCAGAACATCCGCATCCCCCGCTACCAGCCGGGCAACCCCACCCACGCCCGCCTGGCGGAGCTGTCGCAGCGGGCGCACGCCATCGCGGCCGGCGAGTCGCCCGGGGTACTGGCGGACGTGGAGCGGGAGATAGACGAGTGCGCCGCCAAGGTCTGGGACCTGACGCCGCAGGAGTTGGCGGCCGTGCAAGAGGCGCTGCGGAACCGGTAGCACGGCGCGGGCGCAGACGGAGCGGCGCCCCTACTGATTCCGCACGGTGCGCGGCGTTCCGCCAGATGTAGGGGCCGCACTCCGTGTCGGCCCGCCCCTTGCGAACCGTACTCATGAGCCCTGAACAGTCGCCCCGAAGGGCAGGGGTGATTCGCGAGAAGGAACCACCAGGACCGATAGCGAACTCGCCCCCAATCACGGGGGGCGCCGGCGCAGGGAACGACCACCCGGCGTTCCCTCCCCGTTCCCCGCTGGAGGTGCTGCATGAGCACGGACACGACCCTCGAGTCTCGCCTGGAGTGGTTCCAGGACCTCAAGTTCGGCGTGATGATGTCCCTCAGCCCGCGATGCCTCCTCGGCATGTCGCCCTGGGTGCTCAGTCTGGACCACGCTCGCGACCCCGCGCAGAGCGCCCGCGTGCGGCCCAACTGGGACTACGACATTGATGTGTTCCGCAACACCTACTGGAACCAGTACAAGGTCTTCTACCCTCGCCACTTCGATCCCGAGGAATGGGCCGGCGTTGCCAAGGATGCGGGCGCCCGCTACTTCGTCTTCCAGAACAAGCACCACGACGGCTTCTGCGCCTGGGACACCCAACTGACGGACTACAAGATCACCTCGCGCGACTGCCCCTACTCCGACCACCCGAACCCCGACGTGACCGCCCGGCTCTTCGACGCCTTCCGCAAGCGGGACTTCGGAATCGGGGTCTACTTCTCGTACTCGGACTGGCACAGCCCGTTCTACTGGAAGCCGTACACCCCCTGCCCGGACCGGCACCTGAACTACGACACGAACCAGGAGCCGGAGCGCTGGCAGCGGTTCGCCGACTTCGTCCACGGCCAGATCCGCGAGCTGATGAGCGGCTATGGCCGCGTGGACATCCTCTGGCTCGACGGCGGCTGGGACATCCACGCCGGCAAGAAGGACATCCAGCTCGGGCGCATGGTGGAGATGGCCCGCGGCTACCAGCCGGGGCTCATCGTCGTGGATCGGAACGGGCGCGGCCCCTACGAGAACTACCAGACCCCCGAGAACCGCATCCCGGCGGAGCCGCTCGGCGTTCCCTGGGAGACGTGCATGTCCATGGGCGGCAAGCCGATCCAGGAGCTGATTCGCATCCTGGTGGAGATCGTCTCCAAGGGAGGGAACCTGCTGCTGATGGGGATGTCCGGAACCCCGGATGGCACCCTGGCGCCGCCGGTCGTGGAGAACCTGACGCAGATGGGGGAGTGGCTGGCCGTGAATGGCGAGGCGATCTACGGCACGCGGATGCACTCTCAGTACAAGGAGGGAGACGTCCACTACACCCGCAAGGAGAATACCGTCTACGCGATCCAGCTCGCCGGCAGCGGCGCGGGTCTCCCTCGCCAGGTGACGGTGCAACACGTGCAGCCCGCCCGCGGCTCGGCCGTCCGGCTCCTCGGAGTCGAGGAGCCCCTGGAATGGCAGGCGGCGGCAGATGGCGTCACCGTCTCCGTGCCGGAGTCCGTGGTGCAATCGCCGCCGTGCCGGCACGCCTACTCGTTCCGCTTCGAGGTGTGATAACCTCTTCGGTTAGGAATAGGAACGAATCGTCCTCGTCCTCGGATCCCCGGCGAGCCGAGGACGACGACGATTCGTCTCGTTTCTGACTGAAGACGCTATCACTCGTCACTCCCGCCGGGGCGCGCCGCGCCCCGACGGGTAGCGCGCCCCATCCGCCTCCGTACCCGCACCCGTTCCCTCTCCCACTGGCATCCTTCTTGCTCCTCCACCCCCGGATCCCACCGAACCGCTGAACCCCGCGGTGCAGGAGCAGAGACAGGATGCAGGCATTCGCTTCCAGATCGTTTCGAGGCGCTCTCGGCACGCTGCTGGCCGCCGCGGCGTTCATCGGCTATGGCGCCACCAGGACGCCGGCAGCGCCAATGCCGGGCGCGCGCGCCGCCGCGCCGCCGTCGCTCACGCCGCTCGCCGGATCGCCGCTGCAGCCCCGGCTGGATGAGACGTTCCCGAGCGCGGTGCGGGAAGACCTCCAGACGGTGGCGGACGAAGTCGCCGCCGTGGTGAGCCGCCTCCTCCCCGGGCCGCCGCCGGCGTTCCGTCCGATCATCTGCACGGTGGACCCGAACGGCCCCCTCACCGACGTGACGACGGACCCCTCCCGCTACCGGATCACGCTGACGGTGACCGGGCGCTATTACGCTCAGCTCGTCTACCAGCTCTCGCACGAGTTGGCCCACGTGATGATGGATCCCCGGCGCACCAACGGGTCCGTCGAGACCGTAGCGACCGCCGTCTCGATCCGCGCCCTGATGGACATAGCCGACCGCTGGCAGGTGCAGCCGCCGCACCCCCGGTGGCAGGCATACGTGCCCCGTTTCCGGGAGTACGCGCTGGCGCGGCAGGCCGAGGCGCTGCGCAACTTCCCCGCGCCGGTGCGAGCGGCGGCGTACGATGGCCGCTGGGACGAGGTGGCGCTCTACCTCCGCTACCGGCGGCCAGAGTCAGAGGGCCGGCCCTACAACCGCGACCTGCACCACCTGGCGGCGATGGCGCTCTGCGCCGAGCCCGTGCCGTGGGCCGAGTTCGTCGGACTGGGGACGCTGACGGACCCCTCCCCCGAGCGCGATCCCGTCTTCCGATCCGACCTCCAGCTCGACCTGAGCCGTGTCCCTCTCTGCCTCCGCCGCATCGGCATCGGGAGGGCGACGGCGCTGGCGGCCGCGGAGTTCGCGGCCCGCCCCGCCGTGAACGGGGGCTTCCTCTTCTTCGACGGGGGGCACTGGGTGTGGCTGGGCGAGATGGACCCGGCCGCCCGCGACACCTGCCTCCCCTGGCTGGCGCGGCTGGGCGCCACGCGGCTCCTCTGGGAGCCGGCCGTCTCACCGATGGCGCGCGGCGCGGTGGCGGGCGCCGTGCCCGGGTCGTAGAGGCGGCACTCGGCGACAAGAACATCCGCACGGCGATCCACCCTTGGCTGCTGCCTGGGGCGAGATCATGTGCCAAGCGTCGCCTGAATGGCCTCCTCCACCTGTCTCATAGCGTCGTCGGATACCGTGCCCCAGCGAGCCTCTGTGTCCTCTGTGGTGAGAGGTAGCTGCCGTCTTCCGGATGGGCTCCTATTGCTCCCCAACCGCCACCTCCACCGCGGCGTGGTAGATCAGGCCGTAGTCGCGCCGGTCGCCCCGGTACTTCAGCATCGCCGCCAGCGAGGGCTTGGCCGACACCCTGACCGTGTGCCGCGCCCGCTCCACCTCCGCCAGCGTCTCCGGGTCCACGCCCCGCTCGATCACCTCTATCTCTACCGGCCTGGCGAAGTCCACCCCCATCTTCGGGTGGAGCCAGAGGGCGAAGCGGCGCACGTTGGTAGTGTAGACGCGGAAGCGGTTGCCGCCCAGGTTCTCGGCGTCGGCGGCGCCCGCCTTCATCATCTCGCGCTCCGGGGTGAACTTCTGGGGATAGCCGAACCGGGTCCGCAGCCTCTCCACCGGGATGCCCTCGGGGCCGTGCTCCAGCACGCTCACCCAGAAGCTGTACGGCTGGGGGGAGAAACGCTGAACGTACTCCTCATCCGTGCCCGAGTAGAGCGGATACCCGGACGACGAGGGAGGGGTGAACGGGGAGACGGCGCACGCCCAGGGTGGATACGGATCGCGCCGCGCGCTCCTCATCAGTTCCCTGATTGCCCGGGTCTGGGGCCCGGCGGAGGAGTTGCTGATGTGCCCGCCGGGATACTCCCCGTCAAGGTGAAAGATGCCGAGCGCCTTCATCCTCTCGTGACCGTAGCGAGCCCAATCTACGCGAGTCATCCGGCTGTCATAGGCCCCGCTCAGATGATACAAGAGGGTGCCTCGGAGCTTGGGCCAGTAGGCGGCCGTCCAGGTTCCCGTTACCGGGGCGATGAGTGCGAAGCGGTCTCCGTGGCGCCAGGCGTGCCACCAGGAGCCGATGCCTCCCATGGAGCCACCCGATATGAAGACGCGATCCGGGTCGATGTGGTAACGGGTGGAGTACTCCTCGATGACCGACTGGATGTGGATTTCGCTCTCGGGGAAGCTCCACTTGAGGGGAGCGATCTTCGGCGTACCCAGATCCACCTGGATCGTGTTGTTCGGCAGTGCCGCCAGTGCCCGATCCGCCGCCGTCTCCGAGCCGAGCGCCGCCGAGTCGATGGCGTTCGTGCCGCCACCCCCGTGGAGGCGGATAGAGAGGGCATAGGCCCTCGTGGCATCATAGTCCTTGGGCACGAGGACCCAGCTTAGATACTCCTCGGCCGGCGCCGGGATCCCGTCCGGCGTGGCCGCTGCTCCCGGCGAGCCGCGCTGCAGGCGAAAAGCGGTTCGGCGATCCGACTCCGCCCTGGGAATGAGCTGAGGGATCGGGCCTGCGGGATGGGGGTGTTTGCGACTCCAGAGGATGTCACCATTCTCAGCAACCGCCGAGAACCGCCCATCCCTGACGACTGCTCTCGCCCCCTCGGGCAGCGGCCCGGGAAGGATGGGGAGCAGCCGCTGCATCCGGGCGCGGATGCGCGGCACGGTGAATCGGTCGCAGGCGAGGTAGCCGGTGGGCGCGTCCGCGGGGGGCACGGGGCGCAGCGCCCGGGCGATCTCATCCAGCCGCTCACTCCATCCTTCCACCTTCTTCAGGATCTCCGCCCGCCGGACGCCGTCTTCCTCGTCCATGTAGGCACGCGCCAACGCCACGACCTCGTTGTAGCTCAAGACTTGCCCCTCTGCCGCGACACGGCCCGCACCCGATGAGAGCAGGCCCGCCACGAGCACCAGGAGCAGAATGCTCCCCCCGTCTCTCGACCTCATCATGATCGCCTCCTACTCAATGGCGCGAAGAAGGCCGTCCTGGCCTCCGATGTAGAGGACCCCGTCGCCGCCCGGCACGGGCGAGGGGGTGATCGCGCCCCAACCCTCGATCAGCTTCAGGTCGCCGACCTTGCGGCCGTCCGCCAGCGCGTAGGCGCTCAACCGCCCGTCCATCGTGCCCACGTACACCTTCCCGTCCGCAGAGATCAGCGGCGAAGAGTAGCGGGCGTTGGCCTCCACTCGCCAATCCACCATCGGTTCGCCGTCAACGACGCGCACGGCGTAGAGCGTGCCCTCGAAGGTGGAGACCACGATGCGCCCGTCCGCGCCGATCGCCGGCGCCGTCGTGACCCGGTCCTTCAGGTCAATGGCCCACCGAACCGTGCCGTCGGGCGCGGCGGCGTAGAGGTGGCCGTCCCACGATCCGAAGTAGACCGTGCCGTCCGGCCCCACTGCGGGCGCCTCGGGGATGTGGCCGTCGGTGGTGAAGTGCCGAACGATGTTCCCCTGAGCATCTCTCTCCGGCAGGCGAATCCCACCCTCCCCCTCGGGGCCGGCGCTCCACTTCCTCTCTCCAGTCTCGGGGGCGATGGCATAGAGCTCCCTTTCAGTACTCCCGATGTAGACTGTGGCGCCGTCGGGGCTGAGAGCGAACGAGGAGTTCGCGTAGTAGGTGCCGCCGTGACGCCACTTCTCGTTCCCGGCGCCATCAACGGCTAGAATCCCCCTGGTGATCGCCATGATGCAGACGCCATCCCGCAGCAGGGGGGAAGAGCGGGTCTTGGCCCGAAGCGCACGCGCCCAGATAAGACGAGGGTCGGCTTCTGGACGCGGATCCATCGCCAGGATATGGCCGCCGATCGCCACCGGCACGTAGAGCGTGCCGTCGGGGCCGAGCGCCGGCGACGCCGACGGGAAGGCGCCCGACCCCCCGCCGAACGACTCCGCGTGCCCGCTCTTCAGGAAATCATGCGTCCACAGCACCTTGCCGTCGGGCGACAGGGCGGAGACGCCCAGGCCCGCGATTGCGTAGAGCGTACCGTCCGCCCCGACGACCGGGGCGCTGACGATCTCGTATCCGAGCGGTACCTCCCACTTCACGCGCATCTGCGTTGGCCCCCGGTAGGGGCTCTGGCCCGTGCGCTGAGCGTTCCCGCGGTACGTCGGCCAGATCGGACGGCGGCTCTCCTCCGCTCGCGTGGGCATAGTGGCGGAGACGACCAGGAGAAGCGCCGTGGGAAGGATCCCCCCCACGGCCGTGCACATTCTACTCATGGGCTTCCTCTCATTCCCGGGCGCCAGGCCTCCCGCGCAGACGGGCCCCGGCGGGCTCGCGCGTCCCGCACCGGGGCCACGGCGCTTCCGGGCGCGTGGCGCCGCGACTTCGCCGGCGGTCAGGGCGAGCCTTGTACAGAGCAAAGCGGCGCCGACCCCGGCGGGGTCAAGCGCGTGACGTAGTCGGGAAGCCGCTCACCACGGCTCGGCAGGTGAGCCTGCGGCGCGGCAGGATGAGTATCGGCGGGGCAAGGGACAGGGCGCCCGCGGAGAGTGGCCGGCACCCTCCGGGCGGGGCATCGCCCGGAGGTGCCTCAAACCAGGCCGCCGAGGCAGTCTGTCATGGCCGGGCTAGTGCGAGTGCCCGTCGTGCTCGTCGCCGCTACTCTCCTCCGGCGCATCCGGGTCCACGAGTTGCGGCAACTCCTCCTGCAGCAGCACCTCGCCGTAGGGCGGCTTGTCTACCTCAGTCACCGACGTCGCCTGGATCATCGGCTGCGGCTTCGCGGGGTCGGCGCTGGCGGGGTCCGGGACAACCTTTCCCTGGACGCGCACCCAGACGCCCGGCTCGAAGCCCTGGTCCTCCTTGTAGGTCACCGGCACCGAGATCACGTGCGAGTTCTCCTGGGTGGGGGTTTCCGACAGCCGGCGCGCCAGGCGGAAGGTCTTACCCACCTTCTGTACCTCGCCCGACTGAAGGTCGGTGGGCTTCTCCTGGAGGATGTAGCCGATGGCAACCACGGACCCGAACTTCTCGACGATCTGGCGGTTCTCTGCGTAATAGCTCAGGATCCGGTAGATGTCCAGGTCAACGGTGGTGCCCAGCTTGAGCACCTTCGCGAGATACGGCCAGGGGCTCGTCAGACCGCGGTAGCGGTTGTGCGAGAAATCGTTCAACAGCCCGATGCCGATCAGGCAGAAGAGGATGATGGCGAAGTCGCGGGAGTTGCTTCGGGATGGCATCTCAACCTCCAGTGTGTTCCTCGACCCGGCGCAGCGCCTCCTGCAGCCGCTCCTGGCGGATGGCGGCGGTGAGGTCGCCGCGGCTGCGCTCCAGCACGCCCCGGACCATGTCGCAGGTGCGGCGGAGGCCGGCAGTGACCGCCTCCGGGTAGTCGAAGACGACCAGGCCGTCGTAGATATCGTCCATGAGAGAGAGGACCTCCTCGGCGCGCAGCACGTTGCCGCGGCGCAGCAGGTCCAGGAAGTGCCGCCGGAGTTCGCCGGCCGCCTCGCCGAGGGCGTTCAGGTAGGGGGCGTTCTCCACCTGGAGGTCGGAGGGGGCGGGCAGCGCCTCGCCGCGCACCAGCGCCAGGGTGAGACACGCCTCGGCGAACTCCCTCTGGGCGTCCTGGACGTAGCCGGTCCAGTAGATGCCCGGGTAGTCAACGAGCGCCGTGCGCATCTGGGCCAGCCGCGCGCCCGCCTCCGCCTGCAGCTCCTCCGCCCGCGCGAAGTCCTCCCGGTGGGTGGCGCGGGTGGAGTTGGCCGAGAAGCGAATGACCTCGCGCGAGAGGGTCAGCGCGCGCTCGCGGGTCGCATTCGCCGCCTCTATGCCCTGGCGTATCTCCTCGAGTGTGCTCTCCAGATGGTCCATGTGTCTCACTGTCTGCAGCGGCAGGCGTCCGAATAGGGGACACCACCCCCCCGCCTGTCGTTCCCACAGACCTTGCCCTGATCTCCCGGCGATATGCTAACACACCGGGGAACCGGTGTCAAGGATGGGACAACGGCGTGGCGTCTGCGGCGCGGCGCACGGGGGCCGCGCCCACTGAACATTTCCTGCGGCAGCTCCGTCCGTCCACGAAGTGGTACCACTTTGCGATAAGGAGTCCGCTTCATGCCTTCGCAATCACTGCTCGCCCTGATACAGCAGGGAGGGGTCGCGCTCTATCCCCTCGGCGTCTGTTCGATTCTTGTGGTTGCCATCTTTCTCGAGCGCCTGTGGGCATTCTCGCGCATCGGCAGGGTACCGCGCGAGATGCTGCACCGGGCGGAGAGCCTTCTCTCTGCCGGGCAGTTGCAGGATGCCCTCCGCCTGCTGGATAGCTCCCCCGGCCCCTTCGCCCGCGTGGCCAAGGCCGGGCTGCTGCACCGGAAGGGGAGTGCCCGGGAGGTCGCGGACCGGCTCGCCCTGGCGTGCGAGGCGGAGATCGCGTCCGCCGGCCGCGGGCTGCCGGTGCTCGGAACCATCGGCAACATCGCTCCCTTCATCGGTCTCTTCGGCACCGTCATCGGGATCATGCGCGCGTTCCACGCCGTCGCCCAGCGCGGCAGCGCCGAGGCAGCCGCCGTCTCCGGCGGGATCGCCGAGGCGCTGATCGCCACCGCCCTCGGACTCGGCGTCGGCATCGTGGCGGTCATCGGGAACAACTGGATGCACGCGCTCCTGGAGGGATTCCGCCTCCGCCTCGAGCATGCCGCCACGGAGTGGGCCTACTCGCTGCAGAACCTCGACCGGCCGTCCGAGACGAACGCCCGGGAGCGCGCCGCATGATCCGAACCCGACGCAACAAGCAATCAGCGATGATCTCGGGAATCAACATCACGCCCTTCACCGACGTGTGCCTGGTGCTCCTGATCATCTTCATCGTCACCGCCAACGCGCTCGCGCGCGAGTCCAGCCTGCGCCTGGACCTGCCGCGGGCGGCCTCGGCGCGGACGCCGCTGCCGACCTCGATCACGGTGGCGATCACCCGCGATCAGCAGGTCTTCCTGGACAACGCGCGCGTGACATTCGCCACTCTCGGGCGCAAGCTGACGGAGGCGCGCACGCAGCAGGGGGTTGATCTCCTGGTCATCAAAGCCGACGAGGGGATCCCCTATCGCCTCGTGGTGTCCGCCATTGACGCGGCGCGCCGGGTCGGCTTCGACCAGATCGCGCTGGCGACGCGCCAGCCCGAATCGAGCGCGCGACGATGATTCCTCCCTCACTGCGCGCCTGGATCGCGCTCTCCCTGGGTTTGCACGCCCTGCTGCTGGTGGCGCTGGGGCACACCTCTCTCCCGGGGCCGGGCGCGGAGTCCCTCGCGTCGCTGGTGCCGATCCGCTTCGTGGCGGCACCGGAGCCCGCTCCGGCGGCTCGCCAGCCGGCGCCCCGTCCGAGGGCGGCCATCGTGCCGCCCGGGCCCAAACCGGCCGCGCCGAAGCCGAGACCCAGGCCCAAGCCGGAGCCCCGGGCTGCGGTAACGGTCCCCCGGCCGAAGCCGGTCGCGGCGCCCCGGCGGCCCGCGGCCCCGGCGGACGCGGCGGTGACGCCGGGCGATCCCTCCGGCCGCCGCACCGGCACGGCCACGGCGCCCGGGCGCACAGCGGCGGGACGAAGCGGGGCCGGGCCGGGACCCGGGGGCGGCCTGCGCCGCGGCACGGCCTCGGTCAGTCCGGCGCCCCCGGCCGTGATGCGAGCCCCCGGGGGCCGGGGCGCTCCTGCCCCGCCGGGGATCCCCGGCGGCACCGGCACGCAGGGAACCGGTCGCGAGTCGGCCCCCGGCGCCACGGGAGGAGAGCCGGGCGGTCCCACCACCGGCCCGGTGCGCCTGGGCGGCCCCGTGCCCGGCTACCCCAAGCTGGCTGAAGACGCCGGCGCGGAGGGCACCGTGGTGGTGCGGGTGTCGTTGAGCGCGAGCGGCGAGGTGGAGAGCGTCTCCGTCACGACCTCTTCGGGGAATGCTTCTCTCGACGCCGCCGCCGTGCGCGCCGCCCACTCCTGGAAGTTCCGGCCGGCGCTGCGCGACGGCAAGCCGGTCGCCGGCGCGGAGACCCTCCGCTTCCGCTTCGCCGACGGCAACGTCACCGGAGGATGAACGCCATGCCCGCACGCCTCGCCATGCTCGTTCTCGCTCTCCTCGTGCCGGCGACCCGGTCGCTCGCCGCGGAGAGCGCGCCCGCCCCGCCATTCGTGATCGCCAACGAGTTCGTTCGGGTGGTGGTCAACCCCGGTCCCAAGGAGGCCGGCCGGTTCTCGATCGGCACCACCGGCGGCGATCCTTCGCGCCCCGCCAGCGCGCGCCAGCACCTCATCTTCGGCGGCACGGCCCCCTGGACGAGCTTCACCACGCTCTTCCTGGATGGCGCCAGCTACGTCTTCGGGGGGCCGACCCATCGCCGCGCCGGCAGGAACGCCCGCTGCGGCGAGGCGGTCGGCTCGCCACGGGTGACGGCGACCTCCGTCACGCACACCGTCCGGCTGGCGGACATCGAGGTGACCCAGGAGCTCTCGCTCGTGCGCGGCCCGAGCACGCGGATGCTGGACACGGTGCGCATCGCCTACCACCTCACCAACAGGGGGGCCGCCGCGCACCAGGTGGGGCTGCGCGTGATGCTCGACACCATGCTCGGCACGAACGACGGCGCCCCGGTGCGCGCCGGCGCGGAGGCGATCACCGCTCCCGGCGCCCTCGCGGGCAAGGCCGTGCCGGACTACTGGCAGGCCTTCGACAGCATCGCCGACCCCGGCGTCATCTCGCAGGGGAGCCTGCGCGGCGCCGATCTCACCCCGCCGGACCAGATCCTCTTCGCCGACTGGGGCACGCTCGCCGATGATCCCTGGGTGCCGCCGCTCGCCCCCGACCAGAGCTTCATCCGCAAGGGGGAGGCGGACCCGGACACGGCCACGGCGCTGGTCTGGAACCCCGAGCCGCTGGCGCCGGGGACCAGCCGGACCCTCAGCACCGCCTACGGCATCGGCGGGGTGACGCTGCGCCCGGGCAAGCTGGCCCTGGGCCTCACCGCGCCGTCCGCCGCTCTCTTCCTGCACGAGCGCACCCAGCCCTTCACCGTGGCGGGGTACCTGGAGAACACCGGCGGGTTCGACGCCCGCGACGTGACCCTGACGCTGACGGTGCCCCGGGGCCTCGAGCTGCTGGAGGGCGAGCCCGAGTTCCGCCGCGCCGCGCTGCCGCGAGGCGAGACCGTGCAGGCCACCTGGACGCTGCGCCCGAACGGGCAGGCGAGCGCGGCGCGGGTCCCGGCGCGGGGCGGAGCCCGCGCCCTACTGATTCGCCTGGAGGCGAGCAGCGCCAATGTGGAGACGAACCGCATCGAGCGCGCCATCGAGGTGGAAGTGCCCTCGCCCCGCCTGGGGATGCTCGCCGAGCCCGCCTCCGTGCCGCTGGAGACGAACGGCTTGCCCACGGTGGTGCTGGTGCCCCTGACGCTCACGCCCGCCACGGAGTTCGCCGCCGCCCGCGTCGTCCTGACCTACGATCCGGCCGTCATCCGTGCCTTCGACGTATCGCGCGGGAGGGCGTTTGTGGATCGGAGCGTCCTCCTGCCGGGATGGCGCTATGATCTCTCGCAGCCGGGGAGGGTGGTGTTCACCGCAGCGCGCGGCGACGCCCCGCCGCTGACGCAGGCCGAAGTCAACCTGGCGGTCGTCCAGTTCCGCGCGGTAGCCCCCGGCCGCAGCGCGCTCACACTCGCCGAGGTGCGCCTCACCGACGCCCGCGGCGCGGAGATCGCCGTTCAGACCGCCGATACCTCCGTGAGCATCGTCGGGAGCCGGTGAGCGCCCGGGGCGGGGCAGCGCGGCCGGCCGGGGGGCGGAGCGCGGCGCGGGGCGGAGCGCGGCGCGGGGCGGAGCGCGGCGCGGGGCGGAGCCCGCGCCCTACGGGAAAGGAGACCATGCCGTGAGAAGATACCATCGTTTGATCGCCGTGCTGTGGCTGCTCTCACTCGGGGCACTGGCGGCGTTCGCTGCGGATGCCCCGAAGGAAGCGCCCAAGGAGACCCTGGCAGACGTCGCCGTGCGCGTTCAGGAGCTGGGAAAAGCGAACGTCGTGCTCCACGAGGACCTGGCAAGGACTCGCCTCCAGCTCGATCTCACCCGGGAGGCGCTGGAGAAGGCGCGGGCCGACCTGACCGCCGAAGCCGCCGCGCGTCAGGCGCTCGAATCGCGACTGGCGGAGGCGCAGCAGCAGACGGCGCGCGACATCACCCGGAGTGATGAAGCACTGAAGAAGGAGTTGATGGACGCGGTGCAGCTCCGGCTGGCCGCGGTGGAGAAGAGCATCGAGGCCCTCAACACGCGCCACGGTGCGGAGTTGGCCGCCGCGAAGCAATCCTACGACCAGAAGCTCGCCTCGCTGCAGGATGCTCTCGACAAGGAGACGGCGGCGCGCCTGGCCCTGGAGGAGAGCACCGCGGCGCAGGTCGCCAGGGTGGAGAAGCAGCAGAAACAGGACCGCACCTGGGGCTGGGCCCTGGGCGGTCTCAACCTGGGGGTGTCGATCTTCAAGTAGGGGGGAGACGGGATCCGGGGTCAGGTTGGGACTGTCGGGCAGTGGCCCGAGCTACTGCGCCCCGAAGAGGTCTTCGAGGACCACGGCCACGCCGTCCTCTGCGTGGTGCGGGGCGATGCGGTCGGCGGCGGCGCGGGCCTCGGCGATGGCGTTCTCCATCGCCACGCCGAGCCCGGCCCACCGGATCGCCGGCACGTCGTTCATCGCGTCGCCGAAGGCGACCACGCGCTCGCGCGCGATGCCGAACCGGCGGGCGACCACGGCCAGCGCCTTCCCCTTGTCCACCGAGAGGGGCATGAACTCCAGGTACTCCGGGAAGGAGGTCGTCACGTAGGCGCGGCCCGCGTAGCGGGGGCCCAACTCGGCCAGCAGCGATGCCACTCGCGCCGCATCGGCGACGATGAGGAGCTTCGTCGGCGGCTTGCCCTCCAAAGCGCGCAGATTGCCGACCGGGTGGGGCAGGGAGCTCGTCCGAGCGGCGTAGAGATCCCCCCAGTGGTTCGGCCGAGCGATGTAGAGGCGGTCGTCGCAGTAGTAGTTGAGGTGGAGGCCGCGCTCCTCGCACAGCGCCACCAGCTCCCGCGCCACCATCGCATCCAGGTGCTCGTCGAGCAGCACCTCGCCGGTCTCCTCGTGCTTGATGAAGGCGCCGTTGTAGGAGATGATCGGCGTATCGAGCGCCATCGCGCGCCAGTAGACGAGGGTGGAATCGTGCATGCGGCCGCTGCTGATGACAACTCGGGCGCCGAGGCTCCGGCAGCGGCGCACCGCGGCCAGGTTGCGGGGGCTGACGCGCAGGCCGGCATCCAGCAGTGTGCCGTCCAGATCGAGGGAAACCAGCTCGAAGGGCGATCGGCTCATCGCGCGACGTGTGCTCCTGTACGCAGCAGGGCCGCCGGGGGAATGCGCCGACGGCCCTATCTGCCTCTCGTGGTACCCCGTAGGGGAATCGAACCCCTGTTACAAGAATGAAAATCTTGTGTCCTGACCTCTGGACGAACGGGGCCCCTGCCGTTCCGACAGTCAGATTCTACCAGATCGCCGCCACTGGCGTCAAGAGCAGGCGCCGACTCGCGCCGCGCCTGCCGGTTGCCGCATCACTGCGAGACGGGGCAGGAACGGGGGAGCGCGCGGCGAATTGCATCCCGAGCGCGTCCCCTCCGGCCGGGCGGAGTGGGGGCGTCGCGGCGATACTCTGTTCGGCACGCTGCGGCCTCGGCACGCATCCACCCGCGGCGGCGAGGAGGGTGCGATGAGATCCCATATCCAGCGCCTGTTCGGACTCGTTCTGCTCCCCTGCCTCCTCTTTGCGTCCGCTTCCTGCCGGCGCTCCCCGGCGGTCACGGATGCCACCCCGGCAGCCGTGAGTGTTGCTGTCAGTGACGGGCCGGGCGCAGGGGCGACAGCAGCGTCGTCGGCCGCCGGGGCCAAGGGCAAGGCGGGCCCGAGAGCGAGCGCCCCCAAGGCGCCGGCCGTCCCGGCGACCGAGCGCAGCATTCGCAAGATGATGGCCCCCTTCTACCGGCGCCACCTGATCGAGGGGTACCGGGAGTTCGGGGCGCGCGACAAGAAGTGGGGCGCGGACGCGCGCGCCTTCATCGAGGGATTCGTCAACGCCTACTGCGGACAGCCGGGCGCCCCCGCCCACGAGGCGCTGCTGGAGCAGGGCGCCGCGCTGCGGAAGGCCCACTGCGACGACCCCTTCGTGACGTACGCCTACGCCACCTACCTGCAGGACTGCGAGGGGGATGACGGCCAGGCCATCCCGCTCTTCCAGCGCGCGGCGCGGGGCTTCCACCCGTCGAAGCGCAAGTGCGCCATTCCGGCGCTCGCTGCGATCCGGGCGGCCCAGAGCTACCGCGGGTCCACGGAGGTCGATCCCACGGGCGCCGAGAGCACTCTCGGGATCGCCGCCCAGCTCACCGCGGAGTCCCTCTGCGATGGCAGCTACCTCCCCGGTGAGGAGCGGCTTCTGCTGCACAATGTCCGGTGGATGGTGAGCGAGGCGGCGGGGAAGGTGCTCCAGTGCCTCGAAGGCAGGGGGAATATCAACCCTCGCGCCCTCAAGCTCCTGCAGGCTCGGTCGGAGGTTGACAAGGGTTGGGAGGAACGCGGCTTCGGCTGGGCCAGCTCGGTCACGCCCGAGGCGGCAGAGGGATTCCGGGAGCACCTGGGGAAGGCCCGCGACATCCTGATTCAGGAGTGGGAGCTGCACCCGGATTACCCCTACGCCGCCGCTGAGATGGCCGCCATCACCATGGCCGCCGGCGCCAAGCCCGGCATGACCCCCCGCCTCTGGTTCGACCGCGCCGTTGCCGCCCAGGTGGACTACCTACCCGCCTATGACGCGCTGCGGACCTCCCTGCTCCCCCGGTGGGGAGGCAGCCTGGAGCAGCTCCACGAGTTCGGGCTGGAGTGCCTCAACACGCGCCGCTTCGATACCGATGTCCCCCGACAGTACCTCTACGCGCTCCAGGCGCTGGAGAGGGACCTGGGCGGCGGCCCGCACTACTGGCAGCTCCCTGAGACTTACCCGCGCCTGATCGTGCTGGCGAACGGCATGGCGAAGCAGACACAGGGGCGGATGCGCCGCCTGTGGGAGTCGATGCCCGTCGCCGCCGGATGGTATTGCGACCGCTGTGATGACGCCAAGCGGGACCTGGACGCGCTGGGCGACCGCTACGACCACGCTGCCTTCCGGGAGTTGATGGGGGTGGCGGGTCGCACCGCCCTCTCCGAGATCCACGGTCACGCCCGCCCCTACGGCCCGAGCGTGCGCAAGGCGCGCGATCTGGCCGACAAGGGCGACTACCAGGGGTCGCTGGCGCTGCTGGAGCGCGTGCGTGGGGACGCTCGGGCGGATCCCCTCGCCCTGCAGTACATTGACCGCTGCATCGGGGAGACGCGCGGCAATCAGCAACTCAACAACGGCGAATGGACGGACCTGCGCGTGGACCCCACCCTCTCCTCCTGGCACTGGGCCAAGGGCGTGTGGAAGATGGCCGCCGACGGCGCCATCGAGGGCAGCTCGACGCGACAGGGGCTGATGCTGGACTACCGGCAGCCGTTCGGACCCCGCTGGGAGATGCGCGGCGAGGTGGAGTTCGTCTCCAGCCCCTACAGCCAGCAGAACGCCGGCGTGATCTTCCTCCGCCCCAGCGGATACTCCGACTACTCCAGCTTCCTCGTCTACCGTGATACGAAGGAATCATCCCTCGGCCAGTTCTTCGAGGCGGAGGACGCTGTGCGCCGCCCGGTGCCGCCGGCGTCACGGCACACCTTCCGGGTGCGTGTGGAGAACGAACGGGTGAGCACCTTCGTTGACGGCAAGCCGGTTCACACTGACGTGGCGATCGGGGAGCCGGGCACCGCCCCGGGCTCCCGGGCCGGCATCGGCGGCCACTACTGGTATGACAAAGCGGTGGTCCGCTTCCGCAAGCTGCAGGTGCGGCGACTGCGGGGCTGAGGCTCGATGCCGCCGCCGGGTGCGCTCCTATGCCGACCGCGGCGCGGCGCGCTCCGCGTGCTCGTGGCACGCCGGCGCGGCCATTGCGCACTCCCCGCCGCAGGCGCAGGCCTCGTCGGCGGGAGCGGCGTGGCCGGCGCGCGCCCGCCCCGAGGGGAGGCGCCGCGCGGCGCGCAGCAGCCGCAGTCCGTTCGCGGTGACGATCAGCGAGGTGCCCGTGTCCGCCAGCACGGCCAGCCAGAGGGTGATCGCCCCCAGGAAGGTGGCCGCCACGAAGGCCGCCTTCACCGCGACCGCGAAGGCGATGTTCTGGCGGATGATCCGCACCGTGCGCCGACTCAGCCCCAGCACGTAGGGGATCCGCGACAGATCGTCGGACATGAGCGCCGCGTCGGCGGTCTCCAGCGCCACATCGGTGCCCATGGCGCCCATGGCGATGCCCACGGTGGCGGCCGCCAGAGCCGGGGCGTCATTGACGCCGTCGCCCACCATCGCCGTGCGCCCATAGCGACGCAGCAGGTCGTGTACCGCCTCCACCTTCTGCTGGGGCAGCAGCTCCGCGCGGTACTCGTCCACGCCGATCTCGCGCGCCACGGCCGCCGCGGTGCCGGCGTTGTCGCCCGTGAGCATCACCGTGTGCTCGACCCCCAGGGCCTTCAGGGCGCGGATGGCGTCACGCGCCGCCGCGCGTGGCCGATCCGCCGCCAGAATGAGGCCAACCAGCTCCGTCTCCGTGCCGAGCAAGAGGACCGTGCGCCCCCGCGCCTGTTCGGCCGCGATCCGCTCGCGCACGCCATCCACCGGCACACCGATCCGCTCGAAGAGGCCCGGCCGGCCGACGTAGCACACTTCCCCGTCGATGCGCGCGCGGGCCCCCTGGCCGGTGATCGACTCGAAATCGCTCAACTTGGGCCAGCGCACCCCCTCGAAGTACGCCTTGCGCAGGATGGCCTCCGCAAGGGCGTGCTCCGAGCGCGACTCTACGGCGGCAGCCAGGCTCAGCACCTGCTCCGGCGACCGCCCGTCCAGGGGCACGATCTCCAGGATCTCCGGCGCTCCCTGCGTCAGCGTGCCGGTCTTGTCGAACGCCACCACGCGCACCCGCCCGATCTCCTCCAGGTGCGCGCCGCCTTTCACCAGCACGCCGCTGCGCGCCGCCGCCGAGATGGCCGAGACCACCGAGACGGGAGTGGAGATGACGAGGGCGCACGGGCAGGAGATGATCAGGAGCGCGAGCGCCCGGTAGAACCAGACATCGAACGACGCCCCGAACGCGAGCGGCGGCACGGCGGCCAGCAGCACGGCCAGGAGGATGACCGCTGGCGTGTAGACGCGCGCGAAGCGGTCCACGAACTGCTCGGAGCGCGCCTTCTGCGCCTGCGCTTCCTCCACCAGGCGGATGACGCGGGCGAGAGTCGTGTCCGCGTACTCCTTGTTGATGAGGACTTCCAGCGCGCCGCGCCCGTTGATGCTGCCGCTGTAGACATCGTCGCCGACGCTCTTCTCCGCGGGCAGCGGCTCGCCGGTGATCGGCGCCTCGTTGACGGAGGAGAACCCGGAGACGACGGTACCGTCCAGGGCCACGCGCTCGCCGGGTCTTATCACCATCACTTCGCCGGGGCGGATCTCCTGCACGGGCAGCGTCAACTCCTGGCCGTCGCGGCGCACCACCGCCTGCTCCGGAGCCAGGCGCATCAACTCGCGGATGGCATTGCGGGTCCGGTCCATCGTGTACGACTCGAGCAGCTCCGCCACCGAGAAGAGGAAGACGACGGACGCGGCCTCGGCCCACTCACGGATGGCCAGGGCGCCGATGACGGCGATGACCATGAGGAAGTTGATGTCGGTCGTCAGGCGCGTGCGCAGGGCGACCCAGGCGCTGCGCACCACGTAGATGCCGCCCGCGAGGATCGCCGCCAGGTAGAGGCTGCCCGCCACGGCTTCGGGCGCGCCGCCCACCTGCGCCAGGAACCCGCCGGCCGCCGCGATCCCGGAGAGCACGGTGAGGAGCAGCCGGGCGTTCTTCTCCCAGAAGGCGGGGATCTCCGGGTCGTGGGTCGGGTTGCCCTCCACGCGCACCTCGTAGCCCGCCTCGCGCACGGCGCGCGCCACGCGGTCGAGCGAGAGCGCCGCCGGGTCGTAGCTCACGTGGGCGCGGCCGGTCATAAAGTTGACCCCCGCGGAGCGGGCCCCGGGGAGGGCCATGATGGCGCGCTCCACCTTGCGCGCGCAGTCGGCGCAGTCCATGCCGCTGAGGTGGAAGACGCCGCTCTGGGTCGGCCCCTGCGCCTCCTCGACGCGGTAGCCAAGGCGCCCGACGGCACGGAGGATGGCAGCGCGTGAGGCGTGGCGCGAATCGTAGGCCACCGCCAGCCGCGCCGCGGCGAAGGAGACGGAGGCGTGCAGCACTCCCGGAAGCCCGCTCACCACGCGCTCGACCTTCAGGGCGCAGTCCGGGCAATCCATGCCCCGCAGCACCAGGTTCTCGTGGGTCACGTGCTGCACCAGCGCGGCGCCCGCCGCCACGGCCGCGCGCTCGATCGCCTCCGGCGAGACCTGAGAGCCATCGTAGGTGAGCACGATCCGGCCCTCGCCGCGATCCACCTCGGCCGCCCGGACTCCCGGAACCTCCAGCAGGCGCGCCGTCAGATCCTCAGCGCAGCGCGCGCACTCCTCACCTCCGGGCAGCAGCACCGGCAGCAGCAAGCTCTTCGTCGCCACCGACTTCCTCGCCCTTTCTCTCGTCCGCGTCCGAAACCCGATGTCCGAGGTGTTCCAGCGCCTGGTCGAAGAGCGTGCGCACGTGCTCATCGTCCAGGGAGTAGTACACCCGGCGGCCCTTGCGGCGCGGGCGCACGATGCGCAGCGACCGCAAGGTGCGGAGCTGATGGGAGACCGCCGAGACGCTCACCCCGAGCAGCGCCGCCACGTCGCAGACGCAGAGCTCCGCCTGCGAGAGCGCGAAGAGAATCTTCACCCGCGTCGGGTCGCCCAGCGCCTGAAACGTCTCGGCCAGCCCGGCGAAGACGAAGCCGGGGAGCATCCGCTCCGCCACCACGTTCACTCGCTCCTGATCTACGTAGTGCGTCTCACACACTCCATCCCGCGCCGCGTCCGCATCCATCGCGAGTCCTTCCCCGAAAATACTTGAACGATTGCTCAAATCTGCAAACATGATACCAGTCAGTGTGCCCGTCTGTCAAGGGGGATTGGGGCGAGTTCGGGGGCATCCTCATCGCTCCGGCGCGTGCCCGGCCGGCGTCGGCTGTGCCACCGTGGGCTGCCGGGGTATCTCACCCGGCCGGTGGATGGGCGAGCGTCGCCGGGTCCACCTCGCCGATGACGTAGAACGACCCGGTGATACAGATCAGGTCCTCCGGCTGCGCGATGGCGAGCGCGCGGCGCACCGCCTCCGGCACGGGCGTGACGGCCTCGACGCACGCCGCTTGCTGCCGGGCCGCCGCGGCTACCTGCTCGGCCGGCAGAGCGCGGGGGTTGTCCGCCGCGGTCGCGATCACCGCCGCGGCCCGGAGGGCCAGGGCGCCGACCACGTCGGCGGCGGAGTGGTCCTGCGAGATGCCGAGGACCAGGATGAGCCGCCGGTCGCCGTAGAGCTCGCGCAGCGCGGCGGCCAGCGCCTGCGCCGACGCGGCATTGTGGGCGGCGTCAATCATCACCAGCGGCGCGCGCCGCAGGATCTCCATCCGGCCCATCACCCGCGCCTTCGCGAGGCCGGCGCGCACGGCCGCCTCCGGGACGGCGCGTTCCACGGCGCTCAGCATGTCGAGGGCGGCGACGGCGGTGGCGGCGTTCTCCACCTGGAACTCCCCGGCCATCGGGGTGGTCAGGTCGCGGTATTCGCGCACCGGCGTCCGCACGCGGAAGCGCTGCCACCCCTCGCCGAAGGCCTCGCGCGTCACATCGAACTCCCGACCGATGCGCCAGATCGGCGCGCCCTGCGCCTGTGCCGCCCGCTCGATCACCGCCAGCGCCTCCGGGTGGCGCGCCGCCGTGACCACCGGGCGCCCAGGCTTGATGATCCCCGCCTTCTGCGCCGCGATCTCCGGGATGGTGTAGCCGAGGCGCTCCACGTGGTCGAGGCTGACGTTGGTGATCACTGAGACGAGGGGCGTGAGGACGTTGGTGGAGTCGTAGGTGCCGCCGAGGCCGACCTCGATCACGGCGACATCCACCGGCAGGCGCTCGAAGTGGAGGAACATCAGGAGGGTCTTCGCCTCGAACTCGGTGGGGTTGCCGAAGCCGGCGGCGGCCACCGCCTCGATGTGGGGGCGGATCTCGGTCATCAGCGCGGTGAACTCCGCGCCGGAGATCGGCTCCAGGTCTACCAGCACGCGCTCGCGCACGTCGTAGAGGTGGGGCTTGACGAAGCTCCCCACGCGCATCCCCGCGGCGCGCAGGATGTGCGAGAGCATCATCGTTACGGAGCCCTTGCCCTTGGTGCCGCCCACGTGCAGGGCCGGGATGCGATCCTCCGGGTGCCCGTAGCGCGCGCACAGCATCTGGATCCGCTCCAGGCTGAGCACCGAGCCGAAGCGGGAGAGGGAAGAGAGATAGGCGAGGGATTCTTGGAGGTTCATCTGCGTCCTTTTCACACGCCCGCTGATTCTACAACCGCAGATACACGCGAATAGACGCGAATGGGCTCTGAAGTGGAGGCATCCCGTGGCCTGCGGTGGACCGCGGCGAGAGCCTGGTTCCTATCCATTCCCGTTCATTTGCGTTCATTCGCGGTTAAGTGCGTCTGTAGGACTAACGGATGAACCGGATGGGGCAGAGCGCCCGGACCGCGTCGTTGTCCAACTCATGGCGGTCGGTGGAGAGAAAGGTGCCGCCCACTCGCCGGGCCAGGGCGAGGCCGAAGCAGTCGGCTAGGGACACGCGCCGCTGATCCGCCTTGATGCGGGCTAAGTCCTGCCAGAACGCGGGGTCGAAATCCGAGCGGAAGAGGTCCCCGGCCTCGGTCAGCCGGCGCAGCGCCCCTTGTGCGTGTTCCTCACCATGTGACCGCCGCGCATCATAGAACACCTCCGCCAGGTTGGCGCCGTGGGCGAAGATGGTGTTCTCCGGGTCCTCTGTCAAGGCGAGGAACAGATCGCCGCCGGGTTCCCCACGCAGGAGGGCGATCATCGCGCCGGCATCGGCGACATGGATGGTGCCGCTCATGCGAGTTCCCCGTGCCGGCGGCGGTACCGCTCCTCTTCGCGCTCGGTGTCTTCGTGCTTCTCGCGCAGGAAGTCGTCCACCGTGCGGCCATCCCCCTTCAGGTAGCCATAGGCGGCACGGGCCTTCGCCCGGCGCTCCTCCGGCGATACCGGGGCGGGCGCAGTCCCCTCGGGCAGCTTCAGCCCGCGCACCATGCGCTCCAGCACCAGCAGGTCACTCTCCGGCAAGTCCTCGATCAGGTTCCGGACCCTCTCCTTGGCGGTCACGTCTCCACCTCCCTCGCATCCTCTCGTTCCACGTTCGCTGCCCCAGCGCGGGGTGCCCGCGGCTGCATCCCGGCCATCTGCAGGAGACGGTCGGAGCGGTTGCGGGCATAGAGCGCCAGCAGGGGGCGGGCCGGCTCCAGGGGCCACAGCCGCCGCCAAACTCGCAGTTCGCGCTGCACCCCCGCCAGTTCGAGCAAGAGGTCTGGGGGCACGCGCGGCGCACTCCATTCGATGAATAGCATCGCCTCCCGCAGCGAGGCCGTGACCAACTCGTCGTACTGCGGCGAACCGGCCCGCGAGGCAATTCGCGCCATCGTGGAGGCGAGGTTGCCAAGCTGCCGCGGCCACTCCATGCCCTGGAAGCGCTCTCTCAGCGCGCGTTCATCTATCAGCCCACCTCCAGCAACCGGCGCGCGATCCCCTCTATCCGCTCCCGCAGCGCGGGATCCTCGACCTCGAGTCCGAAGTTGCCCTGGCGCGGCCGGATGTTGATGAGCGACTCGAACGCCACCTTCCCCTCAAGCGGGTACCAATCGGCACCCCAGACGTCCTCCTGGCGGCTGCCATCTTCGAGCAACGCCTCCTCGCAGTCGGCGTGCAGCCCGGACCCGCCTGCCAGGAAGCCGCGAGCGACATCAACTGCGAGCTTGATCATGACGCCATCGAACGCCTCCGCCATTTGCTCCATCTGCGCCTGCGCTGTGGGTTCTCGGATGACTTGGACCATAGCGGCGTCCTCTCATCGTGGGCCAGCCAACCTCAGCCACGGCTGCGGCGGTGACTGCACACTCCAGATCAGGCAGTTGGGACGAATGCACCACTGAGGTCGCCGTAGATAGGCAAACTGAGACACCGTTCCTGTGAGGGCTATCCCTTTCTCGCTGATGTAGTGTCGCTCCATCACCGAGAACGGATCATCCTCGCGGTGAGCGCTCGAACGGTAGAAGTGCACGAAATCCTCCAGGTCATCCTGGCGCCAGTACCACCCGCACCCGCAGAGAGCCAGCACAAAGGCATTGTTAGGTGCATCAAGCATCCCCTCGGCAATCTTGCCCTCGAGCTCCAAAGTGTACTCCAGCATTCGACTCCGAGCGGCGAACCACCCGTGCCAGATATCTCCTCCTTGCCCGTTCTCAAACAACACGACCTTGACAGCGTCTGGAATCCTGCCTGCTTGACGCACTGCTCAAACTGCTGCCAGCGATCTCCTGGCGATGGCCTGATCGTCTTTACGTCTATCCAGACTGTGATCCCATCCTTGGAGTGCGCCCGAAAGTCGATAGACTCTCCACAGGACGGGATACTGGGTTCGTATTCCAGACTTGCGAACCAGGGGCGCGTGCAGGACAGCATAGCATCCGCGACGCACATCTCGCTGTGAGTGTGGCCCGCCTCTGAGGAGCGATCTCGGCTCCACCCGTCAGACTCGACGCGACGGACTTGGTCCTGGAAGCGGCAGAGCAGACGCTTCCAGTCTTTGAAGCGTCCTTCGTCTGACGAAAACCGAGCAGAGAACACCTCGGTGACGGTCCTGGCGTACTCCTGGAACCTATCGACTTCCGCGGGGTGCATCGGCTTGCGGCTTCGCATACCCACTCCCTTCGCAGACCAGCGCCGTGGTCGGTCGCGCGCTGGTGCGGCTCTACCCCCGCAGCAACTCCAGGAGGCGGCGGCACACGGGGCGCGTTCACTGCCGGCCCCACTCGGCAACCGCCTCCTCCCAGAAGGCACTTACCCCGTCGTGCATCAGGACCACCTTCCGGTCGCGAGCCAGCTCCGCGGCGCCCTCGGTGGCGGACTGCCCCCCGACCAGGGCCACCGCGTGGAAGCCCGCCTGCCGGAGCAGCCCCGCGCGGCGCAGCGCGCGTTCCACATCGTGGCTGTCTACTACGGCGGAGACCTCGGCCACCAGCAGGATCTCCGGCGCGCCGGGGAGATGGCGGGGCCGGCCCTTGATCAGCAGGTGCACCCGCATCACCTCGCGGAGGTCCTCCGGCGACAGGTGCGCTTCCAGGGCGTCTTCCACGTCCCGGGGGGTGATCACCTGCAGGCGCCGCAGCAGGTGGCCCAGGTAGGCTGGAGCCCGCCTCTCCCATCGCATCTCCCACATCTCCCCCACCAGGCGGCCAACGGTGGTATCCAACTGGCCAACAGTGGCGTTCAGCAAGGCGATCTGTGCGTTGGTGCGCTCCTGTGCGACGATGAGGCTCTGTAGCCGCTCCTCGGTGCGCCGCTGCGCCTCCGTCAGCGCCTCCACCCGCTCCTCGGTGCGCCGCTGTGCCTCCGCAAGGGACGCCACGACACCGTCCAGGTGGGTGAGTCGCTCTTCGGCGCGCCGGTGTGACTCGGTGAGTGCGCGCACCGCACCCGGTAGGTCCAGCAGCTCATCGGTGAGCACCAGCCGGCGCACCTCAGCGCGCATCTCCGGGCTCTCATGCAACAGCCTTATCAAGTCGTGGTAGTCTTCGACGATGAAGGGCATAGGACTATCCTCTCGTCACCTCGCCAACCCGCTACCCCCGCAGCACCGCCAGCCGCGCGCGTAGCGCCCGGTGGCGCTCGGCCAGCTCCGCCTGGCGCTGACGGTCCTTCTCTACCACGGCCGGCGGGGCCTTCGTCAGGTACTGCTCGTTGGCCAGCTTGGCGTTGAGGCGCTGGACCTCTTTCCCCAGGCCCTCCATCTCGCGGGTGAGGCGCTGGACCTCCGCGTCAATATCCACCAGGCCGGCGAGGGGCACAAGGGCCTGCACGCCCGCCACGGCGCGCGAGAGTGCCTGGCGGTGCTGCTGCGCCGCCTCGGGGCTCTCGAAGCGGACCTCGTCCACGCGCGCCAGGCTGCGGATATAGCCGCTCCACGGCTCCAGACGGGCCACCTCGCCATCGGCCGCCCCCAGGATGGCCGTCGGGATGGGGCGCGACGCGGGCACGTTCATCTCGGCGCGCATGTTGCGCAGCGCGGTGATGACCTCCATCACCTGCGCCATGTCGCGCTCGGCATCCTCGTCCACGCACTCCGGGTCGAACTCCGGGAAGTCAGCCACCATGATGCTCTCTCCCGCCCCCGGCAGCTTCCGCCAGATCTCCTCGGTGATGAAGGGCATGTAGGGGTGCAGCAGTCGCAGCGACTGGTCGAGCACGTGCAGGAGGAGGCCGCGCACAGTCCCGTCCCCCTCGCGCAGGCGCGGCTTCGCCAGCTCCACGTACCAGTCGCAGTACTCGTTCCAGAGGAAGGCATAGAGCGCCTTCGCCGCCTCGTCGAAGGAGTACTCCGCGAACGACCGGTTCACCGTCTCGATGGTCCGGTGCAGCCGGGAAAGGATCCAGCGGTCGGAGAGTTCGGAGTGCGGAGTTCGGAGTTCGGAGTTCGGAGTGCCGAGTGCCGGTTGCTGAGCGCCCTTGCCCGGCTCCGCACTCCGCACTCCGCACTCCGAACTCATATTCATCAGCACAAACCGCGCCGCGTTCCAGATCTTATTGGCGAAGTTGCGGCTCGTCTCGCAGAGGGGGGCGCGGATCGGGTCGCCGGGCTTGCGGCGGCCGTCGTCGAAGCGCATGTCCTGGGTCTTGCCGGCCTGCATCGTGATGGCGAAGCGCGTGGCGTCGGTGCCGTACTGCGCGGTCAGGTCGAGCGGGTCAATGCCGGTGCCGAGGGACTTGCTCATCCGCTTCCCCTCCCGGTTGAGCACGGTGGCGTAGATATACACGTCGCAGAACGGGATCTCGTCCAGGAACTTGAGGCCCGTCATGATCATGCGCGCCACCCAGAAGAACA
>JACQGM010000135.1 GCA_016199585.1 Armatimonadota bacterium
AGCCTCAGCGAGCGGCATCACTGAAACGGAGCCGCGAGAAACGGCGATATGGAAACGACCCTCTAACACTCCCATCTGTCACTATCTACGCGGCCCTGCGCCAACGTTCCGCGCCTTGACAACCCGCCTGCCTGCGTGCTATACTCCAGGTGCTCGAGGCGGCCGCGCGAGATGTTCGCCGGCGCATAGCTGCGCGAGCGGCGTCCGGTGTCGCCACGACCCATTCCTGCGTCGAGTATCGGGTCGTCCTCTACTTCTCCGGCAGCGATGTCGGAGAGCCACCCCGGCTGCAAGCGCAGTGTCTGCCCCGTTCCCGGTCTGATCCGGCGCCGTTTCCCGGAACGTGCCCCGCGACTCCCGCCAGGGAGGACGGGCGGGGGAGGCGGCGCTTTGCGTGAGCCGAGGGGCGACAGGGGACCGGAGCCGGATGAGCGGCGACTTCGGCCCCCCTCGGTGGATCCCGTTCCCTCGTCACCTGCTGGAGCAAGAGATGCCCTGTAAGGTTCTCGTCACCGGCGGCGCCGGCTACCTCGGCTCGGTACTGTGCGAGCACTTGCTGGCGGCCGGGCACCGCGTGACCGCCCTGGACAATCTGTTCTACGGCCAGCACAGCCTCTTCCACCTATGCGCCCGGCGCCGGTTCGACTTCGTCTGCGGCGATGCGCGTGACGAGCGGCTGATGCGCGCGCAGGTGGCGGAACACGACGTGCTCATCCCGCTGGCGGCCATCGTGGGCGCGCCCGCGTGCGACCGCGACCCTCTCCTCGCCCGGTCGCTCAACCTCGACGCCATCCGCACGCTCAACCGCCTCCGCAGCCCGCGGCAGCTCATCATCTACCCGACGACCAACAGCGGCTACGGCACGCAGACGGGCGAGGAGCACTGCACCGAAGAGACGCCCCTCGAGCCGATCTCCCTCTACGGGCGCACCAAGGTGGATGCCGAGAAGGACGTGCTGCAGAGCCCCAACAGTATCACCCTCCGTCTGGCGACGGTCTTCGGCACCTCGCCGCGGATGCGCATTGACCTGCTGGTGAACCATTTCGTCTACGCCGCCATCACCGACGGCACGCTGGTGCTCTTCGAGAAGGATTTCAAGCGCAACTACGTCCACATCCGTGACGTGGCCGATTGCTTCCTCCACTGCATCCAGAACGCCGACCGCATGGTGGGCCGGCCCTACAACGTCGGCCTGGATGCCGCCAATCTCTCCAAGGAGGATCTGGCGCTGAAGATCAAGGAATATGTGCCGCGCTTCTACATCCACTTCGCGCCGGTCGGCAGCGACCCGGACAAGCGCAACTACATCGTCTCGAACCAGCGCCTGCGGGAAGCCGGGTTTGAGGCCCGCCGCTCCCTGGACGAGGGCATTCAGGAGTTGATCAAGGGGTATCGCCTGCTGGGGAGAGGAGCGTTCCGGAACGCATGACGGCGGTGATCCTGTGCGGCGGCCTCGGCACCCGGCTGCGCCCGGTCATCGGCGACCTGCCGAAGATCCTCGCGCCGATCGCCGGGCGGCCCTTCCTGCACTCCCTCCTCGCCTACCTGCGCGGCCAGGGGATCACCGATGTCGTGCTGGCGACCGGGCACGGGGCGGCGGCGGTGGCCGCCTGCGGCGGCGACGGCTCCGCCCGGGGCCTGCGCCTGCGCTACTCGGAAGAGACCGAGCCCCTCGGCACCGGCGGCGCCATCCGGCTCGCGGCGCCGCAGATCGGCTCCGACCCCTTCCTGGTGCTCAACGGCGATTCGCTCGTCGGCGCCGACCTGGCGCGCACCGTTGCCTTCCACCAGGAGCGCGGGGCGCGCGCCACGCTCGTGCTGGCGGAAGTGCCGGACAAGACGCGCTTCGGCTCGGTGCTCCTGGAGCCGGACGGGCGCGTCGCCGGGTTTGTCGAGAAGGGGGCATCGGGCCCCGGGCGGATCAACGCCGGCATCTACGTGATGAACCGGGAGGTGCTGCAGGCCATCCCCGCCGGACGCAGCGTCTCGGTGGAGCGCGAGGTGTTCCCCGCGCTCGTCGGCCGTGGACTCTACGGCCTCGTGGCGCCTGGGCCCTTCATTGACATCGGCACGCCGGAAGCGTTCGCCGAAGCCCAAAGGCGATTGCGGATTGCAGATTGCGGATTGCAGATTTTCCCCGAAGCGCGCAATCTGCAATCCGCAATCTGCAATCCGCAATCCCCCCGGCTGGTCTTCCTCGACCGTGACGGCACGCTGAACGTGGAGCGATACTACCTCTCGTCGCCCGAGCAGGTGACTCTGCTCCCCGGCGCAGCGGAGGGCGTGCGCCGGATGAGGGAGATGGGTCTGGCGACGGTGGTGGCGACCAACCAGTCGGGCCTCGCCCGCGGCTACTTCGACGCGGCGGCGCTCGAGCGGGTACACGAGCGCCTCCGCGCGCTGTTGGCCGAAGCGGGGGCTGCGGTGGACGCCATCTACGTCTGCCCCCACCACCCGGACGAAGGGTGTGACTGCCGCAAGCCGGCGCCCGGCATGGGCCGCCGGGCCGCCCGCGATTTCGGCGCCGACCCGGCCCGCGCCTTCGTCATCGGCGACAAGGTCTGCGATATCCACTTCGGGCAGGCCATCGGGGCCACCACGCTCCTGGTGCGTACCGGCTACGGCGCCGAAGTGGAGGCGAGCGGCGGCGCCGGCGCCGACTACGTGGTGGACGACCTGCGGGAAGCCGCGGCAGTGATCCAGGAAGAGCTCGAGGCGCCCTCTGGTCTCGGGATGGGCCGTCGGCGGACACGAAGCCACGAAGCCACGAAGCCACGAAACACGCAGGGCTGACCGTCCGCGCTACAGACCGGCAATCCAGTGCGCATCTTGATGATCGCCGCCCGTTACCACCCGCACACCGGGGGGGTGGAGAAGCACCTCCGGTGCGTCTGCCGGGATCTGCTGCGCCACGGCCACGAGGTGGCGGTGGTCACCCGGAAGCACCGTGCGGACCTGCCAGGCCGCGAGTTGGTGGAGGGCGTCACCGTCTACCGGATCCCGGAGGAGCCGCTGGCGGGCATCGCGGGCACCGAGCGGATCCGGCCGCTTCTCTGGTTCCTGGCGCACTCATCGCTGGTCCGGTGGGCCGACGTCATCCACGGCCACGATTACGGGGTGATCTGGAGCTGGTACCGCCCCTATCGCTTCCTGATGCCGTGGAAGCCGCTCACCGTGACGTTTCACGGCTACGAGGGCTATCCGGTTCCGCCCCGGGCGGTGGCCCGCCGCCGGCGCGTGGAGCGGCTGACGCGGGGCAACATCTGCGTGGGCGACTTCATCGTGAAGTGGTACGGCACGCGCGCGGACTACGTGACCTACGGCGGCGTGGACGTGGCGCGCTACGCGAGCGCCGGGCCGCCCTGCGGCGAGCTGCCGCTCCGGATCGCCTACCTCGGCCGCTACGAGCCGGATACCGGGGTGGGGGAGCTGGTGGAGGCCGCCGCGGCACACCAGCGCGCCTCGGGCCGACGAGTGTCGCTCCACCTCTTCGGGCAGGGGAGCCTGGAAGCGGCGCTGCGAGAGCGGTCGGCCGCCGAGGGGATCCCGGAATCCGTCTCGCCCCCGGTGGAGGACACCGCCGCGGTGCTGGCGCGGTTCCCGGTTCTCTTCGCTTCGGGCTACCTGACGATCCTGGAGGGCCTCTGCGCCGGGCGAATCGTCTTCGGCTACTATGCCAACCCGCTGCGCGAGGATTACCTGCGCCTGCACCCGGCAGCGAAGTCCCTGGTGATCTGCGGCGGCGCGGCCGATGTCGTACGGGGCCTGGCGCGCTGCGATGAGGATCTGCCCGGCGCCTGCCGCGCCAGCGAGCCGGGGTGGGAATGGGCGCGACAGCAGACGTGGGACGCCGTCGCTCGCCTCTACCTGCGCCTGTGGGGCGCGCCCGCATAGGGCCGATGTTGTGACCTGCGAGCCGCGCGGAGAGCGATGATCATCACTCGCACACCCGTCCGGGTCAGCTTCCTCGGTGGCGGCACCGACTACCCGGACTACTTCCGCCAGCACGGCGGCCAGACCCTCGGCTGCGCGATTGACAAGTACTCCTACGTGACCGTCAGCCGCCTGGCCGACTTGTTCGACCACACCATCCGCCTCAGCTACTCGCAGCTCGAGCGGGTGCGGGACATCGAGGAGATTGACCACCCGGCGGTGCGCGAGTGCCTGCGCTTCCTGAACCTGGATGGCGGCATCGAGATCCACTACATGGGCGACCTGCCCGCGCGCACGGGACTGGGCACCTCGTCGTCGTTCACCGTCGCGCTCCTGCACGCGCTGCACGCCCTGAAAGGGGAGCTGGTGAGCCAGGAGCAGCTTGCCAACGAGGCGGTCTTCGTCGAACAGGAGAGGATCCGCGAGCGCGTCGGCGTGCAGGACCAGCACACGTGCGCGCACGGCGGTCTGGTGCACCTGCGCTGCCAGCGCGACGGGAAGATCCTGGTGTCGCCGCTGCCGGTCTCGCGCGAGCGCCTCGAGGAGCTGGAGGCGCACCTGATGCTCCTCTACACCGGCATCAGCCGGCACGCCCACGCCGTCCTTGACGAGCAGTTGGAGCGCACGCGCCGCGGCGTGATCCACGATGACCTGAGCTACCTGAGCGACCTGGTGGATGAGGGCGTTCGGGTGCTCACCGGGAGCGAGCCGATCGTCCGGTTCGGCGAGCTGCTGCACACCGCCTGGGTTACCAAGCGCCGCCTTTCCAGCAAGATTAGCAGCCCGGAGATTGACCGCTGGTATGAGACGGCGCGCGCGGCCGGCGCCGTCGGGGGGAAGCTGTTGGGCGCCGGCGGCGGAGGCTTCCTGCTGCTGCTGGCCGAGCCCCGGCGCCAGCCGGACGTGGAGCGCGCCCTGGCGGGTCTGAAGCGAGTGCGCTTCGGGATCGACCATGCGGGGAGCACGCTCCTCTTCTACCAGCCGACATGAAGAATCTGCCGCGCGCCGCGCACCCGCCCGAGGTGCGCGTCTACACTCCCGACCAGCAGATCGGCTGGGGGCCTGCCGCCTGGCGGGCGATGGCCGGCGAGCTCTGGCGCGCCCGCGAGCTCACCTGGCGCCTCTTCCTGCGCGACTTCAACGCCCGCTACCGCCAGTCGGTGCTGGGTGTGGCCTGGGCCGTCGTCCTGCCGGTGGCGACGGTGGCCACGTTCGTGTTCCTCAATCGGTCCGGAGTCCTGAACATCGGCGACACGGGCGTGCCCTATCCTGCCTACGCGCTCCTCAGCCTGGCCGTGTGGCAGGTGTTCGCGAGCGGGATCGGCCTCTGCAGCAACGCGATCGTCGCCGGCGGCGGCATGGTGGTCAAGATCAACTTCCCCAAGGAAACCCTCGTCCTCGCCCATCTCGGCCAGGTCCTCTTCGACACGGCGGTACGACTGGCTACCGTGGCCCTCGTCTTCGTCCTCTTCCGGGTGGCGCCGCGCTGGACCGCCGTCTTCCTGCCGCTCGTCCTGGTGCCGATGGTGCTCCTGACTCTGGGCCTCGGGCTGGCGCTGGCCTGGTTCAACGCCCTGGTGCGCGATGTGGGCCACGTCCTCACGCCGGTAACTACCTTTCTCCTCTTCATGACCCCGGTGCTCTACCCGAACACGAACAAGGGGCTGCTCGCAGTGGTCACGCCCTACAACCCGCTGGCCGTGCTCGTGTCGGCCGGGCGAGACGTGGTGATCACCGGTCATCTCACGGATCCGGGGAGTTTCGCGGCGGTCGCGGCGCTCTCCGTCGTCGTCTTCGTCATTTCCTGGCGCGTCTTCCACCTCGTGGAGCCGAGATTGGCGGAGCGGCTGTGAGGAGCATCGAGGCCGCCCTCCGCGCCGAGCGTCTCGGCAAGAAGTTCAGCCGCAGCCTGAAGCACTCTGTCCGCTATGCGCTCCGCGACATCGCGCGCAACGCCCTCGGCCTGCCCGCACCATCGGACACTCTGCGCCCGGAGGAGTTCTGGGCGGTGGACGGTGTCTCGTTCGAGGTGCGCCGGGGCGAGGTGCTCGGGCTCATCGGCGCCAACGGCTCGGGCAAGACGACGACGCTGAAGCTGCTCAACGGCATCCTGATGCCGGATCGGGGGCGCATCGAGGTGCTCGGGCGGGTGGGCGCGCTCATCGAGGTGGGCGCTGGCTTCCACCCGATGCTCAGCGGGCGCGAGAACATCTACGTGAACGGGGCCATCCTCGGCATGTCGAAGCGCGAGGTGGACCACCAGTTCGATAGCATTGTCGCCTTCGCGGAGATCGGTGACTTCCTCGATACCCCGGTGCGTTTCTACAGCTCGGGGATGTACGTGCGCCTGGGCTTCGCCGTGGCGGTACACGCCAACCCGGACGTGCTGCTGGTGGACGAGGTGCTGGCCGTGGGCGATGCGCGCTTCTACGGCAAGTCGCAGAACCGCATCCGCCAACTCCTGGAGGAGGGTGCCGCGGTGGTGCTCGTCTCCCACAGCATGTGGCTGATCCAGACCTTCTGCACGCGCGTCCTCCTGATGGAGCGCGGGCGGGTGAAGCACGAAGGCGACCCGACGAGCTGCATCTACGAGTACAACAAGCTGGCCGAGGTGGAGGACTGGGTCGCCGAGTACAGCGACGCGGCGCAAATCCCGGTGGTCTTCCGCGACGTGCGCGTGGAGGACGCCGCCGGGGCGCCGGCCGGCGAGCTGCGCCCCGACTCCTTCGTGCGCGTGCGGGCGCTCTGTCGCACCACCGCCCGCGAGTTCCGCGGCCGGCTGCTCCTTCGCCTGCAGACGATGGATGGCTACCCGCTCTACACGTCCTACAGCCACGAGATCCGCTTCCGCGAGGGGGAAGAGCGGGAGTACGTGGCAGAGATCCCGTCCATCGCGCTCACCGGGGGGCAGTATCGGCTCCACTTCGCCATCTGCGGCCCGGGCGTCGAGCGCGAGGTGCTCTACAGCCGCGACACGCCGGTGGACGTGGCGCCCTACCCCGATACGCCGAGCACGCGCGTGGGGCTCTTCCACAACCGGGTGGAGTGGCACGAGGGAGCCCCCGCCCCGTCCGAAAGCGCCGCTGAGCCTCTGGAACCGGGAACACACCGGTGTTGAAGGATCGCAACATCCTGATCCTGGGCAGCTCCTCCTGGGACGCCAGCATGCAGCGCATGCAGCACTTCGCCCATGGCCTGGCCGAGCAGAACCGCGTCGTCTTCCTCGACCCGTTCAACCCAGGGCCCTACGTGTTCTGGAAGGTGCTGGTCCGGCGGCCATTGGGCCGCCCCATCGGTTACTCTGTGGATGAGGTGCGCCAGGTACACGAGCGCCTGAGCGTCTACTACCACCGCACCCGGGTGCTGCCAACGCGAGAGGGCCTCCTCCCGGAGCACGTCCGCCGATCGGTGGAGGAGCGCTGCCTGATGCAGCGCGTGGGCTGCCATCTGAGGGGTATCCGGTTCTCGCCGGACGTCGTCTGCTGCACGCACCCGCAGCACCTGGCGGCCGCCCGCCGGATGCGGGGCGCATCCCTCATCTACTACGACGTGCATGACAACATGCCGGCGTTCTTCCGGGAGCCGGAGCGCGGGCGCCTCCAGAAGTTGGACCGGGCGCTCGTGCGTCTGGCCGACCTGGTGATCACCTCGTCTCACCCGCTGACGCAGCGCTGCCTGGCCTTCGGCCGGCCGGCCGAAGGCGTTCACTGCCAGCCCAACGGGGTCCGGTTCGACCTCTTCTCGCGCCCGGCGGCGCCTGAGGTGCGGGAGCGGGTGGCATCACTGCTGCCAGGGAGAGGGGCGAACACGCTGGTTCGCCCCTACATCGGCTACGTGGGCACCATCGCTTGGTGGTTTGATTTCGAGCGGCTGCTGCGCGCCGCCGACGCGCACCCGGAGTGGAGCTTCGTCCTGGTCGGGCCGGTGGTGGAGATGCGGCAGGGCGACTGGAACGCGCGCGATGCTCCCCGGCGCCCCAACATCCACTACCTGGGCGAGCGCCCCTACGAGGAGGTGCCGGAGCTCATCCGCCACTTCGACGCCTGCCTGATCCCCTTCCGGCTCAACGAGCTGACCGAGAGCGTCAACCCGGTGAAGATGTACGAGTACTTCGCGCTCGGGAAGCCGGTCGTGAGCACTCCTCTCCCCGAGGTGGCCGCGCACGGGGACCTGTGCTACCTGGCGTCGGATGGCCCCGATGGCCTTGAGCGAGCGATTGGCGCCGCGCTGGCCGAGGGCGAGGACGCGGCTCGCGCCGCCCCCGTCCGCGATGCGCGTGTGGAACTGGCGCGGCACAACTCCTGGCAGGCCCGCATCGAGGGCGTGGCACAGCTCATCGAAGCGGCGCTCGCTGCCCGTGCCGGCGCAGACCGACGGGAACGGGAACATGCCGTCTGACCGCAGCCTGTGCATCGTTGACCAGTCGCTGAAGGACCAGGTGGGCCACTTCTACGAGTACGCCCACTGCCTCTACCAGTGCGCTCGGAACCGCGGGGATCGGTTCGTGGTGCTGGGGCACCGCGAGGCATCTGCCGCGCAACTCGGCGACCTGCCGGTCGAGCCCATCTTCCGCCTCTCCTTCTTCGACCAGTTCGGGCGGCAGTCGCGAGTGGCGCCTCAGCTCGATCCACTCCGCAGCAATCTGTCGTTCTATACGGACCTGAAGGCGGCTCTGCGACGGCGCGCCGATGCCTCGTGGGTCTTGTTCATGCCCACACTCTGCCACAACGAGCTGCTCGGGTGGGCATGGTGGCTGGCGCGCCGCCCGGCAGCCGCGGCGCCCTCGGTGGTGCTGCTCATCCGGGGGAGCTACTACTTCGACTATGCCAGCCAGCAGTGGAACCACCTGGCGCGCTGGGCCCGCCTCGGATTCCGGGCGCTGGAGCGGGTGGCCGCGCGGCGCCCGCTGCGCATCGCCGTGGACAGCGACTGTCTGCAGAGCCTCTACCGCAGGCTGACGCGCCTGCCCGTGGAGGTCTTCCCGATCCCGCACACCCGGCCCGGGAGCCCGGGCGGCGGGCGGTTTGCGCGCGCGGGAGGCGCCGCACGGGTGCGCATGGTCCTCCCGGGCGGGGCGCGCTCGGAGAAGGGCTTTGTCGCGCTGGCGGAGGCGCTCCGCCAGCTGGCGCCCGACCTGGAGGCCGGCAGCCTGGAGGTGGCCCTCCAGTGCAACATCAGCGGAGACCCGCCGGCACTGCGCGCGCGTGAGCAGCTTGAGGAGTGGCGGCTGCCCAACGTCTCACTGCTCAAGGAGCCGCTGAACGCCGCCGACTACTACTCCCTGCTCGATAGCAGCGACGTGGTGCTCATCCCCTACCGCTCGGGCGACTACTGGGCGCGCACCTCGGGCATCCTTGCCGAGGCGTTCGCGGCCGGGAAGCCGGTGGTCACCACCGCTGCTACCTGGATGGCCGGGCAGGTCGAGCAGGGCGGCGGGGGCGTTCTCTGCCGCGACGAGGACCCGGCCGACCTGGCCCGCGCCATGCGTGAAGCGCGCGATCGTCTGCCGGACCTGCGCGCCGAAGTGGCGGCGCGCCTCGCCGCCTGGGTCGCCTTCCACAATCCTGATACGCTGTACAGAATGGTGATGGACGGCGGATGCCGCTGAGAGCCGCGAAGCGCGCACGGTCGGTCATAGTTCGGCTCCTCCAAATCCGGAAGCTGCTGGACTGGCTGGCCCGCCAGCGGCTGTACGTGGTGCATTACGTGCTCCGCTTCTACGTGGCCAACCACATCGTCGCCGGGCTGCCGGGGTACCGCATTCGCCATGCCTACTACCGACACATCTGTCGCATCCCGCTCGGTCCCGGCAGCAGCATCCACATGAATGCCTTCATCACCGGGATCAACATCGCTATCGGCGCGCATTCCACCATCGGGCGACGCACCTACCTCGACGGGCGAGCGGGCCTCGCCATCGGCGACTGTGTCTCTATCTCGCCAGACGTGCAGATCATCACGGCCCAGCACGACATGGATGACCCCGACTTCGCCGATGTGCTGGCGCCGGTGGTGATCGAGGACTACGTCTGGATCGGCACCCGGGCGATGATCCTTCCTGGCGTGCGCATCGGTCGCGGCGCCGTCGTGGCCGCGGGGGCCGTGGTGACTCGCGATGTGCCCCCGCTCGCCGTCGTCGCTGGCGTGCCGGCGCGCCGGATCCGGGAGCGCAAGCCCGGCATGCGCTACCAGTGCGACTGGTTTGAGCCCTTCGACTGATGGCACCCGTGGATGCTGCCCGACTGCTCCTCTGCGAGCCGCAGTGCTGCGGCTACGAGCACGCCGAGTTCAATGCGGCCCTGCTCTACACCGCGCTCCTCGCCTACCCGGAAGCGCAGATCACCTTCCTGGGAGAGGAGGGGCACCGGCGCCTCGTGCGGGCCGAGTTGTCCCGACTTGCCGGAACCGACGAGCACTCGGTCGCCTGGGAGGACATCCGTGTCCCCGAGCGGCTGTCGGGAGAGTGGGACCGCTTCCGGCAGGAGAGGAACTGGTGCGCCCCGGTGCTGCGGCGCGCCGTGGCGGAGGGCGCCCGTGCGCTCATTCCCCTATCGATCACCGGCCCCGGCCTGCTGGCGCTGAAGGTGGCGATGCGCCGGCAAGCCGGGAACGTGCCGGTGCTGGTGGTGATGCACTCCGAGCTGAACTCGATCCTGGAGCCGAAATCCAGGCGGCCGTGGATATGGCCGGTGCAGATGCGCATGGCCCTACGTCTGCCACACCCTCCTCGGCTGCGTTACGTCGTCCTCGGCGAGTCCATCCGCCGCAGCGTGGCAGACGTTCTGCCCGGGGTGGCAGGGACCTTCCGCGCCCTGCCGCACCCGTGTGTCCGGCCCGTCGTCGGCCGGGCAGAGGTACCCGGGGTCGTCCGCTTCAGCTACCTCGGTGTCGCCAGCCACGGCTTCGAGGTCTTCTGTCGGCTGGCAGCCGAGGTGGCCGCGCTGCGACCCGGCGCGCCCTGTGAGTTCAGCATGGCGGGCTTCGTCAACGAGCCGCACGGCCGCTGCCCGGAAGGCGCCGAGGCCTTCGTGTCCGGGATCTCGCGACAGCCCCTCGCACGAGCGGAGTACGACCGGAGAGTCGCTTCGACCACCTACGCGGTGGGCACCTGGAAGCCATCCGCCTACCGCCTGACTGCCAGCGGCTCGTTCATGGACGCCATCGGGCACCTGAAACCCGGCATCTACCTGCGCAATCCCTTCGTCGAGCATTGCTTCGGGATGATGGGTGATATCGGCTATCTGTGCGACACGCCGGAACAGATGCGTGACCTCATGCTCTCACTGCTGGCCCGCTTCCCGGCAGATCGGTATGTGAGCCAGTGCGAGAACATCCGCCGTGGGCGTGCCCGGTTCGAGCCGCCGAGTCTGGCACCGACGCTCCGCGCGATCATCGAAGACGTGCGGAGCGAGAGTCGCCGATGAGCATGGCGGCTGCCCGGCGCGTCCGCATCCTGATCGCCGAGGACGTGCGCTACACGTATCCCACCATCAAACTGATCGCCGACGAGTTGGTGCGCGCGGGGACCGATGTGGACCTTTTTTCGCGGTGCGGCGCTCACCGCGAGGAGACCGCCGGAGAGCACCGCTTCCGCCCGACCGGGTACGTGCCGCTCTGGGACCACCACGGCAAGTGGGGGAAGATCGAGTTCCTGGCGCGCGGCTTGGCGCAGGGAGGACGCCATGCCGCTTACGTCGGCGCCTGCGATCTGGGCATCATCCTGGCGCGCCTGCTCGCGCGGCGCCACGGTTCGGTGTGCGCCGCCTACGTGCCGGAGCTGTTCGCGGTGTCGTCGCGCTTCGAGCGGTGGGCGGACGCGTGCGCCCGGCGAGCCGACGCGCTCATTGACGTGGACCCCCGGCGCCTGGAGCACCGGCGCCGGCACGGCAGCCTGCCCGCGGCCACGTTCTGCATCCCGAACGTGCCGTCCCTGGGCGAGTTGGGCGATCTGCCCGGAGCGACGCCGCGCAGCGGGATGCCCGTGCTGTGGTACCACGGTTCTCTCAGCCCCAACCACGGCATCGGCGAGATCCTGGAAGGCTACCGGCGCTGCCGCGCCGAGATCGAGCTGCACCTGACTGGCCCGTGTGCCCCGTGCTACCAGTCGGAGCTTCGCTCCCGTATCGCACGGCTGGGGAAGCCGGTGCTCCTCCACGAGCCGGCGCCGCGCCGCCTCGTGCTGACGCGCGCCCGCCAGCAGGCGCACGTTGCTGTCTGCTTCTACCCGTTCCGGCAGGCGCCTCATGACATCGGTCTGCGCTTCGCCAACCCGGCCAAGCTCTTCGACTACATGGCCCTGGGCATCCCCACCATCGCCTCGGACAACCCGAGCCTGGTATCCCTGGTGGAGAAGCAGGGCTGGGGCGTGTGCGTCCCCCCCGAGGATCCGGCCGCCGTGGCCGAGGCGATAGACCGGCTGATGGGAGATGCCCCGCTGCGGGCGCGGATGAGCATCCGCGCCCGGGAGCTCTTCCTATCCGAGTACCACCTGGAGAAGGCGGCGCTGCCATTCATCGGGTGGCTGCGAGATCGACTGGCGTAGTGCGGGGGGGTGGGGGAG
>JACQGM010000124.1 GCA_016199585.1 Armatimonadota bacterium
ACGTAGAACGTGCCCGTCGGCTCGATGAAGAAGTAGGTCCACGAGAGGAAGCTGAGAAACGCGCCCAGCACCGCCGGCCCCGCCCCGGCCCCGTAGGCGACGACGGCGACCACGACCAGGTAGAGCAGCGACGTGTGCGACGCATCCAACCCCGGGCGCAGGGCCCGGGCCAGGACGCTGACGAGCGCCACCCCGAACACTGCCGCGGCGTACCCGGTGGCTCCGGGCAGGGCGAGGGTCTCCCTGGCCTCGGACCGCGCGGCGCGGCCTGTGGATCGGATCATGGGCGTCCCCACCGATCACTCTCCGCGCACCCGCCGGATGTACTCCCGCGCCACCCGCAGGTCCTCCAGCGCCTCAGCGGCCTCGCAGGGGGGCCTCATCTCACCCCGGATCGCCTTGATGAAGTGGATGGCCTGCTGGCGCATCGCGTGAACCGAGGGGAGCGCCGGCACCAGGGTCTGCGGCGTCGCCCCGTCCCCCGGGTCGCGCAGGATCTCCAGGCGCCCCGGGCGGTTGCTGGCGAGCGGCGGGGGCAGCTCGAGCTTCACGTAGCCGCGCTCGAAGGCAACCAGCGCCGACTCCTGCCAGTCCACCGTCGTGCGGTAGGGGGCCATCTCGAGGGCCCCGGCCGCGCCGCTCTCGCTCTCCACCGCCAGGAGCACGCCCGAGGGGTCGGCATAGGCGACGCGGTAGGGCTCACCGAGGAGGTGGCGGAGCAGATTCACCTGGTGGATGTAGTAGTTGACGAAGCTGACGTAGGCCCGGCGGGTCGCCTCGTCCATATCGGCGGCGGGCGGGTCGCTGTCGAGCTTCGGGGCGGGTTCGCTGGTGCGGATCAGGTCGTCGAAGCCGCCGGCGATCCAGTCGCCCGGGGGCATCAGGATGCGGACGTAGCGCAGCTTTCCCAGCTCGCCGCTCTCCTTCAGGCGGTCAATCTCCACTTTGGCGGCCATGGTGGCCGGGTCGCTCCGCTTGTGGTAGCCGACCATGTGCCAGGTGCCGCTGCGCGCCAGGGCTGCCAGGAGGCGCTCGCCCACCGCGACGGAGGCGGCCAGCGGCTTCTCGGTGAAGAGGGGCACCCCGGCCTTCAGCAGATCCGGCACCAGCCTCCCGTGCCGCGTGAAGGGCTGCGCGGCCACGATGCCGTCCAGCGTCTCGGCGGCCAGCATCTCCTCATGGGTGCGGTAGACGCGCGGCACGCCGTAGCGCGCGGCCACCCGGCGCCCCAGGCCCTCGCGCAGCTCCGCCAGGGCCACCACCTCGCACTCGGGCAGCACCGCGTAGTTCTTCAGGTGGGCGCACTGCCCCATGCTCCCCACGCCGACGAAACCGATCCTCACTTTCGACATCGCACGCCCTCCATGTAAGAGTTCAGGATGTGTGAGTTGTCAGCGGGCGCAGACGGAGCAGCGCCCCTACCGATGGGGTACAATAGGTCACACATCCACCAGACGTAGGGGCCGTCCTCTGTGCCGGCCCGCTCTGCGCTCTCGTCCGAGCCGGCATCGGGTATCCGATCAGACTGCCAACGCGCTCACCCGGAGGTTGCCTCGTGCCCTTGTGTCTTCGAGCCTTCGTGTTGACCGGGTGATGCCGGCGATCGAGACGAGAGAGGCGTGGAACGCCCCCGATACTCCGATTCTGTCTCAATACGCGAACAGCCCCGGTGCCAACTCCCTCGCCAGCGCGCGCACCGCGTGCGGCTTCAAATGGGCGCACTGGGGGTCGCGCCAGAGCGCCTGGAGCGCCAACTCCCTGTCGCCCTTCAGCACGCCCTCGGTGAGCCACTTCTGGCAGATCGCCTGCGGGCGCATGATCTCCAACAGCGGCTCCGGCACGTCGGGCACCAGCACCGGTCGGACGCCGTAGCCGTCCACCATGCCGAAGGTCTCCACACAGGCGCCCGGCGGCAGGCCGGGGACCTGCCCCTGGTTGAGGACATTCACGGCGTCGGTCATCGGCTTGTTGTAGATGTAGGCGTGGATCATCTCGGCGCCCGTCTCGCGGCTCTTCTTCGGCAGCGGCGTCTCGCCGCTGATCTGGGCGCGGATGCGCGCCTCGCGGGAGGGCATCGCGGCCCGCCGTTGCTCGATGGAGGTGCGCTTGATGTCGCAGTAGCGGGTCGCCTCGATCGATTCCCCGTCCTTGAGCGTGATCGTGTGCCGCTCCACGTTCCCGGCGAGGGCGAAGGAGACGAACTCGCTGATGTGGCGGTCGCCGGGGTAGGGAAGGTAGCCGGTGGCATCGTACAGCTCGGCGCAGAGCTGGCTGCCGGCGTGGATGTTCCGGGCGCGCATCTCCTCCGCGTCCAGCAGGGCGCGCAGCGAGCGGCCGGCGAGCTTCTCGCGCAGCAGCTCATAGCCGTCCTCCTTGCCGATGCGGAAGCCGACCACCCAGGTGAAGTGGTTCATGCCGGCGAGGGCGAGGGAGATCGGGCGCCAGTCCGCCAGCCCGAAGAGCTTCTGGATGAAGTCCTTTGTCTCAAAGTAGGAGTGGCAGAGCCCCGTGCCCGGGTTGCCGCAGGAGAGCTGGATGGCGGCGGTGAGCGCGGCGAGCGGATTGCTGTAGTTGGCGATGAAGGCGCTCGGGCACACCTCCTGGAAGTCGCGGGCGAAATCGCGGAAGACGGGGAGGTTGCGGAGGGCGCGCGACCAGCCGGAAGGCCCGGTCGTGTCGCCGACGGTGGCGAAGATGCCGTACCTCTCCGGGATCTTCACGTCGCGCTCCATGGCGTCGAGGCCGCCGACGTGGAGCGTGATCACCACGGCGTCGGCGCCGGCCAGGCCCTCGCGCCGGTGGGTGGTCGCGGTGACGCGGTCCTTCCGCTCGCGCCGCTTCGTGGCGGCCTCGCACCACTCCGCGCCCAGGTCGGCCGCCCTCCGGTTCGTGTCAATGATGCGGATCTCCAGCGGCTCCTCGAACACCGCCTGCAGGTCGGTGACGATGGCCGGGACCCAGTTGGTGCTGGCGCCGAGGATGGCAATGCTTGGCATAATGGTTTGGCACTCCTTGAATCGTGAATGGCGGAGCGCGTGGGGCGCGCCTGCGGAATGGTTCCACGGCGAGGGGGCCTTTCCTTCGCCGTGGGAAGCGGGGGAGAGGGGATCACCGGATCCCCGCCGAATCTGCGGGAGAGAAGGCGCTGCTGCGGGCACCCGCGCGGCCCCGGCGGGGGGCCGGCACGCCCCGTGCGGCGCCGCAGGGACGGAGCGAAACAGGAGGGCCGTGCGGTGGGCGAAGTGCGAACGAGGGTCACCCTCACGAACGCGGCGGATGAGGTGCTGGTGCGGCGCGGGCTGCTCCCCCCCGACCAGGTGCGCTCCTACGATGCCGATGCGATGGTGGACACGGGCGCGGTCCGCTGCGTACTGCCGCAGCACGTCGCCGACCGGCTCGGCCTCGCCCTCGTGGGGCACCGGGTGGCGGAGTACGCCGACGGGCGGCTGGAGTCCGTGCCGATCACCGAGCCGTTCACCTTGCGCATCCAGGACCGGGAGGAGCAGGAGACGGCGTTGGTCCTCGGTGACGAGGTGCTCATCGGCCAGACGGCCCTGGAGAAGATGGACCTCCTGCCGGACTGCGCCAAACGCCGGCTGATCCCGAACCCCGCCCATCCGGACCAACCGGTCACCAAGGTGAAGCGCGCGACAGGGGAGTAGGTCACGGTTGCGTATCGCGATGTTTGGTCAAGATCGCTTGCGGGTATGATCCAAGCGAAGAACAGCACGCTTCCTTTCTGGGATCGAGGGCGGAGCCCCTGGCGGGGGGCTCCGCTTCTCTCTGGTTACGGAGCGTTGACGGCCTGCCAGCTCTCCCACGGCTCCGGCTGGGGCAGCGGCTGCCAGCGCATCTCCAGCGCCACCGTGGTGCCGTGGTCGTCCGTCACCAGGTGTACCCGGTCGGTGAGGCTGAGCATGAGGGTGAAGCCGGCGCCGAGGGTGTGGGCGGTGGAGAAGCCCTTCTCGAAGGCGGCGCGCGCAATGTCGTCGGGGTTGATCCCCGGTCCCTGGTCCACCACGTAGGCCTCAACCCCCTCCTCGGTGCGGCAGACGCAGACGCTCCCGCCGCCGGCGTGCTTCCAGGCGTTGGCGGCGGCCTCGGCAACGGCCAGCTCCAGGTCGCGGGCGCGGTCGGGCGCCAGTCCCATGGCGATGGCGCGCTCGCGCACGGCAACCCGGGCGGCGCGGATGTCGCGCACGTCGCGGACGGCCGCGATGTTCTCGGCGCACGTCGGCTGCAGCTCGGCGCGCTCGTGCAGCACCAGGCGACCGCCGGTGACGGCCAGCACCACTTCGCGGTAGAACTCCTCGCGCTGTGCCTCGGCGCGGCGCACCTTCTCGCGCTCGGCCTCGGCTTCCTGGAGGAGGCGGGAGTTCTCCAGGGCGACGGCGACCTGGCGGCCCATCGCCTCCGTCAGCTCGCGCTCGGCGGTGGTGAAGACGTGCTCCGGCGGCAAGAGCAGCACCAGCGCCCCCGCCAGGCGGCCGCGAGCGTAGAGCGGCACCGCTGCCAGCGTCTCCACCCCGAGCGCCGTCATCGCCTGCCGCGACGCCGCCGGAACGCCCTGGTCGCCGCGACCCGCGACCACCGTCTCGCCCCGGCGCACGGCCCGCGCCACCAGTAGCTCCGCCGTCGGCCAGTGGATGCGCTCCCAGCGCTGGACGAAGAGCTCCGGGTGCGGGGCATCGAAGGCCAGAATCTGGAGGTGGGCGCCCTCCGCGGCGGCATAGACGAGCACGTTCTTGATGTTCAGGTGTTCTTCAAGGTGGCGGATCGCCGTCTGAGCGACCTCCTTCGGATCCAGGGCGAGGGCGGTGGCGCGGGCGAGTGCCGCGAGGGCGGCCGTGCGCTCGCGGTCGGCATCGGCCTGGGCCAGGGCGCGGGCCAGGCGCTCCGCGCGCCGGGTCTCGAACTCGTGGTCGCGCTCCAGGTGCCGGCTGGCGTCCACGATATAGGCGCCGACGAAGATGGCGAGGAGGCCGAGGGCGAGCACCACGACGGTCTCGGCGGCGGCGATCGCCCCGAGGCGCGCGCTCACCCGGGCGCGGGACCTCTCCAGTTGCCGGATGAAGGTCTCGAGGGCCGCGAACGCCTGGCGGGAGCGCGCGACCGCCCGCTGTTCGGCAGGACCAGCGGGAGCCGGCGCGGGCACCGGCGGCGGCAGCGGGCTGGCGGCGATCAGATCGGTCACGGCGGCCTCGACCCGGCGCGCCTGCGCCCGCAGCTCCGGCTCGAGCGCGTCGGCGCTCTTCACCAGGCCGGCGAGGTGGCCCTCCGCCCGGCGGGTGGCTTCCTGGTAGGCTTCGCGCCATTGGGCATCGCCGGTGAGCCGGTAGAGGAGGCGCGCGTCGCGGCGGTCGCGCAGCGTGGCATAGAGCGACTGCGCCGCGTCATAGGCGGGCCCGATATCGAGGCGCAGGCGGGCCACCGCCACCTGTGCTGCGTGGTTCATTGCCACCGGGATCGCAACGAGCGCGAGAAGGGCCACGAGGGCCAGGATCCAACCCACGCGAAGTGAGGCCGGCGTTCCTGGTGGGCTGCTCACGGGGCCTCGCTCGCGGCGCCCAGCCGCCAGCTCTCCCAGGGCGCGGGCCGGGGAGAGGCCCGCCGCTCCATCTCGAGGGCGACGATGGTGCCTGAGCCGTCGGTCACCAGGCGCACGCGGTCGGACAGCGAGAGCATCAGCGTGTAGCCCATCCCCAGGGTCTGCGCTGTGGAGTACCCCTTCTCGAAGGCGGCCCGGGCGAGCTGTCCGGGGTCGATGCCGTGGCCCCGGTCGGCCACGGTGACGCGCAGCGCGCCGTTCGCCTCACAGATGCAGATGCTGCCGCCGCCGGCGTGCTTCCAGGCGTTGGCGGCGGCCTCGCCGAAGGCGAGCTCCAGGTCATCGACGCGTTGGGGCGGGAGGCCGAACACCAGGGCGCGGGCGCGCACCTTGCGGCGCGCCTCGCGGATGTCGCGCGCCGTCTTGACGCAGACGCGCTCGGGGTCCTCGCACGGGTAGTCAATCTCGCCGCGTTCCTCGAGGATCAGCCGCCCCCCGGTGACGGCCAGTACCACTTCCTGGTAGAAGCGGCGCTTCTCCGCTTCGGCCTCCTTGAGGGCCTGCTCGGCGCGGCGACGGGCGCGCCGCTCGGCGGCCTCCCGCAGCTCTCGCTCGATCGCCGGGATGAGCCGGGCCGTGTTCTCCTTGCGAACGTAGTCGTGGGCGCCCCCTTTCATCGCGGCCACGGCCGTCTCCTCGCCGATGGTGCCGGAGACGATGATGAAAGGCACGTCCAGCCCGCTCTTCCGGTAGAGGTTGAGCGCTTCGATGCCGCCGAAGCCCGGTAGGGTGTAGTCGGCGATGATGACGTCCCAAGTCTCCTCGGCCAGGGAGGCAGACATCTCCTCGGGCGTGTCCACGCGGCGGAGTGACGGGTCGTACTCCGCCTGCCGGAGGCGGCGCGCCAGGAGCAGCGCGTCTTCTTCGGAGTCCTCGACAACCAGCACTCGCAGCGGTGTGCCCATCTATCCTCCGGCCGTTGTCTGCGGCGGTCCCTCGTTCAGCACCAGCCAGTAGAGGCCCAACTGGCGCACGGCCTCGCTGAACTGGACGAAGTCGACGGGTTTCCGAACGTAGCTGTTCGCACCGAGGCTGTAGCCGCGAACGAGGTCCTGCTCCTCCACGGAAGAAGTGAGGATGACCACCGGCAGAAGCTTCGTTCGCTCGTCG
>JACQGM010000154.1 GCA_016199585.1 Armatimonadota bacterium
CGGCGCGGGGTAAAAGCGCGGATAAAGCGAGCCGCACGGGACACCGATTGCCTGCTCCAGGTTCTGCTCAATGAGATGCTCTCGCCCTGTCGCCCTGCCCTTCTGGCGTTGACTTCTTGGTTGCGCTATGCTATCATATGCTTGCCATCAGGTTCGGACCGATCCCTCCCCGAAAGTCGGGATGCCGAGGAGTATACCATGATCAGGATTCTCCGCACACTGGCAGCGGCGATGGTGTTTGCAGCGTTCACACCAGTCATCCATTCCGCCCCCGCCGACCCCACCCCACCCGAGACGGGTGCCGGCCCGAGCGTCGTCAGCACCGAGCCCGCCAACGGCGAAAAGGCGGTTGACCCAGGCACCAAGGTCCTGAAGGTGACGTTCAGCGAGCCGATGCAGGCGGAGCACTACTCGCTGACCGAGATCCAGCCCCGCCGGCTCCCCCAGTGGGGCGCGCCGGTGACGCTTTCCGAGGATGGTCGGACGTTCAGCGTGCCGATCACTCTGCGTCCCAATCAGCGGTACGGCATCTGGATCAATGCGCCCGGGCACGCCAAGTTCCGCAGCGTCGGCGACGCGCCCGCGCAGTCGTACCAACTCTTCTTCAACACGGCGGCAGCCGCCGCCGGCGGGGCGGCACCGTCCGCCCGCGTCGGCCCGACGGCCGGTGAGCCCGCCGCGGCCGCCCCTCCGGCGAATGGATTCCGCATCCTCGCCCCTGCGGATGGCAGCGAGGTGCGCGAGCGCGTGAGAGTGGTGATTCCCGCCAGCGCCGTGCCGCAAAACGGGTCTGTTACCCTCTTCATTGATGGCCGCTTCATTCTGGGGGTGGCTCCCACGCGCTACGACGAGACGCTGGAGTACACCTGGAATACCAAGGACCCGCTGCCGGGCAAGGAGACGGCGGAGAAGCGCGTGCCCAAGGACGGATCCCACATCATCCGCGCCCACGTCATTGACCCCGCCGGGCAGATCGTGCAGGTGGCCGAATCGACGGTCAATCTGCGGAACCTGCTCAGCGAGCCGGAGGTCGCCAGCGACGGCGTGCTGCTGCGCTACCGGTTCCAGCCGGGCCTGGACCTCTACTACCGCAACCGCTTCACGGCCGACGTGCTGGCGCCAGGGAGCCAGAAGCGGCTGCACGAGGGCGAGATACGCTCCGGCATCCTCTTCGAGGATTGGTCCGACGAGGGATCCTTCGTCCTCGTGGGGAAGTTCGGCAAGTCCGACATCAACCGCTTCAAGCTCACCGGGGAGAATCTGGCGATCCGCTGGGGGATGCCCCGCGCCGTCCGCGTCGAGATGGAGCCGCACGGCGTGCTGCGCCTGATGGGGCAGAGGAACCGGCTGCTGCCCGAGGTGCTCAGCCAGTTCCTGGTGCTCCCCCCCGGCAGGGTGAAGGTCGGCGCTACCTGGGAGTCCGGCATCATCGTGCCCGAGGTGCTGAAGGACCGATCCGCCCTCGTTCAAGCCAAGCACACTTTCGAGGGGCTGGAGTGGCACGGCGGGCAGGAGACGGCCCGGATCCGCACGATCTATACCGCCTCGGTCAAGGACCCGGACCCCTCCAAGTGGTCGGTGTTGGCTACCGGAGCGGTGTCCTACCCCAAGGGGAGCACGATTGACGTGAAGGGCGAGCGCACCACCCTCTTGGCCTATCGCATCGGGCGCGTGATGCGCATGATAGACCAGAAGGATGTCGTCATCACGCTCACGCAGCCGGTCTCCTCCATGGGAGGCGGGGGCATGGGGCTCGGAATGCCCGCGCCGGGGATGCCGCCCATGGACCCGGGGATGATGGATCCCACCGGCGGCGCCGGCCCGCCTCCCGGAATGGGCGGCATGTTCGGGGTGCCGGGAATGCCGGGAGGCATGCCCGGGATGGGTGGTATGCCTCCCGGAATGGGTGGCGCGCCCGGTGCGAGACAGCGAGCGGTCTACAAGGTGGAACGCGCACGCGAGGTCATTGACTACGCCCCGGCGGATGATGCCGGCGAGTAGCCGGAACAGGAGCGCATGGCGATTGCCGGGGTGCTGAGGAAGCGCAAGAGGACAACGAAGCCGCGGCGCGAGAGCTTCGACCGCGAGATGGAGTTGACGGAGCACCTTGCGGAGCTGCGGGCGCGCATCTTCCGCGCCCTCCTCTACGTCGCGATCGGCACCGCGGTGGCGTGGGTCTACTACCCGGCGATCTACGTGCTGTTGACGAAGCCGGTGCTCTCGCTGCGGAACGGCGTCCAATGGGACTGGATCTTCGTCAATTTCATCGAGCCGTTCATGGTGCGTCTGCAGGTGAGCGCCGTGGCGGGGATCATCCTGGTCTTCCCGCTGCTGACGATGGAGGCCTGGGGCTTCGTCTCTCCGGCGCTCACCCGCACCGAGCGGCGCGCCGTCTGCCTGGTGGCTCCCCTCTGCGTCGTTCTCTTCCTCGCCGGGGTGGCGCTCACCCTGGTGGTGCTGCCGTCCGGGCTGCGCTGGTTCCTCGGCTTCCTCCCCCCCGATACCCGGCTGATGCAGAAGGTGACGGACTACGTCCTCTTCCTGGTGAGGATGTGCCTGGCCTTCGGCATCATGTTCCAACTGCCGGTGGTGATGCTCTTCCTGGCGAAGGTGGGCCTGGTCAACTCCCGCTTCCTGGCCCGCTACTGGCGCCAGGCGATCGTGCTGTCGGCCGCCGCCGCCGCCCTCATCACCCCTTCGGCCGACGCTTTCACCATGCTCGCGGCCACTGCGCCGCTCACGGTGCTCTACGGGCTCAGCATTATCCTGGTGAAGTTCGTTGAGCGCGGCGAGCGGTCGTCCCCGCGCGCGTCCGGTGAGAGCGGCGGTGGGTCCGGTGAGAGATCCGAGGGGCGGCGGCGCGCCGACGAGGGGTGATGGGTGGATGTCCGCCGCTTCCTGTCGGATCTGGCGTCGCGGCCCGACTACCGGGGCGAGATGGCGCACCATCGCCGCCTGGAGGCCCGGCCCGCGCGCTTTCAGGATCCGGCCGCGCCGCTGCTCCCTCGCCTGCGGGACTCCCTGGCCCGCCAGGGCATCGCGCGCCTCTACACCCACCAGGCCCGGGCTGTTGACGCGGCGCGCGCCGGCGCCGACGTGCTCGTCGTCACCGGCACCGCCAGCGGCAAGACGCTGACCTACAACCTCCCGGTCGCCGAAGCCATCCTTACGAATCCCCGCGCCCGCGCCCTCTACCTCTTCCCCACCAAGGCCCTGGCTCAGGACCAACTCGGCAAGCTGCGCGACCTCCAGCTCCACCCGCACCTCAAGCCCGGCGTCTACGATGGCGACACCCCGGCCGCTCTCCGGTCCCGCTACAAGCGCGAGCTGAACCTCGTGCTGACCAACCCCGACATGCTCCACGTCGGGATTCTCCCCTACCACGGCACCTGGGCCTCCTTCCTCCGCAACTTGAAGTACGTGGTGGTGGACGAGATCCACTCCTACCGCGGCGTGTTCGGCTCGCACGTGGGCGGCGTGCTGCGCCGCCTGCGCCGCGCCTGCCGGTGGTACGGCGCCGACCCGCAATTCTTCTGCTGCTCGGCCACCGTGGCGAACCCGGACGAGCTGATGCGTCGGCTGGTGGGCGAGGATCGCCGGATCCGGGTGATCGCGGATGATGGCTCTCCCGCCGGCGCCAAGCACGTCGTCTTCTGGAACCCGCCGCTGCTGGCGCGCGACGGCACGCGCGCCAGCGCCAACGCCGCCGCCACCGACCTGCTAGTGGCGCTGCTGCGCGGCGGCGTGCGCACCATCGTCTTCACCCGGGCGCGCAAGACCGCCGAGATCATCCTGCGCTACGCCCGCTTCGCCCTCCGGGAGAGCGCGCCCGACCTCGCCGGCCGCATCATGTCGTATCGCGCCGGCTACAGCCCGGAGCAGCGGCGCCGGATCGAGCGCGGTCTCTTCGAGGGGAGCCTGCTCGGCGTCACCGCCACCAACGCCCTGGAGCTGGGCGTGGACATCGGCGGCCTCGATGCGTGCGTCCTCACCGGCTACCCCGGCAGCATCACCAGCACCTGGCAGCAGGCGGGCCGCTGCGGGCGCGGCCGCGACGAATCGCTGGTGATCCTGGTGGCCCTCGACGGGCCGCTCGACCAGTACCTGGTGCGTCACCCGGAGTACTTCTTCGGGCGCTCGCCGGAGCACGCCATCGTGGATCCCGGCAACCCCCACATCCTCTCCCAGCACCTTCTCTGCGCGGCCTACGAGGGCCCCCTGGTCCCCGCCGACCAGGCCCTCTTCGGACCGGCCGCTCCGGCCCTGCTGGCGGACCTGGCGCAGGGCGGGGAGGTGCGCCGCCGCGGCGATGCCTTCCTCTGGGCCGGCAGCGAGTACCCCGCCGGCCGGGTGAGCATCCGCTCCGCTTCCGGCGACGCCTACCGCATCATGGTGCGCGATACGGGGGAGCTCCTCGGCACGGTGGAAACGGCGCGCGCCTTCGAGACGGTCCACGAGGGCGCCGTCTACCTCCACCAGGGCGAGAGCTACCGCGTGGAGCAGCTCGACATTCCCGGCCGCCGGGCCGTCGTGGTGCCCGCCAACACCGACTATCACACGGAGCCGCGCACGCAGATGGATGTGCTCCTCGGCGAGCCGGTCGCGGAGCGGGCACTGGGACCCACCGTCGCCCGCCACGGACCCGTGGAGGTGGTGACGCAGGTGCTCGGCTACCGCCGGAAGCAGCTCTTCTCCGAGGCGGTGTTGTCCGAGGTGGAGAATCCCCTGCCGCCGCAGCGCTTCCGCACCCACGGCGTCTGGTTCACGCTCCCGAAGGCGCTGACGGATCGACTCCTCGGCGAAGAGTACAACCTCACCGGCAGCATCCACGCCATCGAGCACGCCGCCATCGGCATCCTTCCCCTCTTCGTGCTGTGCGACCGCATGGACGTGGGCGGAGTCTCGCACCCGGCCCATCCCCAGACGGGCGCCCCCACCATCTGCATCCACGACGCCATCCCCGGCGGCGTCGGCATCGCCGAGAAAGCCTACACGCTCCTGGAGGACATCCTCAGCGCCACGCTCCGTGCCATCGAGGAGTGCCCCTGCCGCGAGGGTTGCCCCTCCTGCATCCAGTCGCCCAAGTGTGGCAACAACAACCAGCCTCTCGACAAGGCGGGGGCAATGATGGTGCTGCACCACCTGGTGGGCGAGGCGTAACAAGTAATAGAGTCGTTGTGCAATAGCCGAGGAGCCGCGCCGTGCCTGGCGATTCGGCGAGTGGCCGGGATGGCCTGCAACCGGCGTGGCGCAACGCTTCCAGCGATCTGGGCAGCCTATTGCGCAACGACTCTAATGCGTAACGCGTAAGGAGCGATGCGTGATGTGGTGCCTCGAGGGAGAGGAGGAACTTCGGCGAGCGGGTGTGAATCTAGCCGTTGGAGGCCCCCGATCAGAGCGATGTCCGGGGCGAAGGCGCCTGCGGCTGCGGGCACAGGGCTCCGGCTTACGCATTACGCATTACGCAACACGCATTACGCAACACGAAGGAGGCAGCCCGTGCGTTTCCTGCACACGATGATCCGCGTGAATGACCTGGAGAAGTCGGTTCAGTTCTACCGTGACGCCCTCGGGTTCGAGGAGCGGCGGCGAGTGGAGAACGAGAGCGGCAAGTTCACTCTCGTGTTCCTGGCGCCCCCCGGAGCCCCGGAGGATACCCCGCTCATCGAGCTGACCTACAACTGGGGGCGCACCGAGCCCTACGAGCGCGGCAACGCCTACGGGCACATGGCCTTCGGCGTCGACTCCTTCGACGCGGTCGACGAGCGCCTGAAGGCCCACGGCCTGGGGTTCTCGTGGGGACCACGGGGGAAGATGGCCTTCGTGGAAGACCCGGACGGCTACGAGATCGAGCTGCTGCTGCGGTGAGCCGGGGAAGGGGGAAGGGCGGAAAGGGGAGCGGAGCAAGCAATCAACCGCCGCCCTTCGCCCTTCGTCTTCCCCCTGATCAGGCCGCTTCCTCCTCCGGCCGGTACCACCGCAGGAAGGCCTGGATGAAGAGGTCAATCTCGCCATCCATCACCGCCTGGACGTTGCTCGTCTCGGCGTCGGTGCGGAGGTCCTTCACCATCTGGTAG
>JACQGM010000148.1 GCA_016199585.1 Armatimonadota bacterium
GATGATCGCCGCCGGGGCGATGGCGTTCTCCTCGGTCAGCGTTGTCGGCAACTCCCTTCGCCTGCGCCGCTTCCGTGCGCCACAGGGGTAGGGAGAGCGGAGGGGGAAGCCCAGCGGGGCCGGTGCAGGCCCTGTGCAGAGACACCCGGAGGAGAGAGAGAACGCTGAGGGTTCCGGAGATCTCCGCTTGGCGCCGAGGGGCTGTAGCGCCATGCCAGCATGGGAGGCGGGCCATGTATACAGTGCTGTGTGCCTTGACTCCAGACCCTGTGCCCCAGGGCCATTTCATTACTGCCACGGGGTGCGCCCCGCGGGCTGGGGATGGCCTGCATCCACCCAGACCCCTGCCCTGCGAGGGCGGTGGACGCTGGTCCGAAGCGGGGGTGTGGGCCGTTTGCCTCGGAGCGCCGGTGCCTAACCGGCTGGAGGTGGGGTGAGGGGGGTGCGCTCGGAGCGCCGGTGCCTAACCGGCTGGAGGCGGCTCGCGGGGGGTAGGTGCGGCCCAGTCTCCCTTGCGGCGGCTCCGGGCGCGTGTTATAATGCGCCCATGCGCCGCCTCGACCGCTACATCCTCGGCGAACTCGGCGTGCCGCTCGGCATCGGCGTGGGGATCGCCCTGATGCTGCTGATCGGCACGGTTCTCTTCAGCTACCTGGATGAGATCCTGGCCCGACGGGTGCCGGTGCTCCTGGTGGCGCGGTGGATGGCGCTGCGGCTGCCGGAGCTCCTGGTGAACGCCCTGCCGATGGCGATGGCGTTCGCGGTGGCGCTCGGGGTCAACCGCCTGGCGCACGACAGCGAGGTGACGCCGATGCGGATGGCCGGGGTCTCCTTCCGGCGCATCGCGTCTCCCCTGATCGGCGCGAGCCTGGTGGCGAGCCTCGCAGCCTACGGGCTGGCCGAGAAGGTGGTGCCGTCGGCGACGTGCGAGTCCAACCGCCTCTTCATGGAGATCTGGCTGCGCTCCCCGGATCCCGCCATCCAGCAGGAGCGGTTCCTCCATGTGGGCCGCTACCACTTTTACATCGGCGAGGTCGTGAAGGAGGGTCGCGGCGGGTTCCGGCTCCAGGACGTGCTGATCTACGAGAGCGCAACCGGCAGCGGCTATCCCGTGTGGTACTTCGCCCGGAGTGCTACGGTCGGGCGCCGCCGTTGGGTGCTGAGGGACGTGGTGCGGCGCGACATCGGCTCGGGGGGCCTCAGCGTCCATGAGACGCGCGTTCCCGAACTTACGCTCGACCTGGAGCGGGACGTGGACCTGGCGGGCGACCTGCGCGACCCGCAGGAGCTGTCCGGGCCGGTGCTGCGGCGCAAGGCGGAGGCGTTCGAGGCGACAGGCAGCCCGGAGCTGGGCACCCGCTTCCGGATGATCTACCACCTTCGCCTCGCGGTGCCGCTGGCGTGCCTGGTATTCGGGGCCATCGCCGCGCCGGTGGGGATCCGCTTCTCGCGCGGCGGCACGTTCGTGGGCGTGCTGGTGAGCATCGCTATCGGCTTCCTCTACTGGAACGCGATGTTCCTCGCGAGGGTGCTCGGCGGCAACGGCACGCTGCCGGCGGCCGTGGCTGCCTGGCTGCCGAACGGAGTGGGGGCTGTCGCGGCCGTGTGGCTTATCGGACGGGCGGACCGATAGCGAGCGTGCTACAAGCTGCGCGGGCCTTCGCGCGGCGGCGGTAGGCGGACAGTGCCGGCTTGCGACCCTACTCCCGAAGTCTCGTACGGGAGTGGCACATCGCCGAGCGACTCCAACACCTCGGCCAGCGATTGGAAAGCGGCTGCCATCTCCGGCAGGCCGGATTCCAGCGAGGATGGCCGCGCCGGCCCGGAGCCGAGCGCCAGCAGCGAGCGAGAGAGCGCCGCCTGGGCCTGCGCGAAGATCGCCGCGGCGTCCGCCAGCCGCTCGACGTGGAAGCGGGCGATGCCCGCCACTGTTTCGGAGTCCGGGCCGCCCATCGCAGCGGGTCCGCCCCCTGCTACCACGGCCAGGCGCCGCGCCCGGTCGAGTAGGGCCAGAAGTTGGCCGCGTGCCCGTTGCACATCGGCGGAGATGTTCATGCCCGCCGCGCGCCAGGCCGGATCTCGCGACAACCGGACGATCGCGACGTAAGCCGCCAGTGCCCGATCGACAGGAGCAGCCAGATCGCCGGGCACCGCCCCGACCGCACGGCACGCCGCGATGATCCCCTCGTCCAGCTCCGGGAAAGGCTCCAGTTGCTTCTGTCTCAGTCGGCGCCGGTTCCGTGCGGCCAACTTGAGGCCCGCTGCGACCAGCCCCACTCCGACGACGAAGGAGCAGTCGGCCACCAGCAGGATATCCGGCCACACGCCATACCATTCGTCGTAGAGGGCTCCGCCGTACAGAAAGAAGAGCGGGGATGAGAGGATCAAGCCCTTTGGTGGGACGCCCGGCAGCCGGGGCAGCCGCCCCGCCGCCGGCCAGGGGTGCTCCTGGATGGCGCACAGAGTCACGGCGGCATCATCGCCCCTGCGACCGGCGGGGATCACTGCATCCCCGGTTTCCTTGCGGTTGGTCTCCATCGCATTCCCCTTGGCGGCGGCCGCGTGCCGACCGGGCGCTCGCCTTCGCCTAGCAAGGATCCTTCTCTCCCTGAACTGGCGTCCCTTCTCACCTGCCGCTCACGCCACCGCGAACCCGGTGGACTGCCATCGCCAGGGATGGTGGAAGGCGAGCACGATGTGCTCCGGGGGGATGCCGGCCGCCACCATCTCGCCGGCGATCCCATCCTCGGTGCCGTCAAACTCGATCCGAGCGGCATCACGGTTTCAGGCAGGAATGTGACGAGTCCGGGCCGGTGTAGCCCGGTGTGGCGCCGATCCGCCAGTCTGCAATCTGAAATCTGCATTCTGAAATGGTGATCAGTCTGGGTGATACCCCACTTCCACTCCCGGGAAGTAGTGCCGAAGGATCTCCTCGGCGGCGGCGCCCCGCTTCGCCATGCCGACGGCGCCCGCCTGGCACAGCCCGACGCCGTGGCCCCACCCGAAGCCGATGAGCCGGTAACGAGACGGGGGGCCATCGGGATGGTCGGGATCGGCCACCGGCTGGATGACGAAGCGGCGGCTTTTCAGGCCCCGGTCGTCCGGGCGTCCGCTGCCGAAGAGCCAGCGGATGCCCTCGCCGCGGACGAGGTAGGCGCCCTGGCTCCCTTCGACGAGGATGGCCGTGGCGCGTCCGGCGAGGGTGCGATTGACCACCGAGAGCGACCGCAGCTCGCCGAGGGGGGCCCGGCTGCCGAGGACGAGGGGGAGCGTGCGCGCGAAGGTGCGCTCCAGCTCCGGGCGCGCGCATTCCCGCTCCCAGCGGAAGTCCGCAGACGCGCCGCAGAAGAGCGCCTCGCGTTGAGCGGTCAGCTCCAGGATGCCGGTCTCGGTCGTGAGATCGAGCCCCGGGGGGGCGGGCGCGTCCACGGTGCCCTTCCGGACGTCCGGCTCCGACGCGCCGTCCCACACGTCCGCAGGGCCGTCGGTAGCGCCGCCGCAGACGGCATGGAAGAGGGCGGCGAGCGGCTTGCCCCCGGCAAGGAGGACCCGGCCCCGCGTCTCCCGAACAGCGCGGTCCGTCGCTTCGTGCTCGCGGGCGACGCCGCCGTATGCCTGGCAGTGGGTGCCGGCGCACAAGTCGAACCCCTCGGGTGCGTGGCGCCCGAGGGAGGCGAGGGCGTAGCTGCGCGCCGCGATCGCCTGTGCCTTCAGAGCCTCGATGGGCGCCGAGGGCGAGAGCTCCACCGGCACCACCCCCCGCAGGTAGTCCTCCAGAGCGAGCGTGTTGACCAGCGAGAACCCCCGGCCGGGCCCCGGCTGGATCAGCAACTCGCCGCGGAAGGAGCGGCCATCCACCTCCATCAGGATTTCCGGGCGCCGCGAGCGGAGGAGCAGCGGCCCCGGCGGGAGGGAGAGGCGGCGCTCGTCCAGGGTCTCCAGGTTGATCGCCGCCACCGTCAGGGATGGCACCTTCCGGCCCGGCGATGGGTCGGTAGGGGTGGACGGGGATTCCAGCTCGATGCGGAGGTGATGGGCGCCGTCAACCAGAGCCTCCCCGGATGGGTTCTGCGCCACGAAGCCGGCGGCGCAGGTCGCTTCGACCCGCGCCAGGCCCCGGCGCACGCCGACGCGCACCCGGGGGCCGGACCCGGCGCCGGGGTCCGGCGGCATCGCCGCGAGCCATCGGTAGCCCGAAAGGAGGACGAGCGCCAGGAAACCCAGGCGGCGAGCGACCCGGCGGAACCGACCGGCCGACCTGTGCCTTCGGCGCCTGATGTCAGCCTCCAGACGGGGGAGTGTCCGCCAAGGCGGCCTTCACGAAGCCGCCGCTGCGGGCCAGCAGGCGCTCGGCATCCTCGGCGCTGCAGCCGCGGCGGTGCATGACGATGGCGACTTTCGGCCGGCCGCCGGACTGGTCGAAGAGCTCGCGCGCCCGGGCCTCGTCCACGCCGGCCGCAACGCGGATGATGCGCTGTGCCCGGTCCACCAGTTTCCGGCTGACGGGGCGGACATCCACCATCAGGTTGCCGTAGACCTTCCCCGTGCGCACCATCGCGGCGGTGGAGAGCATGTTGAGGATCACCTTCTGGGCGGTGCCCGCCTTGAGACGGGTGGAGCCGCTGATGATCTCCGGCCCGGTGATCGGCGTGATCATCACGTCGGCGACGGCCTCCATCTCGGAGGGACGGTTGCCGGCGATGCCGATCGTGCGCGCCCCGAGCTGCCGCGCGCGCGCCATCGCCCCGAGCACGAAGGGCGTGCCGCCGCTCGCGCTCAGCCCGCACACGACGTCCAGCGACGCCACCCCGGCCCGGGTGATCTGCTCGGCCCCGTCCGCGGCGGAGTCCTCCGCGCCCTCGATGGAGCGCTGGAGCGCCTCCGGGCCGCCGGCGATGATCGCCTGCACCAACTCGGGGCTGACGCTGAAGGTGGGGGGGCACTCGGAGGCATCCAGCGCCCCGAGGCGGCCGCTGGTGCCGGCGCCCACGTAGAAGAGCCGGCCGCCGTGGCGAAAGGCGAAAACCACCAGCTCCACCGCCCGGGCGACATCCGGGAGGACGGCGGCGACGGCGGCGGTGACGCGCCGCTCCTCCTCGTTCATCACCCGCAGCAGCTCCGGCACGGGCAGCTCATCAATGTGCGAGTGGGCGGGGTTGATCTCCTCGGTCGTCAGGTCTTCCAACCGGCGCATCTCTTCCTCCTCAACCCTCGAAGGCGGGAAGCGAATCGGGGCGCGGGGCGTGCCTTCGAGAATCATTCTACCACAACCGGCAGCGTGGGGCAAGCGCGTTCGGTGGGTACGCCGGGGCCTCTTCATTACCCCACCGCCCTGAGGCTGGTAGTGCCCTCAACCATGGAGCATCCCGGAGACTGCCCGGAGCGCCCGAGAATCGGGCTGGTCTCCAGGGGTTCGGGTGGACGCAGGTCCTCCCCTTCCCCCCGGGGCGCATCGTGTGGCGCTCCCGAGATGGCCGTGGTGAGTACGCCGCCTCCTGCGCTCCTCCGCTCGCACCTGTGCGGCCCTGCGACCCGCGTTTGACACCGCCGCCCGCCTGGAGTAGAATGCCCTCGTGGAAGGCAGGTGTGGCAGTGAGCACCCCCCGGGAAGAGGCGCAGGCGCTGCAAGCAGGGCTGGCGGCCGGTGCGGCGCGCTGCCTCCCTGAACGGAACGATGACCGTGGAGCTACGTGAAGCCCTTGCCGCCCTTGGCGCTGAGTCGGCCTTCGAGGTACTCGCCCCCCACTGGGAGGAGTCCGTGGCAAGCATCCCCGCCGGCACGCCCGCGTTCTTGAGTCCGGCCACGTTTCTGGAGAGCCGCGCCTTCTGCGAAGCGCCGTCCGAGGCGGACCCGGTGCTCATCGAGGCGGCGCGGCGTGTCCGCGAGAACCCGGCGCTCCTCCACCTCGCCTGGCACTGCCAGCGGCTCCTCTTCGATTACCGGGACTACGACGCGTCGGAGGTCCGCCACTGGCCGGATCTGGCGGAAGCCCTCGGCGACCTGAGCGGCGTCTTCTATCTCCTCGTGGCGCTCTCCGCCATCCCGCGGATGCGCGCCCATGACGCCCGTCAGGGCATTCCGGAAGCGGTGACCCGGAACGGGAGCCGCCGCGTTCCCGAGACGATGCGCTCGTTCGCCGAGAGGCACGCCGGGCGCCGGGGGGTGAGGCCGGGCACGCTCCCCTGGCTGCGCCACCACGTTTGGGGGGATCTCTACCGCCCGGGCCGCCTGGAGTACATGGCGCGGCCCTTCCGCGGGCGCCTGCGGGCGTTCCGCCATCGAGTCACCGGCGAGGTGATCGCTCTCTCCGAGGCGGATGTGGTGTTCAACGCGGAAGGTTACGTGGATTCCGGCGCGCTGGCCGAGGCGCCAGGGGAACGCTGGACGGCACGCCTCGTTGAGGATGAGCGCGCAGTGACCGGCAGCCCGATCGCACCGACGGGCCGCGCCATCCGGCGCGAGGTGACGCTCTCGCGCGCCGAATGGGCGTGCGTGCTGGCCCGCACCGACCCGGTACTCGATATTCACATCCCGGACGGGGGCGGCATGACCCCAGAACGCTGCCGTGACTCGATGAACCAGGCGCAGCGCTTCTTCCCGCGCCACTTCCCGGAGCGGCCCTTCGTGGCGTTCTCCTGCATCTCGTGGATCATGAACCCGCAGATCGCCGAGTTCTACACCCCCACTTCCAACATGGTCCTCTTGCAGAATGAAGGCTACCTGTTCCCTTGCCCATCTAACGGGAAAGCGGGGCTCGGTTTCATCTTCGGCACGGAGCAGGTGGACCCCGCCACGGCCCCGCGCGACACCAGCCTCCGACGGGCGATGCTGGACCACCTCGCCGCCGGCAAGCCGCTGCGCAGCGGGGGGATGTTCGTGCTGAAGGAGGACTTGGTTCACTACGGCGCGCAGCACTATCGGCGGCGCGCGCCTGGCAGTTGACACCATGCGCAACAAGCACCTAAAGGACCCGTAAGGGAACAAGACGCTCGCAGGTTCCGAGCAGTTACCCGGCCGCACCTACCCCCGGCGCGCTGCCTCCAGCTCCGTGCCCCGACCCTCCGGCGCCGGGGCGGTCTCCAGTTCCGTGCCCAGGCCCTCGGGGGGCATGGCGGCTTCCAGCTCCGTGCGCGTGCCGGGGGGCAGGCCTTGCTTGGCGCGGATGAACTCGATCAGGCGGCTGCGGGAGTCCTCGGGCACCTGACTGAGCGTCAGCTTCAGTACCTCGCCGCCGACCTCGCTGCGGAAGCGACAGACGGTTCGCACAGCCTGCCCCAAGGCATTCGAGTCCGTATCAATCTGGACATCGGCTACCTGGTCCCAAGAGAGGCGGTTGCCGCCGAACAACGAGCACCTGGTAAGACCGTCGTCGTCGGCTTCCAGTGCCACGTCACCACGGCCCAGCCACTTCCACCAGCAGATCACCGAGAGCAATGCCAGGACGACACGGTCGCGGTCAATGAGATCAAAGGGCGAGATTACCAGCGCAAGGAAGAGCCATGCCAGCGGAGCCCAAGGCCATCTTGGGCCTCTGATGATGATCCTGCCCTGGTGGGCCTTCTCGCGAGATGAACCTGCGCGGGGAAGGATCTCGGAGGTCCGTTGTCGATCCTGCAAACACAGATGAAACATTGCCTTTATGCCCGCATAGAAAGCGGCCATCACCATCGCAAAGCCCAGCAGTTCCACCGACAACACCGCGCAGGCCAAGAAGAAGAGCGCAGGGAGAGCCAACCCGTATACCAGCTTGCGCTTCCGTTCCTCGTCCATGGCACCTCCCCGGAGAAGATCCCGCCCGCCCCACGCCGGGCTCTTACGGGCACGACGGCCTTTCAGAGTCGTTCGCGGTCCGTCGGGCGCATCCTTCTCGCCAGTGCCGCGAGGGCGTCGGCGGTTCGGCCGGTTTCACCGGCGCTCCGATGCCGTTGCGGGAGTACCGCTCTTCGGTCGGAGGTGTCGTCGCACACGTAGGCACCGCCAAGCTCTGGCATCGGAGCGCCCAAGCATTGGGCAGAGGCGCTGCCGCCCGCGGAGGCTGGCTCCGACCCCCACCCCACCCCTGGCCGGTTTCACCGGCGCTCCGATGCCGTTGCGGGAGTACCGCTCTTCGGTCGGAGGTATCCTCGCACACGCAGGTGCCCCCAGGGTCTGGCATCGGAGCGCCCAAGCATCGGGCAGAGGTGGTGCCGCACGTGGCAGGTGCTTTCGCCCCCACCCCGCCCCTGGCCGGTTTCACCGGCGCTCCGGGCAAGCGCAGAGGTCTCACGCTTCGGCCCGGGGCGCGGCCGACGACGAGGACGAGGACGATTCAACCACCCAACCACCCAAC
>JACQGM010000128.1 GCA_016199585.1 Armatimonadota bacterium
ATCCCGGCGCTGGAGAGCGCCCACGCCATCGCGCACGCGCTCAAGGTGGCGCCGCAGATGGGCAAGGAGCAGATCCTCGTAGTGAACCTCTCCGGGCGCGGCGACAAGGACGTGGAGCAGGTGGCGAAGATCCTGGCGAAGGAGGAGCGGGCATGACGCGCATCGGCGAGAAGTTCCGAGAACTGGCGGGGCGCAATGAGCGCGCGCTGATCTGCTTCCTCACCGCGGGGGATCCCTCGCTGGCGGCTTCCGAGGATTTCGTCTTGCAGGTGGCCGAGAGCGGCGCGGACATCATCGAGCTGGGGGTGCCCTTCTCCGACCCGATCGCCGACGGCCCCAGCATCCAGGCCGCATCCCTGCGCGCTCTGGAAGCCGGCGCCACCCTGGCCGGCGTGCTGGACGTGGTGCGCGCCGTGCGCCGCCGCAGTCCGGTGCCGCTCATCCTGATGAGCTACTACAACCCGATCCTGCGCTATGGCCTCGACCGCTTCGCCGCCGATGCCGCGGCCGCCGGCGTGGACGGGATCATCCCCTCCGATGTGCCCCCCGAGGAGGCCGACGAGTGGCTGGCGTGTGCCGCCCGACACGGCCTGGACACGATCTTCCTCCTGGCGCCCACCAGCACCGAGGAGCGCATCCGGCGCGTGGCGGAGAAGGCGAGCGGGTTCGTCTACTGCGTCTCGCGCACCGGCGTCACCGGCACCCAGGCAGCGCTCCCCGAGGATCTCCAGGCGCTCATCGCGCGCATCCGGGCGCAGACGGAGAAGCCGATCGCGGTCGGCTTCGGCATCTCCACGCCGGAGCACGTGCGCCAGGTGACGCAGTGGGCCGATGGCGCCGTGGTCGGAAGCGCGTTGGTGAACGCCATCGCCCGCGCGGGCGGGCCGTCGCCGGAGATCGCCGAACTCGTGCGCTCGCTGAAGGCGGCGACGCGGGGGTGAACGGGCGACGGGCCGCCTGCCTGCCCCGCCGGCGCGCAGGGGCAGACCGCGTGTCCGCCCCGCCGACGCGTAGGGGCGGACCGCGTGTCCGCCCGGCTATGCCGGTGTAGGGCCGGAGCGCGTTGTCACCCGACGCGTAGGGGTGGACCGCGTGTCCGCCCGGCGTGGCAGTGCGCTATCGAAGGAAAGTGAACCGCACAGCGTCTAAGTAGATGGGAGTCCTCCGAGCGACGGGGCTTGCCGCAGGTCGCCGGGGGCCGGTGGAGACTCCCGAAAGGAGACTGTGCGATGAGACGCCCGCATTCCATCCTTCTGGCGCTCCTTGCCGGCACGGCCGCGCCGGCGGGAGTGCCGGGTTTGTCCGGGGTACCCGCCCGTGCCGCGCGCGGCAGCGACGCCATTGACCGGTTGGTGGCGGCGGTGAGCGTGGGGGAGGCCTCGCGCTACCGCAACCTGACGCTCTTTCCCGTGCGCCTGCGCCGCACTCAGGACGACACGCCCTACGTCACGCTGGACGAGGCGCTGAAGCGCGGGTCGCTGGTGATCACCGAACTGGCGAGCGCCGACGTGAACCGCGTGCGCGTGCGCAACCGCTCGAGCGATTACGTCTTCCTGCTCGCCGGCGAGATCATCGCCGGGGCGAAGCAGGACCGCATGGTGGAGGACGACCTCCTCCTGCCCCCCCACAGCCCGGAGATCGCGCTCGGGGTCTTCTGCACCGAGCAGGGGCGCTGGTCGGGCCGCAGCACCACCTTCGAGGCGAGCGGCGTGGCGGTACACAACCGCCTGCGCCAGGTGGCGAAGGAAAGCCGCAGCCAATCGCGGGTGTGGGAGGAAGTGACGGAGAAGGCGGGCAGCCTGCGGGCGGCGCGCCCCGAGACCTCCGCGGCCCGCCGCGTCTACAGCCAGTCGGAGGTGCAGTCGCGCGCCCGGCCCTACGCGGACAACCTGGAGGGCTTCGCGCGCCGCTACCCCGACACGGTGGGCGTGGTGGCGGTGGCGGGCGGGGAGATCATCGTGGCGGACGTGTTTTGCAACCCGTCGCTCTTCCGCAAGCTCTGGCCGAAGCTGCTCGAATCCTACGTCCTGGACGCGATTGACCGCTCCGACGCGAGCGGCCGCGTGGACCGCTACGAAGCCGAGCGCTTCCTGGAGAACGCTCGACGCGCCGCCATCGTCGAGCGCTCCACGCCGGGCACCGGGGATCTGTACGACCTCCGCGCCAGCCGCGTCTACGGCTCGGCCCTGGTGCGCCGCGACGCAGTGGTCCACATAGATCTCTTCCCGCGCCTGGGGGATGTCATCACGCCGCGCCCATCGGGCACGCCCGACCTGGACTTCCGGCGCCGGCAGCAGGAGCAGCGGCGGTAGAGTGAGGGGATCCCGTGACAGGGAGGCGACACCGGGAGCAGGCCAGACCAGCGAGGCCGTTGGCACAGGGCGAGCACCTGGTTCGCCCTGGCTGCCGCGTAGCACCGTAGGGGCGAACCAGCGTGTTCGCCCCGGCTCTCGCCTGCACCCGCGCATCTCAGGGCGAAGAAGGATCCCTCGTCACACCGTCGAACCTTCTGCACTGATCCCCTTTTCCGGCCAGAGCGGAGCGACACTGACATGCGCGTTGGCATCATCGGTGGAGGTCCGGCGGGAACGGTGTGCGCCCTGTCGCTGCTGCGGGGGGCCGCACGTCGCGGGCAGCGGCACGAGGTGCTGCTCTTCGACGGCAAGTCGTTCCTCCAGATCGGGCCGCGGGGGTGCAACATGTGCGCAGGAGTCATCCCGGCCACGCTCCTCGACCGCCTGGCCGAGATGGGAGTGCCGGTGCCGCCGGAGGTGATCCAGCGCACCGTGACCGGGCACTACTTCGAGACTCTGGCGGGAGGCGTCCACGTTCCGAAAGACCCCGACGCCAAGATCTGCACCGTGTTCCGCAGTGCCGGACCCCGGGGTTCCGAGCCCCTGGTCGACCAGAGCTTCGACCAACTGCTGCTGGGGGGCGCGCAGGCTGCCGGCGCCGTACACATCCACTCGCACGTGACCGAGGTGGCGCTCCCCTCCGGTGCGGATGCGCCGTTCCGGCTTCGCACCACAGACGGCGGGCAGCACGAGGTGGACGTGGTGGTGGGAGCGTTCGGAGTGAACAGCGCCCTGGCGCGCCGCTTCGAGCGGCTCGGCTTCGGATACCGGCGCCCGGGCACCTACCAGGCGTGCCAGGCCGACCTGCCGGTGGACGACCGCTTCCTCGAGGAGCGCCACCGGGGGGAGATCCGCATCTTCTCGCTGGCCCTGCCCGGGATCCGCTTCGGGGCGCTGACCCCCAAACGGCGGCACGTGACCGTCACCGTGATCGGCCCGCGGCCGACGCGCGCCGACCTGGAGCGCTTCCTGAATCACCCCCGGGTGCGGCACCACTTCCCCGAGGGATGGGAGCTGCCGCTCCTCTACTGCACGTGCCACCCCTGGCTTCCCGTCACCGCCGCCCGCTCCCCCGTGGCCGACCGCCTCCTGGTCATCGGCGACGCCAATATCTCCCGTTACCTGAAGGGGGGCATTGAATCGGCGTTCTTCACCGGGGCGCTGGCGGCGGAGATGATCCTGTCGGGGAGGCTCAGCCGCGCCGAGCTCGTCCGCGGCTACGTCCGCCCCTGCCACGCGCGCTATCGGTACGATAACCTCTACGGGCGCGTTCTCTTCGCGGCCAACGATCTGATCTCCCGGCTGCCGCTGGTGGCGCGAGCCGGGCTGTGGCTGGTGGATCGCGAGCAGCGGATCCCCGATTGGCGCGCCCGGCGGCACACCCGGCTTCTCTGGCACATCTTCACCGGCGATGCTCCCTACCGCCGGATCGCCCGGGAAGCCCTCGACCCGCGCTCGTTGGCCCCCGCACTCTGGGCGCTGCTCTTGAGCGCGGCCGGGCGAGTGAGGAGACACGCGACGGAGTGATGCAGACGCAACGAACGCCGGCGGAGATGGGTCCCCTGGCGGATGGGCAGACGGTGGCGATCATCGGCGGCGGGCCGGGAGGCATGGCGTGCGCGCTGGCGCTCAAGCGCGAGGCGGATCGGCGGCGCCGGCGCGTGCGCGTCGTCGTCTTCGAGGGAAAGCGCTTCGGACTCCACTACAACCAGTGCTCCGGCGTCCTCTCGCCGCCGCTCCAGCAGATCCTACAGAAGGAGTACGATATCACGCTGCCCGCCGCCCTGTGCCAGCGCGCGATCCGCGGCTACGTGCTGCACGCCGAGGAGGGCAGCGTGGTCCTCAACGGACGGGAGCACGGCGGCGTTTCCCTGGCCGTGCGCCGGGTTGAGTTCGACGAGTTCCTGGAGCGGTGCGCGCGCGAGCGGGGCATCGAGGTGGTGGAAGCGCGCGCCACCGACCTGGAGTTCCGGCGCGACGAGGTGGTCGTGTTCACCTGGGGCGGCACCTTCCGCGCCGCGGCCGTCGTCGGCGCCTTCGGCCTCAGCCGGGCGATGACCGCCACCCTGGCGCGATGCACGCCCTACCGCCCGCCGCGCGCCCTCGATACCGTGGTCACCAACTTCCACCCGGCGGGCGAGGGCTACATCCCCTCCCTGCTCGATGACCACATCCACGTGCTGCTGCCACCGCTCCCGCGCATCGAGTTCGGCGCGCTCATCCCCAAGGGGAACCACGTCACGGTGATCGTGGCGGGCGAGGGGGCGCGCACCGATGACATGGATGCCTTCCTCGCCCTCCCCGCGGTGCGCCGGATCGCCTCCTGCCGGCCGGACCCGGAGGACTACTTCCGAGGGCGGTTCCCCGTCAGCCTCGCCCCGGGGGGCTTCGGCGACCGCTACGTCACCATCGGCGATGCCGCCGGCCTGGTCCGGCCCTTCAAAGGGAAGGGGATCAACTCGGCGATCATCACCGGCGGGCTGGCCGCCGTCACCATGGTCGAGCGGGGCGTCTCGGCCGAGGCGTTTCGCAGCTTCCACCGGCGGTGCGCCGAGATCACCGGCGACATGCCCTACGGGCGCCTGGTGCGGCGGCTGGCGCACCTGACCTCGCACCACTTCTCCCTCGATCCCGTGGTACGCCTGGCTGAGAAGAGCCCCGCCCTGCGCGAAGTCCTCTTCGACTGCGTCTCCGGGCGCGAGAGCTACCGGCGGATCGTGTGCCGCAGGGGCAACCTGCCCCTCGCCGCGCGCCTCGGCGCCGCCCTCGTCCTCGACCGGGTGCGCCGCCTCTTCGGGTGATACGGATTGTGTCCATTTTTTTCGGTAGATTCTCTCATTTGTGTCAAGCTTCCGGTGTGGGCGCAACGCCCGCGCGTGCAGGGTCGCAGCATTCGCGAGGCGCCGCCGCTGAATGCCCGCATCCTGTGCGCGATTGCTTCGACCCTACGAGGGTCGCAGCCAACACATTCCGCATGATCGGGAGCCTTCTCGGCTCCGCAGATGACCCGGGCGTGGCCGAGCGCCGCCGGAAGCGGACATGATGGCGCCGGTGTGTGCGCTTCTTCCCCCCGCCACCAGCCATCAAAACGAGCGGTAGTGGCGCCGCAGCTCGGAGGCATAGCGCGCGCCTACCCGGTCGGCGTTCTCGCGCAGCCACTCGCTCAAGCGCGTCTGCGCGGTCGGCGGGCGGTCCGACACGAGCAGCCCCGCCATCAGGCCCTCCACCTCGTCGCGGGTGAGGAGCACGTCTCCGACGAGGCGGCCAATCACGGCGGCGGAGAAAAGGACCAGGCCCGGCGGCGCGTGGAGGATCCGGGCCCGGCTCCCCACCACGCCGGCGATGAGGCGCACCAGGCCGTCGAAGGTGAAGGTCTCCGGCCCCACCGCATCCATGACCACGTTCTGCTCGGAGCCGGCGGCCGCCACCGCCAGGGCGGCCATGTCCTCCACGAACACCGGCTGCAGGCGGTACTCGCCGGAGCCGGGCACCGCGAAGAGCGGGAAGCGGCGAAGCAGCCAGGCGATATTGTTGATCAGGATGTCTTCCGGCCCGAAGATGACTGTCGGCCGGAGAATGGCGTAGGAGAGGCCGGAGGCGGCGATCTCCTTCTCCAGGATGCCCTTGCCGCGGAAGTAGGGGAGAGGAGACTCCTCGGACGCCCGCGTGATGCTGACGTGTACCAGCCGGCCCACCCCCGCTTGTCGCGCCGCCCCGATCAGCACCTTCGTGTTCTCCACCGCCTTCTCGTAGGTGGTGCCGCAGTGCGGGAAGCGAATCCAATAGGTGTTGTAGAGCGCCCGCGCGCCCTGGAGGCTGCGAGCCAGCTCGTCGGGCCGGTCGAAATGGAACGGCAGGGCGCGGACCTGCTCGCCAAAGGGGTTCGGGCGGTCGGGGTGCCCGGTGAGCGTGACCACTCGCTTCCCGGCCGCCAGCAGCCGCCGGGCGATGTGCTTCCCGGTGTACCCGAACGCCCCTGTGACGACGTGCAGATCATCGGTGTCCATAGCTCGCACCCCGTAGGGCGCGGGTTCCGCCCCGCGCCGGCTCCCCGTAGGGCGCGGGGCGGAACCCGCGCCGGCCAACGCCCATCAACGCCTTCTTCGCCGGTGCGCCCCGGTCTCCCTGCCCTCCCTTCCCGGAGACGGGATCCGTTCCTTTCGCTCCGGCTCCGGCTGTGGTAAGATAATGACGAAGGGATGTTTGCGCGATGGAAAGTCCACCGACTCTGAGCGAAAGCGCGATCCGCGAGCGCGTGGGGGACGCCAGCTTCCAGCGCGGCCTGAGCTACTATCGCGACGGCGCCCTCTTCGACGCCCGGCGCAGCGGGATGGCGCTGAAGGCGCGCTGTGAGGGCTCGCGCGCCGAGGCCTACCGCCTGAAGGTGATCTTCGATGCCGACGGGATCACCGACGCCGAGTGCTCCTGCCCCGTTGGCGGGGGCGGCCGGTGCAAGCACACCGCCGCGCTCCTCCTCACCTGGCTGGAAAAGCCCGAAGAGTTCCGCCTCGTCGCCGATACCGACACCGTCCTGGGGCAAAAGAGCAAAGAGGAGCTGGTGGCCCTGGTCAGACTGATGATCCGGCGCGAGCCGGAGCTGGAGGGGCTGCTGGAGACGCCCCTGCCGGCGACCGGCCGCCGCAGCCCGGTGGACCCGGAGACCTATCGCCGCCAGGTGGAGCGCGCGTTCCGCAGCGCCCAGCGGGACCGGCGGTGGGACTGGGGCGACGACGATGACGTGGTTGATGGCGTGCAGGCCGTGGTGGAAGTCGGCGACGGGTTCCTGGAGCAGGGAGATGCCGCCAACGCCGCCATCGTCTACGCGGCCGCCGCGGCCGAGATCATGGAGCACTTCGGGGAGTACCAGGACGAGTCCGGGTCGCTCGCGTCGGCCGTTCATGACTGTGTGAGGGGCCTGAGCCGGTATCTGGCCGAGGCCGCCGCGGATGCCCCGGCGCGCGAGCCGATCCTGCGCGCGCTCTTTGACATCTACCGGTCCGACGTGCAGATGGGCGGCATCGGCCTGGGCGAGGGCGCGCCGACGGCGATCCAGGAACACGCCACGCCGGATGAGAAGCACCGGGTGGCCGGTTGGGTCCGGGAAGCGATGCCGGTTGGCGAGGAGTTCAGCGACAAGTGGCGTCGGGAGGTCTACGGTGGCTTTCTGCTCAGGTTGGAGGCGGACACGCTGGACGACGAGAGCTTCCTGCGCATCTGCCGCGAGACCGGTCGGCGGGTTGACCTGGTGGAGCGGCTGGTCTCCCTCGGCCGCACGGAGGAAGCCATGGCCGAGGGCGCCACGGCCAGTGTCGGTGACCTCACCGAGATCGCCGACGCCTTCGTGGCCCACGGGCACGCGGATATCGGAGAGCAGATCGTGGTGGAGGGCGCTCGGAAGACGGGGCACCACCACCTGCTGGAGTGGCTGAAGACGCACTACGCGGCGCGCGGCGACCGGGCGAAGGAGCTGGACGTCACGGAGGAGCTCTTCCGGATGTACCCGAGCTTCGGAGGCTACAAGGAGGTCCGCGACCTGGCGCGCGGCCTCGGGGTATGGGAGGCCACCCGGCCGGGGCTCATTGCCTTCATGGAGGGCAAGCAGCCCCGCTGCCAGGACGCTCTGGCGGAGGTCTACCTGGACGAGGGCGATCTGGATCGCGCCCTCGAGGTGGTGAGCCGCGTCCGGCCGCGCCCGACAGGCAGTTGGAACGGGATCCAGGTACCGACCATGAAGATCCGGGTGGCCGAGGCCGCCGAGGGCCCGCGCCCTGAAGCCGCGCTGGCGATCTACCTGGAGCACGCGCAGGCGCTCATCGAAGCCCGCGGGCGCGGCAACTACGCCGAGGCGAGCCGCCTGCTGGTGAAGGCCCGCGCCCTCCACGAGCGCCTCGGCCGCAAGGAGGAGTGGGAGCGGTACCTGGCCGACCTGAAGGCCCGGAACCGCCGTCTCCGGGCGCTGACGCAGGAGATGGAGCGCGTGGGACTATGACGTGGGATCAGGGGCTTCCCGGCGGCCGTAGCTGAAGCGGGCGACTGCGGGCCAGCGGATAGCCGGCAAGGCGGCGCGTGGGATGGGAACGGGTGTGGGTCGGCGTTGCTACCTGTTCACTTGCCTACCTTCCAGGAACCATCGTGACCGGAGTCGGGCAGATGACCGGTCCAGAACCAGACCGATCGGTATACGGGCGTCACGGTAGGCCGAAGTAGGCCCGCTCCCAGAAGTCTGACCTCTTGTACGGTGCTTGCTTCTCGGTGGGCAGGAAGTGATGGACAAGGTGACGCAATGCCCCACAGGCGCGCTGGGCGGCTTCCGCCAACGTCAGCTCCTCATTGCCGAGGCGTAGCGTCTTCTCTTGGAGCGCAGCACCATGCACAACCATGCTGCGCAGGTCATACAGGTGCTTGGCCACGCAGTACGCCTTGTATCGCTCCTCTGGGGTGTCAAATAGTATGGAGTAGTGCAGGGAGAAACGGAACCTCAACTCGCCTCTGCGAGCATCCTGCCCGAGACCGGCCAGGAGCAACGCCTCCATCCCGACCACGGCGTCAAAGAGCTGGTCCTGGGGCTTGAGGCGTGTCTCCGCATCGGCTAGCCTGGAGCACGCTATCTCCATCGACGGGTCGGACATCGCGAACACGAGCCTGGCATGCTCGCCGAGTGCGTACAGCTCGTCCGTCCTCAAGCTGTAGTTACCGGGGGGCGCATACAGGTCACCGAATCCAGCAGAGGGGATCAGCAGCGGGCAGAACCTCAGGGGGTGGAAACGGATGTAGTCGCAACCGACACGACCCTCCTTGAACGTGCGCAGGGCCAGGATGACTCTGTCGAGTGATGCTCTGACGCGCCCTCTATCCCTAGCAGGTTGGTTACCGCCTCCTGCAGGGGGGAGTGCCTTGAGCTGCTCTGCTTCTCCCTCGATACAGAACTCATGGATGCCCAGGCCCGTGGGTCGAGGGAGCATCCCGAACGGCGGCACCGGGCCGTAGAGGGTTGCCATCTCCTGATCTGACATACGGCGTATTCGGAGTCCCGCCGGCAGATCGATCGAATCGGCCGCCGCCTCGAAGTTCACCAGCACGGAGCGGAAGACGAATGGCACGGTTGGCTTGTCCACGAATGCTTCGAACTCGTCCACGAGTGACTCGATCGCAGCCTCCAACAGACCGAATGTGCCCTGGCGGTGCCAAAGGTCATAGAGAGCGGCGCGCAGGATTCGGTTGACGTCGTGCCCGAGGTCGGAGTAGTACCCCAGCCCCTCAAGCCCTACGCGACCGTTGTAATCCGGATGGTGGCGGAGAAAGGACTCTGCAAACGGTCCTCCCAACGTGTCGACGACCTTCCCGGCGGCAGCCAAGACTTGGTCTGGGTCCGGCCGCATCACGACTTGGCCGAGCCAGCCTCCGTCTTGGGTCTTTCTCCATACCTGGTGAGGCACGACGCACCGGGGGACGAGCCGCTGGAGGATGGGGAGGCAGTCGAGGATAGCCCTCCTGAGCAAGGCCTTCGGCTCTTCATGCATATGACTTCCCCAATGGCCGGTTGCCGCTGCGGCTCCCAGAGGTTGATCTCCCATAAGGCGTGGCGCCGCATAGCCCACGGGAAACCCACACCGGCGGCTCTCTCAGCCGTGTATTGGTCGGTGCTGGGGGCCGATCCCCAGCGCACGTTCTACGGAACCTTCCGACGCGGATGTGGCTGCCCCTTCGAAGGTGGGCGACGGTCAACACGTCGCGTTGGGTCATTGGGACCTCCCTTGGCCGCAGCGGGCTCCTGGCCTCTGATACGGGGCGGGGTTACACGCGGCGGCCGTGCCTTCGGGCCCTGGGAGAGGGCGGCCGTGCCCGGCGTGGGAACGGGCCTGGCTGTTCACAGCAGGCCCAACTGCCGGAGGACATCCAACACGGGGGGTAGGGGATCCTGCCAGAGCCAGGCGACGCAGAGCCAGAAGCCCTCCACCACGGCGCTGCGGAAGACGCCCTCCTCGTCGTGGGCCACCGTTCGATAGATGCCGCGCTCGTCGAGGCGGTAGAACTCGGCTTCCTGCCGCACGGGGTCGATGAGCCAGTACTCGCGCACGCCGCCCTCCTCGTACTCGAAGTACTTCTCGCCCCGGTCACGAGCGCGATCCGCGCTCTCGGTGCTCATCACCTCGATGACCACGTCCGCGGGCCCCTCGAGATGGCCGGGGGTGAGGCGCTCCCGGTGCTCTGCGGCGACGAACAGGACATCGGGCTCGTGTCCCCGCTCCAGCTTCATCTGGAAGGGCGCGGAGAGCACCACGCCCAGCGCTTTCGCCTCCACGTACACGCGGATGATGGCCGTAAGGAAATCCGCGACGTCCTGGTGTGTTCTGGATGCAGGAGACATGACAATCACCTCTCCGTCCACCCACTCGGCAAGCGTGTCTTCGCCCGCCCAGTTGAGGAACTCCTCGTAGGTCATGCGGGGCAGCGGCTTGTCGGGGCCGGTGGGCGCAGGCGGCCCCACCTGGGTTGCAGCAGTCGCCATGGCCGTCCTCCTTCGGGACTCCACTATACCGCAAAGAGCGGGCGGCGGGAGGAGAGCCCGGCGGGAAGCCAGGGCCTTTTCATTACCCCACCGCCGTGAATCTCGTAGTGCCCTCAACCAGTAGGAGCACCCCGGGAGACTGCCCGGAGCGCCCGAGAATCGGGCTGGTCTCCCGCGAGCGCCCCCCCCACCCCACCTCCAGCCGGTCGGGCAGCGGCGCTCCGAGGCAGACAGCCCACACCCCCGCTTCGGACCAAGTACCGGCTGCGGCGGCGATGGCCTGAAGCCGACGGCAGAGGCGGGACGGCTACGGGCCCACTACCGCATCTACCGGCGCAGTGAAACCATCCATCACCTCTGATCGGCACGCTTGTCCGCGGCCCCACTGTCCGGCCAGGTGATAGGCGTGGTGCAAGAGCCGGTAGACCTCGATCGTGCCGGCCGCAGGGTCTACCAGCCAGTACTCGCCGACGCCTGCCTGCGCGTATTCCAGGAACTTGTCGCCGCGATCGGCCGCTTCGGTGCCGCTCGAGTGGGGCGCGCGGGGTGAGATCACCTCAACGGCCAGGTCGGGCACCCCCCAGTAGTCTTCGGTGATTCGATCCTCGTGCTCGGCGAGCATGAAGACCACATCCGGCTCCCGGATCTTGCCGGGCCACAAGCGGACTCGCAGCGGCGCCATGCTCACCTCCCCCAGGCCGTGGGCCTCGGCGTGCGCGGACATCAGGCGCGCCAGCCTGAGAACGGCGCGCTGATGGGAAGTGGTCGGCATGTCAGGCATCACCACCTTGCCGTTGGAGAGTTCGACGATATGGTTCGTCTCCGGGAGCGCGAAGTAGTCCGCCTCGGTCCATTGCCCCTGAAGTGGGAACAGCCTGGCGATCTCGGTTGTGAGCGTGTCCGCAGCCATCCGGATACCTCCGTCAGAAGACGCACCTATGATACCACGGCCGACAGGGCGCCGCAACACCCGTCCGCTACCCGACGCGCACCGGGCGGCAATTCTTGCCAGCGGCGCACACCGCTTCCTGAACGGCCAGGGTCTACAGGCACTCGCTCGCCGAACGGGGGCGTCCCGCCAGTGCGCGCGGCCGGCCTCGGGTGTCGGCTGCGGGATGGCGTTACGGCCTGGCGCCGGGCGCACGGTCGAGCACCTCGCGCACCTTCCGGGCCAGCGTCTCGGGCGTGAACGGCTTCTGCAGGAAGGCGACCTGCGGCTCCAGCACGCCGTGCTTGCCCAGGGCGTCGTCGGTATAGCCCGACATGAAGAGCACCTTCGTCTCAGGACGGGCGGCTGCCAGGCGCTCCGCCAACTGGCGGCCGCTCATGCCCGGCATCACCACGTCGGTCAGCAGCACGTGGATCCGTCCCTCATGGTGCCCACTGACCGCCAGCGCATCCTCGCCGCCCGAGGCGCAGAGGACCCGGTAGCCGTAGCCTTCCAGGATGTGGCGCACGCTGGCTCGCACGTCGCCGTCGTCCTCGACGAGGAGGACGACTTCCCCCCGGCCACCCGGTGCGGGGGCGGCCGACTCCGGCGCCGCCGCGCCCACCGGCGCGTCCGTCCGGGGGAGGGAGATGCGGAAGGTGGTGCCTTGTCCGGGGGCGCTCTCCACCGCGATCTCGCCGCCGCTCTGCTTGACGATCCCGTGTGCGGTGGAGAGACCGAGACCCGTGCCCTTGCCCTCCGCCTTGGTGGTGAAGAACGGCTCGAAGATGCGCGCCTGCGTAGCGCGGTCCATCCCGACGCCCGTATCG
>JACQGM010000145.1 GCA_016199585.1 Armatimonadota bacterium
CCGCTCCGCCAGCAGCACCGGAGCGTTCGACCTGGGGGTGGACCCGACCCGGCTGCCGGGCCGCCTCCGCTTCACGAAGGACGCCGTGCAGCGCTTCACCCGCGCCTGGGGCCGCCCCGTGCCCGAAGCGACCGGCTTCAACGCCAACGAGTTCGACCCGGAGGCGATCCGGGCCGCCTATCTCCTCGTCGGCGACGACGACCTGCCCCTGGGCGAGCAGTTCGCCGACCGCCTGACGGAGATGGAGTTCGTCGTGGTGCAGACCTCCCACTCCTCCGCGCTGACGGAGATGGCGGACGTGGTGCTGCCGATGCCCACCTGGGCGGAGCAATCGGGCACGTTCACCAATATTGATGGACGGCTTCTGCCTCTGCGCCAGGCGGTGCCGGCGCCCGAAGGCATCCTCCCCGCCTACGATGTCCTCACGGCCCTGGGAAGCGCCTTCGGCCTGGAAACGGCCTACCGAACGGCGGCCGACGTGGCGCGCGAGATCGCGGAGCTGGTGCCGGAGTACGCGGCGCCGCTGGCCGCCGGCGAGGGCGTGGTCCGGTTCGACGACGTCGCCTTCGACGTCCGCCGCGCCGAGCTGCGGGCGCCGGACTACTTCCGGGAGGTGGAGGCTTAGCGACGACCGGTGACGGGAGACCGAAGACCGAGGGCGGGCGGTGCGTGCGCAGGCCGGCCCGGTCTCCCGTCTTCGGTCCCCGGTCGCCTGGAGACAGAGCATGAGTAAACCAAAGATAGCCACGGTCTGGCTGGGAGGCTGCTCCGGCTGCCACATGTCGCTGCTCGACCTGGACGAGCGCCTGGTGGAGATGGCGAAGGCAGCTACCCTCACGGCCAGCCCGATCACCGATATCAAAGAGCCGCCCGAAGTGGACGTGGTCCTCGTGGAGGGGGCGGTGTGCAACACCGAGAACCTGGCGGTGCTGCGCAAGGTGCGCGAGCGGGCGAAGATCCTGGTGGCGTTCGGCGATTGCGCCTGCTTCGGGAACATCCCGACGATGCGCAACTTCTTCGCTCTGGAAGATGTGCTGCAGCGCGGCTACGTGGACACCGAGAGCACCGCCACCGGCGAGGTGCCCCGCTCGGCGGAGCTGCCGGAGCTGCTGGAGAAGGTGCAGCCCCTCAGCTACTACGTGAAGGTGGATGCCAACCTGCCCGGCTGCCCCCCCTCGGCCGAGGCGATCTGGTTCGCCATCACCGAGCTGCTGGCCGGCCGGAAGCCGGTGGCGGGGGGATCGCTGCTGCGATACGATTGAGGCGTTCCTCGTTCAACGTTCAACGTTTCGCGTTGGCGTCCAAACATTGAACGAGGAACGTGGAACGTTGAACGAGCAACGTCGAACGAGGAACGGACCATGCCGAACACCGTAACCATAGAACCCGTAACCCGGATCGAGGGCCACGCCAAGGTGACGATCCACCTGGGGGATGACGGCAAGGTAGAGCGGGCTCGGATGCACGTGGTGGAGTACCGCGGCTTCGAGAAGTTCTGCGAGGGCCGGCACTTCTCAGAGATGCCGATGATCACCGCGCGCATCTGCGGCATCTGCCCGATCAGTCACCACCTCGCCGCCGCCAAGGCGGGCGACGCCATCCTCGGCGCGCAGATCCCGCGCACCGCCGCCCTCCTGCGCGAGCTCACCCACATGGGCCAGATCGTGCAGTCGCACGCCCTCAGCTTTTTTCACCTCTCCGCGCCCGACCTGCTCCTCGGCTTCGACGCCGACCCGGCGACGCGCAACATCATCGGCCTGATCGAGCAGAAGCCGGACATCGCCCTCCAGGGCGTGCGCCTGCGCAAGTTCGGCCAGGAGGTGATCGCCCGCGTCGCCGGCCGGCGCATCCATCCCACCTTCGCCATCCCCGGGGGCGTCAACCAGCGCCTCTCCCCCGAGGACCGCGACGCCCTGCTCGCCGGCATTGACGCCGCCATCGAGCAGTGCCAGGGCGCCATCCGCCTGGTGAAGGGCTACTACGAGGAGAACGCCGCCGACGTGGTGCGCTTCGCCCACTTCCCCTCGCTCTACGCCGGGCTTGTCGCCCGCGACCGGGGACCGGAGACGGGGGACGGGGGGGCTTGCGCCAACGGCTCTGCCGCTCTCCCGTCTCCCGTCTCCGGTCGTGCCGGCGGAGCTCTGGAACACTACGACGGCGTCCTGCGCTTCATGGATGCCGATGGCGCGATCCTCGAAGACGGGGTGGACCCGGACCGCTACCTCGCCTACATCGCCGAGACCACCGAGGACTGGTCGTACCTGAAGTTCCCCTACTACCGGCAGCGCGGCTACCCGGCGGGCGCCTACCGCGTCGGGCCGCTGGCGCGCCTGAACATCGCCGGGAGCGCCGGCACCCCGCTCGCCGAGGCGGAGCTGCGCGAGTTCAAGGCGCTCGGCGGCGGCAAGCCGGTGGAGGGATCCCTCTACTACCACTACGCCCGGATGATCGAGGCGCTCTACGCCACCGAGCGCGCCCGGCAGCTCCTGGAGGACCCGGAGATCCTCGGCGGCGACCTGGTGGCTCTCGGCAGCGGCAGCCTGCGCGCGCAGGGGATCGGCGTCATTGAGGCGCCGCGCGGCACCCTCTTCCACCACTACCAGGTGGAAGACGACAGCGGCCGCCTGGAGAAGGTGAACCTGATCGTCTCCACCGGGCAGAACAACGTGGCGATGAACGAGGCGGTCTTCTCCGTGGCGAAGGAGTACGTGGACGGCACCCGCCTGCGCGAGGGGATGCTCAACCGGGTGGAGGCCGCCATCCGCTGCTACGACCCCTGCCTCTCCTGCTCCACCCACGCCATCGGCCGGATGCCGATCGCGGTGGAACTGGTGGGGCCGGCGGGGGCGGTGGTGGACCGGGCGGCGAGGGGGTAGGGCCGTGAGTATGGAAGCCATTGGATGGGCTGCTCCCCTCTCTTGGCGCAGCCCATCCGTCGGGCACGTCCTGGCTGCCGTCTCCACAGCCAGCCGCAAGGGGCTGGTCTGGCTCAGAACGGGGTGGCCCAGTTCCGCCTTTTCCCGGTGACCAGGACGCTGTAGGACTGCTCTGCGTGCGCTCTCACCCGCGCATGGGGGTGAGTAAGGAACGCAGCGACCGCTTCCGTGGCCTCTGCACCACCGATACCCTCCAGAGCGCGAAAGAGAAAGGCAAAGCCGGGTCCGATACGGTCCTGGGGCCTCGGGTTCATCCCTTTCAGCTTGGCGAGGATCACCGGGGTCGCAGCGGCACCTTCGTTGATCAGTGCCTGGATGAGGAAGTTGTCCTCGGGCTGTTGCACATGCCGGGCTGCCAGCGTGTCAACGGCGAGCGCGATACGCTGCGGGCGGGGATAGCGGCTGGATTCCGCTTTGACCCTCGCCATCGGGTGGAGAGAGAGGTCGAGTGGCGAGGCTGCTGCGGCGTTAGAGACACCGTGGTCGGCTGCAGCCAGCGCCATATCCGCCAGTTGGGCTGCGGCGAACCTGGCAAGCCACAACGATTGGCGGTCGTTCTCGTCCGCACGCCGCAGGATGCCGGCGGCCGCAGTGGGAGACAGGCCCACCTCATTCAGGACGGAACGCATCTGGGCTTCGAGCGCGGTCGCATCGCGCGCGGGTCCTGAGGCAGTGGCGCGGATCTGCGCTGCAACCACGCGCGCGTAGGCTGCCTCCTGTACCACCTCACCTGGCCTGGGTTGCGCGAGCGCGTCAATGGCAGGCAGCGCTGGCTGATACGCGAGCCTGGCCAAGCACCACAACGCACGCCGGCGCACCGATACGCTGGGGTGGTTTAGTGCGTTGACGGCAACCCCCACGGCGTCGGCCTTCTGCTGAAGGCCGATGTCCCGGATCTGGGACTCTAACTCGTGTTCATCCAGCGTCATGACCGACGTCGCTGCATGTGCCGGCATGGAACGGCCACCCGTTGGCGGCAGGGCCCCGAACGTGGCGCGGAAGTGCACGGCCCAGGCGAGTAGAAACGGGAACACTACCAGAGTGATCAGCAGTGTGCTGCGACGCATGTTAGGAGTCTCCTTTCTACCTGACGGGAGTCTGCAGGTGCGCATGGCACGGTTGGTTCAGTGGTGGTACTGACTTGAGCCAGTACCACCAGGGGAACTTGGCCTCGTCTCTGCTCCCCCGCTGCAGGCCGTCGTCAGCCCAGTCCTGAGCCGATAGCCCCTCTTCCGGGAGCAGGTGGCCCAACGCTTCGATGTCGGCAATACACTCGCGATCCTCACGCCCGTAGTCAGGGTGGTCGGGCGGAAGATTGGCGTACGCGCCAGTAGAGTCGGACATGTCTGGCCACAGCCCGAACAGGTTCTCCTCGTCCACGTCAAACACCCGGTCGCGGTCGTCGTCAACCCCGGGGGCTGGCGGGTACCAATCGAAATACTCCAGCGTCCAGCTAACCTCCTCGTAGTGCCTCTTGTGCGCCCGCTCGTGCGCCACCGCGTGGACAAAGTTGTGTATCCCTCCTACGGCGAGCCAATCGTCTGGAATGTGGACGATGTGACCATTTGCCCCTCTCACGAAGAGACGGATAGCCCAAGGCCCGTGAGCATCGTTCCCGATGTGGATCTCACCCGTCGTCAGGTGCGTGTGGCTTGCATCCGTATCTTCGTATGTGAACCCACCTGGATCGAAGACCTGCTTGTAGTAGTAGAAGAAGTTCGGCGTCTGCAGATGCCCTGGGTCCGGGTGGTGGTTATCGGTGGCCGGGTAGAAGACTTCGGCGTTCGCGGTCGTTCCCCCCTCCAGGTTCACATCCGTGGCCGTACTGATAGTGACCGTCAGTGACCCGTAGTCGCTGTTGTACGTGGGAAGGTACTCTGCTGCCCCCAGACGAGGCCGTCCGCCGGCATCGGCTGTGGCGGCTGAACAGGATCCTGGCACCGAGGTCGGATGAACATGTCTGTGGGTGAGAAGCTATTGGGGTAGAACCTAGTGAGCGGATTCGCCCAGCTCCGGCTGGCTGCCCAATTCAGCCTTCCCGTCTGCGCAAGGTCGTTGCCGTCCCCGGACCAGACCTTCGTGGTGCATGGGATCGTGATGCAGGGGAAAGCCACGTCCTGGTAGGGACCGAGCATGGGGACGCTGAACACGTACTCGTTGTCGCCATACAGCACCGGGTCTCCGCTCTCCTTGGGGGGCACGTTCACCGGCCACGGGTTGAAGAACTCGACCACCGACAGCGATGCCACGCACCCGATGTCCGCGTTTCCCCAGGCCCATCCCCCCGTCTCGCTCAGCGACCACGTCCGGGAGATGTCCACGCTCGTATCCGCCGCGTAATTCCCGTCCAGAGTCAGCGTGCGGATCTCCGTTTCGTCCATGTCCGCCCAATCATAGGCCCAGTCGAAGGGATCGTCGCCCACGGCCTCGGCGGTCGCGGTCACGCCGCCGTTGAGGCTCGTCCATACCGTTGTTGTCGCCGAGCACTGGCCCACTTGCATGTCGTAGGGGGGCTCGGTTCCGAGGGTCCAGTATGGCTGCGCCCATGCGTCCGTGCCGCCGGTGACGTGCAGCTTCACCTTGATCGTGTTGTTCTGCACGCCAAGAGGCGTGCCTCCACCCACCCACTGCACGTGGTAGTTGATGTGCAGACTCTGGGGGTCGTGAAGTGCGAAAGCTGGCGGGCCGTGGTAGAACTGCCCGTCTACCTCCCGGCAGCAGTCCTGGCGCAAGGCGTTCGGGTCGGGGCCGAAGCCGGTCGCCGTCGGCGTCACCTGCCACCCTTGCTACTGGGCGGCGGCGGGCACAGCACAGGAGATGAGCAGAAGGGCCATCCACAGGAGGCCGGGAAGTCGGGTCCCTCGCGTCAGGGCGAGGGGGGCGGGCCTGCCGACGAGGCGCGCCGCATCAGGGGGAGGTACAGATGTTCGGTGTGTTCCACGGCACCTCTCCTCTCCCGGATGAGAGACACGCGAACAACAGCGGGCGAGCGCTCGTCCAGCACCCGCCTGCAGCGGGGTACGGGGAGTATAGCACACCGGCGGGTGGGTGTCAAGAGGGATTCACGCCATCGTCCCGTGGGACCAGGGGGGTGCGCGGGCCTGCGGGTAGCGGGCGATCCTGGGCGGCGAATTCACCCTCATGGTGCTCGTCTCCGGCACGCCCCTCTTTCGCATGGCACTGCACATGGACGTGCCGCACGAAGTGTCCGTCGCCCGACTCCGGGAGGAGTTGGACCGCGTGGCTGAGACCGAGAACGTGGACATCGAGCTGCGGCCGGAGTGAACGGGGCCCGGCCGCCCGGATCGAGCGCATCTATCGGGCCCGCACCAGGTCGGGGAGCCGGGGCCGGCATCGCGCGGCTCGGGGCCCCGGTTCCCGATCTGGCAGGCAGCGATGCGCGCGACACACGCCGCGCGCTGGCTGCGGACGGCGCCGGTTGTGCCGCCCTCAACTAGCTTGGGACCATCCGGGCGTCCTCACCGCGCCTCTTTGCTCCAGGCGTGCTCCTCATCCGGCACAAAGCACGCGCTCACCGGCTTCGTGTGCGACTGCAGAGCGCCCTGGCCCCGCACCAGCTCGCAGACCACCACGAGCCATCCACCGGGCACCTGGGTGCGGTACGTGAGCGCCGGTTGGTCCTCCGAGATCCTCTCCCAATGCAGTACCATCATCTTGGCTCCTTCCGGCTCGCCGGGAACTGCGGACCGAGGGCCCACGATGTCCGGCGAGCTACCGTCGCGGCCTCCGGCGACGCGCCATATAGCTGGTCCGCTATCGCGAGCGCAACCGCCGGGAAAGGATCACGATCATAGCAATAAAGGCGATGGCTACCAGTGGCGACCGGTGCCGAAGGCCGGCCGCCCCCCGGTGAGGCACGCGCGCTCCGCCGGGATCATCCCGCCACCCCGGGGGTGGCGGAGCGGCGCTGCCGGAGCCGGGGCGAACTCGGGCCTGGTCGTTCTATAGCTATTCCGCCTATTATAGCACATTCGAGTGACGTGCGCACGGGGGTTCGTGTTAAGGCTTGCATAATAAATGCGGCCACGATGCTTCGGACACGTCAGGGGGTCCCGAACCGCACCGGCAAGATGGTCAGCCGCAGCGGTCGGGCGGTAATCTTGACGCCGGGGATGGTGATCAGCCCCTCCCTGTCCGCTCTCGCGGTGCCGCCCGCCGTCCTGCTCCCGGCCACCTCCGCGCGCCACCGATACTCGCCCTCGGGCGGAACGGCGAGCCGCTGCACTCTGCGCAGCGTGACATCCGTCACCACCTCCTCGGGGATCGCGGCGGGGCCTTTGAGTTCGTCCTGCGAGACGAGGCGGATCTCCATCGCGAATTCCTCGGGCTGGTCCTTGAGATTGGTCCAACGAAAGTAGGCGTTGACCTGGCCTTCCTGATCGGGATCCAGCGACTGGTACCCGGGGAACTTCTGGTTGCTGGAGGTATTGACGAAGGCCGGGTAGGCTTCGTTGCGCCGGATCGAGAGCCACGGGAACTCGAAGGCCGCGGCGTTCATCATCTCGTAGTGGTTCACGTGGCCCCACGGCCCCCAGGCGCACACGAGGGGGTATCGCTTCTCCTGCGCCGCCTGGGTGAGTTGCGGCATCTGGCGGGACCACTGGTCGGTCTGTGAGAAGAAGACGAGAGCGGGCGGGGGATCCCGGTCTGTAGCCAGGTCCCGGCGCAAGAGTGCGTGGTCGGCGCTGCCTGGCACACCGGCGAAGAGGGCTGCGAAGGTGTCGCCGCGGGCCAGGCCCAGGCCGAGAGAGCCGCTGCCCCCCATCGAGATGCCGTGCAGGTAGATCCGGTCGCGGTCTACATTGAGCGTCTGGACCACCCACTCAATCGTCGCCAGTACGCGCGTCTCGGTTGGCGTGAGGGTGTCCTTGTAGCGTTCTTTCTCCTTCAACATCACCTCACGCCCCCACCACCACTCGTTGGGGAAGTTGCAGTTCGGCATGAGGCCGACGAAGTCGTCTCCCGCTGCCGCCACCCTGAGGACGTTGGAGCGCCATTCGGTGTTGTCCTTCTCTCCCGCGCTGTGCAGGCAGATGAGCAGGGGGTGCTTCCCCCCGGGATCCTTGGGGGTCACCACGTCGAAGAACCGCCGCTGACCCGGCTCATAGCCCCACGCCGCGGGGCAGTCGTGCTCGTAGCGAATCACGACTCGGCCGCCGACATCCTCCGTCTTCGCCTTCTCTGGCGTCCATGCGGGCCCTTCCGTCTCCGCCCCGAGGGCGAGGAAAGAGCCCGCCGCGAGACCCAACGACGTCACAACCAGCGACCTGTAGGCACACGGCCTTCTGTACTCATGCCACACGGTTGTCTCCTTCTCTCAGCTCGAGATACACCGATAGAGCAGATACACGGCGATCAGCAGCGCAATCGCCACGAGGGTGGCCACGACCGGGCTGATGCCGGATCCGCTTTCGGGGTCTTCCATGTGTCCTCACTCCTCAGGGCGCGTGTCGCCCTCCGCTTCCGCCGCCCGAACGCTGCCATTGAACAGGCTCAACTGCTTGCCCGGGCCGGTACCCGTTGCCGGCCACCAGTGTTCCCCTTCGGCCGTCACGATCCCGCCATACCGCGATGCTGCATCGCGAACCTGCATGACGCAGGATGGCAGGTCGCCGGTGATCCGGGCGGTGTTGAAGCGCAGCACGGCCCATCCGTCCGTGGCCAACGCGTTGTCACGCGCGTTGTCCTCAGGGATCCGCTGGCGGTCAGCGTGCCACCGATCTCCGTCGCACTCCACGTCCACCTTGCCGCTCGCGCAGAAGACCGCAAAGTCGAGACAGTAGGTACTCTCCGAGACCCTCAGATACCACTGGCGCTCGGCCTCGATGCGCTCGTCTCTCAGTTGCTCCCACATGCGCTCTTCCAGAGGGCTCTCGCAGAAGAGGTCGTTGATCTCACGCGCTTGGTGGAGGCGGTCGAGAGTAGTGCAGATGAACACGATGAACCGCCGCCTGCGACTGATGACCGGGTTCGGGAGCGGGCGCAATTCGTCAATGCTGAGCTTGTAGTATGCCTCGTCGGCGCGCGGGTGATCCGGCTCTTCCGGCAGCAGCTCCCGGCGCGATACCTTCGCCGTGCCGACGATGCGCGCGAAGTGACCGATCGCATAGCCCGGCCCGTCGAATGCCCTGACCTGGTAGAGCGCCAGCCAACCGAAGGCCATCGGGCTCGGGGCGCTGCGAACCGGCACCCGGTACCACCGCTGTTCGCGAGCGATGCCCAGGTCCCGTCCGCTGGGCACGAGGCCGACGAGCAGACGACTGGATTCCGGTGTGGCACGGAACTCAGGGCTGCGCGCATAGAAGTAGCCCGGCATCCTCATCGGTGCTCGCCTACGCGATCATCGTCCCGATCCCCCGGTCGGTGAAGAGCTCGATCAGGGTGGCGTGGGGGAGGCGGCCGTCAATGACGTGGGCGCGCTCGACACCGCCCTCGAGCGCCATCAGGCAGGCTTCGACCTTGGGAATCATCCCTTTCTCGATCTGCCCCGAGGTGACCATCGCCCGCGCCCGCTCCGGTGCCAGGTGCGACACCAGGCTCCCCTTGTCGCTGAAGTCCTCGTAGATGCCCTCGACGTCCGTGAGCATGATCAGCTTCACGGCGCCGAGCGCCGCGGCGAGCTGCCCGGCCACGTGGTCGGCGTTGATGTTGTAGCTCTCACCCTCCTCGCCGATGGCGACCGAGCAGACCACCGGGATGAAGCCCTTCTCCACGAGGACGTGGATGATCTCCGGGTTGATCCGAGTCACGTCGCCGACGAAGCCGAGGTCTGGTCCGGGGCGCTTGCCGGCGACGATCAGGCTGCCGTCCTTGCCCGAGAGGCCGACGGCGCGCCCACCCTTGCGGTTGATCAGCGAGACGATGCTCTTGTTCGTCTTGCCGGCGAGGACCATCTCGACGATCTCCATCGTCTCGGAGTCGGTGACGCGGAGGCCGTTGACGAAGGTGGCCTCTTTGCCCATCCGCTTCATGGCGTCGGTGATCTCGGGGCCGCCGCCATGCACCAGGATGGGGCGCATGCCCACGTAGTGCATCAACACCACGTCGGTGATCACGGCTTCCTTCAGGGCCGCGTCAATCATGGCGTTGCCGCCGTAC
>JACQGM010000141.1 GCA_016199585.1 Armatimonadota bacterium
CGGCGCGGGGTAAAAGCGCGGATAAAGCGAGCCGCACGGGACACCGATTGCCTGCTCCAGGTTCTGCTCAATGAGATGCTCTCGCCCTGGCGCGTGGAAGTGCTGCCATTGACATGACCGGGAGTGGATGGTAGACTTGCGCAGGGGGTGTGCCCACGTCCACCGATGAGGGCGGGCACCCGTTTCCGAGCCATCGCCGGCTCGCCCGTCATGGCCCATTCGATGCGGGCAGCCACGCCCTCGTCTGGAGATACGGCAACCGTGTCCTCACTTGAAGATGAACACGCAGAGGTGAAGGCATCGCTGAGGGAATGGCGTGAGATCGTCGAAAGCGCTGCGGCGTTCGCCACGGCGACAGGTGGCACCGTGTACGTCGGGGTCGCGCCGAGTGGGGAGCGAACGGGCGTCCAGGTTGGCAAGAACACTCTGGAGAACCTGGCAAACGACATCAAGGCGAACACGGATCCCCCACAGTATCCCTCGATCACTCTGGAGGGGGCCGAGGCCGGTGCAGTCATCGCGGTGCGCGTGGAGGAGATCCCGGTCAAGCCTGCGTCCCGGTCAAGCCTGTGTGGGCTTTCGGACGTCCCCTCAAGCGCGTTGGTCGCACGAACCAGCGCCTGTCAGCGGAGGAGACCCGGCGTCTGATTGAGGCGACGACGGGGCGCACCTGGGATGCCCTGCCCTGCCCGGGGTTTGACCGCAAGAGCATTGACCGTCAGGCGGTAGTGGCGCTCCTGCGGCGGGCCGCGCAACCGGTTGGGACGCCAACGGACACCGTGCTTCAGAACCTGAACATGCTCACCACGGAAGGCCTGTGCCAAGCTGCGGCGCTCCTGTTTGCCCGCAATCCCCAGCGCTTCCTGGTGGAGGCGGTGGTGAAGCGCGGGAGATTCCGCGGCAGCACGTCGGTGGACTTCCTGGATCAGCAGACGCTCGAGGGGAACGTGCTCGATCAGCTCGATTCAGCGCTCGCGTTTGTCGCCAGGAACACGCGCCAGGGCATCCGCATCACCGGCCGTCCCGAGCGGGAGACCGTGCCGGAGTACCCGGACGAGGCGGTGCGGGAGGCGGTCGCGAACGCGATCTGCCACCGCGACTACGCCGCCACCGGCACCGTCCAGGTTCGCATCTATGACGACCGGTTGGATATCTGGAACCCCGGCCGGCTTCCTTCCGACCTGAGCGTGGAGGAGTTGTATCGGGAGCACCCATCTCGCCCCCGGAACCCGCGCCTGGCGGCCGCGTTCTACCGGGCGCGGCTGATCGAGCACTGGGGAACGGGAACCCTACGCATCGTCCGCGCATGCGAGGCAGCGGGAATGCCCCGCCCGAAGTTTGCTGCCGAGATGGGGATGTTCGTTGTGCGCTTCGGTAGGCCTCCCACACATCCTCGACCAGCTACCAGAGAGGGACGTGATGAGCGGTTCCGGTTGGCGATGGCGCATGTCCTCGAACACGGCAGGATCACGACCGCCGAGTATGAGAGGCTGTCCGGGTTGGGGGAGCGCCAGGCACTGAAGGACCTGAGTACTCTGGTGGACAAAGGACAACTGACGCGAAAAGGACGCGGGCGGGGAACGCACTACGTTCCTTCAACGGAGGACCCGGTGCGGGATTAGTGCGGGTTTGGTGCAGATCCTGTGCGGGATTGGCGCGGATCTTGTGGGGATATCCCCGATTGCCAGCTTCAGGCAGGTCATCGCGAGATTGGCCGGGGGGCCGCGCGCGGCGTGCCGTCCCCGGCCATCCCGTCGGTCGCCTGGCCTGCGGCTGCTGCCTCAGAACCGCAGCTCCAGTTGGTGCTCCCCCGCCGGCAGCGCCACCTCCGCCCAGTGCTGGCCGAACTCCTCGCGCGCCAGGAGGGCCGCCGGGGCGCCATCGCAGGTGGCCGCCTTCGGGGCACGCTCGCCGCACGGCACGCGCAGCGTGAAGCCGCCGGGGTAATCGCAGGAAGCCGTGCAGGAGACCCCGTCCTCATCCGCCCGCGCGTCGGTGATCCGGCCCCGGCTGCGCGCTTCCCACCAGCGCCACACCTCGTCGTTGCCCATGTGTACCGCGCGATAGCGGCGGGCCTCCAGGTAGCGGAGCAGCTCGTCAATGGCGTTGCGACACTGCGGGAAGCGAGCGATGTATACCGGGTGGTAGAACGTATTGAGCGTGAGGTGCGTGCGCGCCGCAAGGTCCAGGATGGTGCGCAGGCCCTCGAAGGAGGGGTTCTCGTTGCTCTGCACATAGCCCATCTCGTACGCCGTGATCGGTTCTTCGAGAAAGTCCAGGCGGCGGTTGCCGTCGCGCCAGTCGCTGTAGAACCAGAAGGGGTAGGCGGTGCCGAAGGAGAAGCCGAAGGAGTTCACCGGGTTGAGCGGCGGCGAGCCCCGGTGAAAGTGCGAGTTGTCCGCCTTGATGCCCCGGGCGGCCATCCACTCCGCCGGCTCGTGCCAGCCCACCCAGCGGGCGAAGTGCGTCACCACGCAAACCGGGTCGCAGCCGAAGGCCTCCCGGTAGGCGCGCGCCTGGCTGGCGACGTCCTCGGCGGTGAAGCCCCCAGGGTGGCGGAAGTCATCTATGAAGTTGAAGTGGAGCGAGGGCTCGTGCCCGTTCGCCCGGATGTGGGCGAAGTCCTCGCGCGAGACGGCGAAGTGGCCCCGGATCGGCATGATGTTGATGTGGTAGGGGAGGCCGCGGCTCCGCATCCAGTCGGAAGCGGGTAACTGGACATCCTCCATGTGCTCGTCGTCGCCGCCCCAGAAGAGAAGGAGGTCGGCGGGGCGCCCGTCTAGCGGCGGGATGGGGGAGAGGGTGGGGTGGGGGCGCACTGCCAGCATGTTCGCCAGCAGGAAGAGGATCTCGTCGGTGTAGGCCACCTCCGGGTCGTTGGTGCCGATCACGCGGGCGTCACTGCTGCGCAGGTAGCCGTCGCCGTCATAGTCGGCGTCAATCGGCCGTCCCTGCTGGATGGCCCAGAACGTCTGCGGCACGTGGATCCCGAAGTAGAACGCCGTTCCGGCCCCCAAGCGGCGCGCGGTGATCGCGGCTCCGATGCTCGCGCCCCAGAGGTTGAAGAGGCGGGCCACCACCTCCGTGCCCTCGTCCGGCTTGAGCGCCAGCGAGTCGCCGATGGCGATCAGGCGCTGCTCGGGGTGCAGGGTCGAGTGGACGCCCGCGCACGCCGGGTGCTCCGTCAGCGCGAAGGATGCCGACGGGCAGAAGTCGTCGCCGGGGCGGCGCACGCGGGTGATCGCCCGGCAGCCGAAGACATCATCCAGCCCGGCCGTCATGAAGCCGATGAGGAGGCCCCCGGCCTCGACCCAGGCGCGCAAGACTTCCGGAGCGCCCGCGGGCATCTGGGCAGCTTCCAGGTCGCCAACGATGAGGGCGGAGAAGCCGGCGAGGCGCGCGGCGTCGTCCAGGTCGCCGCGGCCGATGGCCGTGCCGGTGGCGCCCAGGCGGTCGAGGATCTCCTCGACGTAGCGGTACCAGTAGTTGCGTCCCTCGGCGTTGGCCGCGCGGCGCAGGTCGTCGTCATAGCAGTAGGCGATGCTCAGGTTCATGGCTACACCACATTCACTTCCATCTCCAGCTCGATGCCGAAGCGCTCGCGCACCGAGGCCTGGATCTCATGGGCCAGGGCGTGGATCTCGCCCCCGGTGGCCTTCCCGTAGTTCACCAGCACCAGGGCGTGGTCCGTGTGGACGCCGGCATCGCCGACGCGCTTCCCCTTCCAGCCGCACTGCTCGATGAGCCACCCCGCCGCCAGCTTCATTCCTCCCGGCGCCGGGTAGGCCACCAGGCCCGGGTGGTCCTGCTTCAGTGCGTCATATGTGGCTCGCGGCACCTCGGGGTTCTTGAAGAAGCTGCCGGCGTTGCCGATCTGGTCCGGGTCGGGAAGCCTGCTGCGCCGGATAGCGATCACCGCCTCGCCCACATCACGGATCGTAGGGCGCGCGATTCCACGCCGCTCCAGCTCCGCCCCGATGGCACCATAGCCGGTGTTCAGCCGGTGGTCGCGCGCAGTGAGCCGGAAGCGGACGGAGGTGATGGCGCACTTCCCCTTCATCCCGCGCTTGAAGACGCTGTCCCGGTAACCGAAGCGGCACTCCTCCGCCCGGAACGTGCGGAGGTCGCCCGTGGCGAGGTCCATCGCCTCCAGGCTATCGAAAGCGTCCTTCATCTCCACGCCGTAAGCGCCGATGTTCTGGATCGGCGAGGCGCCCACGCGGCCGGGGATGAGCGAGAGGTTCTCCAGCCCGCCCAGGTCGCCATCGAGGCAGAAGGTGACCAGGTCGTGCCAGACCACGCCCGCGCCCGCCTCGACGACGGTGTGGTCCGCGTCGCGGTCCACGACGCGGATGCCCCCGATAGCGTTGTGGACGACGAGGCCATCCACGTCCCTGGTGAGGAGGATGTTGCTCCCGCCGCCGAGGATGAAGACGGGGCGCTCCCGGAAGAGGGGGGTCGCCCGCAGCGCCTGCAAGTCGGCGAGCGACTCGACGCGCGCGTAACGGGCGGCGCGCGCCTCGATCCCGAAGGTGTTCCACCGCTTCAGTGAGACATCCGGCTCGATCTGCACTCCCTCTGCATCCCCCTTCGATCCCCAGGAGCCCCCGGGACGGGCAGAGCGTTCCCGCGCGTCTCAGGAGAACTCGCGCACGAGCTGGCGCAGGCGCTCGGCGTTGGCTTCCACGCTCTCGCGGGGGACGACGGTGGTGCCGAAGAGCATCACGCGCGGGAGGATCTCCTCGGCATTGGGACAGGCGCCGGGACGGTAGCCGCGGTCGCCGTCGTAGAGGGGGCAGCCGGTGGGGCAGCCCCGACCGTAGGCGACCGGCTCCAGGAAGACCCGGTGCTGGTAGGCTGGCTTCTGAAGGTAGCCGAAGCCGCACGCCAGCCCCACCTCGGCGGCGCGCGCCTTGAACCGCTCCAGCGGGATGCCCCGGCGGTCGCCGTAGTAGAGCGGCACCCAGATGTGATAGACATGGGTGGAGTCTGCCGCCACCGGCTGGGGCACGATCCAGTCGCAGCCCTCCAGGGCGGCCTGGTAGGTGCGGGCGTTGGCGACGGTCTCTGCCACATACTCCTCGGCGCGCGCGAGTTGGGCCAGGCCGACGGCGGCGACCAGTTCGCTCATGCGGTAGTTCCAGGCGAGGGTGGCCGCGGAGGCGCCGAACTTCCAACCGTCGCGCATGGCGGAGAGAAGGCGGTCGTCGTTCGTGACGATCATGCCGCCGTCGCCGGTGGCCAGGTGCTTCGACTGCTGGAAAGAGAAGACGCCGATGTGCCCGAGAGTGCCGGTGCAGCGCCCCTTGTAGGTGGCGAAGAGGGCGTGGGCGCAGTCCTCGATCACCACCAGGTTGTGCTCGCGGGCGATCTCCATGATCGGGTCCATGTCGCACGGCAGGCCCCAGAGGTGGGTGCAGATGATCGCCTTGGTGCGCGGCGTGACGCGGGCGCGCACGGAGTTCGGGTCCATGTTGTGGGTGCGCGGGTCCACGTCGGCGAAGACCGGCACGCCGTTGTGGTACATGGCCGCGAACCCGGCGAAGTGGACGATCGGGTCGCAGATCACTTCGGCGCCCGGGCCGACGCCGGCGGCGGCCACCGCCCAGTGGAGGCCGGACATCGCCGAGTTGCAGGCGAGGGCGTGGCGCGCGTTCAGGCGGCTTGCGAACGCCTTCTCGAAACGAGCCGTCATCTTCCCCGACATCGAGCAAAGCTGCCCGCTCTCAACCACTTCGCGCAGCAGCTCCAAGTCACGTTCTCCAAACACGTGAGGCATGGGAGTCCTCCTTCCAACTGGGATGGTGGTTCGGCAACCTGGGCGCGGGTCCTTCCTCTTTCCACTCACACTCGTCCTCATCATCCTCGTCCTCGATCTCGGGAGTAGCACCTCGCCGCCGCCCACCGCCCTGCGAAGTGCGCCGCGACAAGGGGAATGCCTCCCGGCACGCCGAACTTCTACGATGGTAAGTCGGGGGAGACACCGAGTGCGGGGGCACAACGACCGTGCCAGCGCAGCCGGCGGCGAAGGACGGGGGAAACCTGATGGAGCACTCTTCACGCGATCCGCGGCCGATAGCAGCGAGCCGTCCACTGCGGCGCGTCTGGTTGGCTCTGGCGCCGGTCGCTGCTGTGCTGGTGCTGTATCTCCTGGGCCCGGGGCGACCTGGCGCGGCGCAACTAACCGACCTGGGAACACTGGGGGGAACGTTCAGCCGGGCACGAGCGATCAATGACCACGGCCAGATTGTCGGGGAGGCCACAACGCCGGAGGGTGACCGGCAGAGCCCATTTCACCAGCACGCCTTTCTCTGGGAGAACGGCCGGATGAAGGATCTGGGTACTCTTGGTGGTGAGTGGAGTATCGCCAACGACATCAACAACCGCGGCCAGGTGGTGGGAGAAGCGATGACGCCGGAGGGCCATCTGCATGCCTTCTTGTGGGAGAACGGCAAGATGCGCGACCTGCACGAGATGCCGGAATACCCCGAGAGCGTAGCGTACGCCATCGACGACCAGGGCCACGTCATCGGCTGGGCGCACGGCCCGAGGATGACGCGCGACTTCGCGCACGGTACGCCCTTTGTCTGGAAGGAAGGACGAATGGCGGACCTGAACCGCCTGCTGCCGGTACCTGCAGGTTGCGTCCTGGACCAGGCTTGGGCTGTTAACGCAAAGGGTGACATGGCTGGCACGATGGCAAGGGCGGACATAGACAAGCGCACTGCGTCGCCACAAGAGAGGATGTCCCATGTCTGGGTGTGGGTGGACAGCAGATTCATTGACATCGGTGACTTGGGGCGCCCCACGGGGATCAACGGGGAAGGAGCCGTCCTGCTGGAGACCCTCGACAAGAGGGTCGCCATTGTCTGGCAGGATGGGAAGACACGGGAATTGAGGCCCCTGGTGAGGGGCGAGATCGGCCCTGTCGGCATCAACGACCGGGGCGACGTGGTTGCGTGGGTTGACAATGGCGAGCAGAGTTGCGCTCTCCTCTTCAGTGGCGGTGAAGTAGTGGAGTTGAAGGGGAGAAGTAAGGGACTGCTCGTACCTACGGACATGAACAACCAAGGGCAGATCGTCGGGAGTGTCATGCGCCTGGGGCATCCTGCGCGCGCGTTCGTCCTGCGCGCGGCGTCAGTTCGTTGAGGAGTCGCTCTGGTTCGGGATGTGCGCGGGTGACTCTCGTCGTTGGAGCGCGGGCGGTTCTCTCCCTGGGAGTCGTGAGGCAATCGGTGCCGCAGTCAGGTACCGGCCTGGCAGCATTGAGGACGCAAGTCACGGTCGTCCTGAGCCGCAGGCGAAGGATCTCCCCCGGGCGACCAGCAAAGGTCCAAACCTGTAGAGGAAGCGCGGCGGAGATGCTTCGGTTCGGCACCTCAGCATGACCGGTGCGGACGCCCTGACACTGGGTCCCTGACGGTTCCACGGCCCCTTCTGCCGGTGCAAATGAGATGAAGAACTTACTGATCCTCGGCACGGCGGTACACGCCGTGGAGATGGTGGAGATCGTCGAGCGCGTGAACGCAGCACGCCCGACCTGGAACCTGCTCGGGTTCGTGGCGGCGGACACGGCGAAGGTGGGGCAGGAGTTGAACGGCTATCCGGTCGTGGCGGTCGGCGCGCACTGGGAGGGCGACGCCGACGCCCTCTACGTGCCGGCGTTCGGGTGGCCGGAGAGCCTGAACCCCCCTCGCGAGCGCACGGTGGCCCTGGTGGACCCGAGTGCCTGGGTCTCGCGCACCGCCGTGCTGGGTGCCGGGTGCGTCATCTACCCCCACTGCTTCATCGGCCTGCAGGCGCGCCTGGGCGACCGCGTCTTCTGCCTGAGCGGGTGCATCATCAACCACGACGATGTGTTGGAGGACAGCGTGACCCTGGCGAGCGGGGTGACCCTGGCCGGTGGGGTACGCGTGGAAGCCGGGTGCTACCTGGGGCAGGCGAGCAGCGTCCGCCAGTTCCTGCGCGTCGGGCGCGGCAGCGTGCTGGGCATGGGGTGCGTGGTGGTGAAGGACGTGCCGCCCAACAGCGTGATGGTGGGCAACCCGGCGCGGCGGCTGCGGGCGCGAGAGGAGTAGGGGCAACCGGCGGTCTCACCGCCGAGGCGCAGAGGACGCGGAGAGGAGTGGGAGGAGCAGCGTGGCCTGCCCTGGCTATTCCTCACTCCTCACTCTTCACTCCTCACCCTTCACCCTTCACTCTTCACTCCTCACCTCCCCCCGCATCCCCCGAACCACCTCGGCCACCGCCTCGTCGGTGCCGGAGTTCCCGGGGAAGACGACGAAGGGGATGCCGGGCCAGCGGCTCTCCGGGCCGGGGCGCCAGACGGGTACCCCGGGGAGCACCTGGCCCAGGACACGGGCGCTGCGCACGCCGAGCGCCTCGGTGGCCAGGTCGCTGGAGGTGATGCCCCCCTTGCCGAGGAGGAAGCGCGGATCGCGCTCGATGCGGGCCACGACCGCTGCCATCGCCGCCGAGACCGAACGGGCAATCGCCAGCGATTCCGCGCGGCCGGCAGCCGCGGCCACCTCCCGGCTGGTGAAAACGAGGGCGTCCTCGCCGCGAGCGAGCGCCGTGTTGGCCGCCGCGGCCACCCGGGCCACCTCCCCTTCGCGCGCGGCGGGTTCGAGGACGGCCGCCACCCGCAGCTCCTCGGCGTGCAGCCCGGCGAGGGCGCGGGCGTTCCGGAGTTGCGCGGTGCTCCTCGGCACGTGCGAGCCGAACAGGACCAGCCCGCCCCCGGAGGGCCGGCCGGCCGCCAGCTCGCGGGGGCGGAGGAGCGGCGCGTCGGGGATGCCCGCCAGCGCCTTGACGAGCGGGGCGGCCGACCGGAAGAAGAAGCGCCTGCCGGCGGCCTCGGCGAGGCGCACCCCGGCGGCGAACACGTCCAGGTCGGCGTAGCTGGCGGCGTTGACGACGACGTGCCGGCCCCCGGTCACGGCAGCCAACTGCTCGGCGAAGGCCTCCGGGCCGCCCTGCCGGATGGTCTCAAGGGAAATGCTCGCCACGTCCTGCGCGCGCACGCGCCCGCCCGTCTTCTCCTCCACCCAGCGCGGCAGGTGGGAGTGGCGGTAGGCGAAGGCGGGATCGCGCGCGTAGGGGGTCTGCGCGGCCGGGAAGAGCATGCCGCCCTCGGCCACCCACTGCACGTCGCCGATGGTGAGCCGCCCGGCCTCGGGGAAGGACGGCACGAGACAGATCGCATCGAAGGCCTCCCCGGTGGCTGCCTCCCACGCGGCGCGCAGCGCCTCCATCTCCCCGGGGAAGTGGCCCCGCAGCGTGCTGTCGCTGCGGCTGACGAGCACCGGGTGGGGTCCGGCCGCGCGGGCCAGGTCGGCTCCGACGGAGCGGTTGATGGCTTCGGCATCCGCCGGGGGAAGGCCACGGCTGTTGGTCGTCAGGAAGAGCGCCGGGTCCCCCGCCGCGAGCGCCTTGGACAGATCCTGCGCGTCCCAGCGCGTCATCACCGTGACGCCGTGAACGCTCTGCGTGCCGAGGGGGTCGTCATCCACCGCGACGACGCAGCGGCCCGCTGCGGCCAGGTGGCGCCGCGCCGCCGCGCGCAGCTCCGGGTCCACTCGTTCGGGGGGCAGCGCCGCCAGCAGCGCCGCGCTCTCGACAGGCCGGAGCGCTTCCTCGTGCCTGGTCGGGTCCAAGGAGTCCTCCAGTTCAAGGGGCTTCTCGGGCTCAGTGAGCATCCGCGCCCTCGGTGATCGGATCTGCCTGCGGCTCTTCGGCGCGGCGCTCGGCCCCTCCGCGGCGGTGCAGGTCGGCCACGCTCGCGAGCACGGCCAGGTAGCACGCCGCGGCGATGGCGTAGTTGGTGGAGATGCCGGCGAAGATCGAGACGAAGGTCGCCAGCGCCGACGCGAGCACGCCGAACGCCCCGTTGAGGGCCCAATACCAGGGCGTCTCGCCGGCGCCGGCCGCCCTCACCAGCCGCATGCCGGTGGGGAAGAAGAGCCCCATCAGCACCCCCAGCGGCGAGAGCGCCAGGACCGATGCGGTGATCTTGGCGGCGAGCGGCGCCGTCACCATCGCCGCCAGCAGCAGCGGCAGGGCGAAACGCACCACCACGATGGCCGCCACCATCGCCGGCGGGTAGACAAAGACCCACGGGCGCCGCGACAGAGGCAGGGAGTCGCTCAGGAAGCTCCCGACGCCGGTGCTGGCGATGATCGTGAAGAGGAGCACGCCCAGCGCGTAGACCGGATGGCTCAGGAAGACGGAGAGGCGCTGGATCAGGGCGATCTCCAGGAACATGAACCCGGCGCCGATCAGCGAGAAGTAGAGCGCCCCGGACCAGAGGACGGGCGGCGCCCCCGGCGCCCCGGCGCCTCTGAACGGGCGCCTCGCCAGGGGCAGGATGACCGTGGCGAGCGTGACCGCCAGTAGCGAGACGATGAGCCACAGCAGCGCCAGCGTGGCGTTCAGGTTCCCGCGCAGCACGCCCGCACTGCTCGAGAGCGCCTCCCTCAGGTCGCCGAGGCGGACCATGTTGAAGAAGTAGGGATTCTCGTCCGTCGGCGGCTCGTAGTTCAGCGGGCGGGCGTCCACCACCGCCCGCAGGTCGCCCGTCGTGCGGGCCGCGATCAAGTCGCGGAAGTCCGGGTGCTTCGGGACCGAGCCGGGAAGGATCGCCAGGTGGTAGCGCAGGCCCGAGGCCGCCCGGCCGAGCGTCGCCACGTCCGTCTCGGTGAAGGGGCGCTTGCTCAGCAGCAGCGTGGAGATCCGTCCGGAGGTGACCAGGGCGATGTGCCGGGAGGGGTCTGCCACGCCTCGATGGAGGAGTGAGGCGGCGGCGAGGCTGACGACGCGCCCCGATTCCCGCAGGTCCGCCGGCCGGTACCAGCGCGACACGGTGAAGATCCCGTCGTCGGCGAGCCTATCCAGGAAGACGCCCCACGCCTCCATCGTGTAGAGGGCATTCTCGGAAAGAGTGTAGGCGCCCGCGGCGGTGCCGGCCCACGTGTCCACCAGCGACATCTGGATCACGGCGAAGCGATCCTTGCTGCGGGAGAGGTAGGCGCGGGCCTCATCCACCACCAGCGACACCCGGTTGTCGGCGCCGACCCCGGCGAATTCGCGGAACTCGTTCTGCAGCAGCCGGATGAAGATCGGGTTCACGTCAATGCCGACGACGCGCTGGTGGCCGAACAGGAGCGCGGACTGAAGGTCCCTGCCGCCCCCCGCGCCGATGATGCACGCGCCCCCGCGCGGGCGCAGGAAGTAGCCGATGCTCGTGACGTCGTAGCGGAGGTGCTCGATGTCTGCCGGAGAGGAGAAGCGCCGAACCGACGTGCCGGCCGAGCCGTCAATCACCATCGCGTGCTGCGGCAGGCGTTGGTGTCGGGGCGCCACGGGGCTGGGTCCCCAGTACTGCGGCGGCGCGTTCCGGCGCCGATGGACCACCACCCGGGAGAAGGAGTTCCACCGGTCGAGGATGTAGTCCTGTGGACGCTCGAGTCGGCCCTTGACCCACACCGGCTGGAGGCGCACGAGGCCGGCGGCGTGCGCCATCACCAGGAGCAGCAAACCGGCCGCCGCGAGACCCCGGAAGCCGCGCTCGCGGCGCGAGACGCCGCGCCACGCGAAGCTGAACGCCGCCAACATGCCCACCAGGCCGCAGAGGAGGATGAGGCCGGGAGCATCCATGACCTCAAGCCCGCCCAGGACGAAGAGGCAGCCGAGGGAGGCGCCGATCAGGTCGCTGGCGTACAGCCTGCCGATCGGGAGAGGGCACTTCGTGATCACGGCGGAGATGGCGACGCCGGAGAAGTAGAAGGGGAGGGCGCACGCCGCCGTGGTTGCGATCAGCGCGAGGAAACCGGGCGCGGAGTAGATCCGGTCCAGGCGTACCCCGCAGAGGAACCACAGCGTGACCGGGATCGCCAGCGAGAACCAGACACAGGCCATGCTGACGCTCCGGCTCAGCGTCTCCGCCGCAAACCGCGCCGGGTGGAGGTAGACGAAGACCGAGCCCGCCGTCATCCCGAGCATCGCCACCGAAACCGCGAAGAAGGCGAGGTGATACCAGGTGGTGACGCTCAAGATCCGGGTGAGCGTGACTTCAAGCGCCAGGGTCGCGAACGCCACCAGAAACGTCCCCAGATAGACCCGACCCGGTGGGCGCTCCGGCGCCAGGCCACCCACCTCCGCCGCGCGCTCTTTCTCCGCAACCATCCTTGGTTCTGCCCCCATCCGCCCTCACCCTTCACTTCGCCGGGGGAGGGGAGCACTCCTTTGGTGGGGCGCCCCGGTGGGATGAGGGGTGGGTCGTGAAGGCAACGCCGGAGGTGTCAGGAGACCGGTGGCGATGGCAGAGGGCGGTTCGCCGGGAATCCGCCTCATTAGCTTTGACGAGCAGATCCGGCAATGACGCAAGTCCGGCGCGGGGCGGAGCCCGCGCCCTACGGGCTCACGTGTAGGGCGCGGGCTCCGCCCCGCGCCGGTGGACTACCGGTGTTGCTTGCCAGAACTCATGAGGCACGAACCGGGAGAGGGAATCCTCGCACTGCTGCGAGAACTGCATAGGGACAGGGAGGGCGGGCGCTGCGAGGCCGTCGCCGGCTGCGACACTCACGCGCATCGAGAGCCGGGCCAACCACGGGCCGATCTGCCATGCCCTTGTCGAGGTCGGCCTGGTCGAGGAGATGCCGCGCCATCCGTGCCGGGCATGGGCCGGAAGGCTGCCAACAGCGGACGGTCGGAAAGGAGAAGCCAACATGTCACTCCCGATTATCCTGCACGTGAACTACTGCGAACAAGGTCAGACGTACCCGGAGATGTGCCGGAAGGCCGTAGCGTGGGGCTATGACGGGATCGAGTTCCGGAGCATGCGCCGGGGAGTGGGACGTCGTCCCTGGGAGCCGACGGGAGAGCCGCCGGAGGAGTACATCGAGGAGATTGCACGGTCCGCCGAGGATGCCGGCCTGAAGCACGTCCTCTTCGGAGGCCCCGGCCTCAATCTCTCCTCGCCGGATCCGGAGGTGAGAAAGAAGGAGATCGAGCGGGGCATCCACTTCTACAAGGTGGCCGCCGAGCGGGTGAAGCTGACGGTCTGCAACGTGGGTGGGGGGCCCATCCCGAAGAAGGACCCGAACGCCCCCTCCTGGGACTACCGCGCGGTCGGCTCGGGCGCCGCTACGGAAGATCACTTCGAGTGGTGTGCCGAGGGCTTCCGGCAGCTCGGGGTGCTGGCGGTGAAGTACGGGTTCAAGATGGCCTTCGAGACGCACCCCGGCGGCCTGACGGATCTGCCGGAGCCGACGAGGAAGCTGCTGGACATGATCGACTCGCCGGCGGTGGGAGCGAACCTCGACTACTGCAACATGATCTACTTCACGAAGGCCCCGACGCTGGAGGAGGCGGTTTCGACGCTGGCGGGGCGCATCTACATGGTACACCTGAAGAACTCACAGCAGGCCGGCAGGGGTGGCGACGGTCCGGCGGTCATAGACAAGTTCGTCTGCGGTCTGGCCGACGGAGTGATCAACAACCGCGAGTTCCTGCGGCGGTTGAAGGCGACCGGGTTCGATGGCGCCCTCTGCATCGAGGCCCCGCGCGCGGGCGACCGGGAGTGGTTCGCGCGAGAGGACATCGCCTACCTGAAGTCGCTGATGGCCGACCTGGGCATGTAGCGGAGTGTTCCCGCTGGAGCGCCACCGACGGTGCATTCCCCGAGTCCGCAGGTTGCCGGCGCGCGCCCGCTGCTGACGCGCACCGGGAGCGCGCAGCCCGGACGGCTCCCGGTGCCCGGAAAGCGGATAGCCCCGGTTCGGGGCATCCCCTGCTGCGCCCGAACCGGAACCGGAAGCAGCAGGGAACTCCGAACGGCACCCGCCCCTCAGCGAGCCTCTGTGCCCCCTGTGGTGAGGATCGCCGGGGTCTGCACTCTACTGCGGCAGGGCGAGCGCGCCGACCGCGGTATCGGCGCCGGCGGCCACCGCGACGCCTTCCTGTTCAGCCTCTTTGTTCGCGAAGGTGGCTTCCACGGTGTAGGTGCCCGGCGCCAGCGCCCAGAGCTTGAACGCGCCATCCGCCTGCGTCAGCGCCGTGTTGGCCTCGCTGCCGTCCGGCAGGAGGGCGGCGACGCGGGCGCCTTTCACCGGGCGGCCGCGGAAGTCGGTCACCACCCCGCTGATCGTCCCGGTCAGCTCCTGAACTACGCCCCTGATCACCGGCTTCAGCAGGTACTCCCCGTTCCCGGTGAGCACGACCGATTGCTCCACGTTGAAATCGAGGAGCAGCGTCGTCGTGACGCCGGGGCGCACCTCATGGTCCACGTTGACCTTCAGCCCCGTTTGATCGCCGCTCGGGACGCGCAGCAGGTGCGTGCCGTCGGCATCGGTGATCGTCGGGCTCTCACCCAGGAAGAGGCGCACCTGCGTGTAGGAGCCCGGGGGGAGCGTGATGGACCCGAGGGATGCCTCCGCCGTCGCCAGAGCCAGGAGGTTCAGGTCCCGGGGCTCGGGCATGATGGACATCCACTGGCCGTCCACGTTTGCCTGCACGTCGGTGATCGTGACGTCCACCGCCGTGGCTGAAGGGTCGGGGGCATCTACCATCACGACGGACAAACGCCCTTGCGCCGTGCCTCCCGAGGAATCGGATCCGCAACCGGAGATGAAGAGAGCGCTCGCCACCAGACCGGCGAGCGCCGCCGCTGCCAATGCTCTACCAGGCAACTGATACATCATGTTTTTCCATAGGCAACGCCCGGCTCGCCCAAGGCCGCTCGGGTCCGAAGGGACCCAACCATCCAACAGGGCGCCGGGCAGCTTGTGGTCCGGAGCGACCGGGATGTTGCACCTTCGGGGCCAAACTCAGGCGGCTGCCGGAAGGAGGGGAGAGGGGAAGGGGGGCGCCGCGGGCCGGATCCCCACCGGCCCGGTTCGCGCGCCGGTCTCGTGGACTCACATCCGCGCGAGGCACCGGTCCGGCTTCTCCAGGAAGAGGTCCACGTCGTCCGCCGTGGCGCCGGCACAGCGCCTTGACCATCCCCCGCCCCCGGGGTATAATCCGGGTGACGGCGACCTGCGCGCCGTGGCCAGAGGCGAAGCGTATGATCAGGCCAGTCAGCCGGAACGGGCAGGAGCTGTACATTCGGCCGCTGCGGGCCATGGATGCGGATCGGCTCCTCTCCTTCATCGTCGCCCTCTCCCCCACCTCGCGCCGCCTCTTCCGCCCACACGCCTTCACCCGCGAGGACGCCGTGCGCACCGTCCGCGAGGCCCAGACCGAGATGAGCACTCGCCTCGTGATCGTCCACCCGCACGATGAGGCGATCATCGGCTACGGCTACTTCACCGAGTCGGGGGTCGCCGACGCGCGCGTGCCCCTCCTCGGCCTGGTCATTGCCGACCGCTATCAGAACCAGGGTCTCGGGCGCGCCTTGATGGATGCGCTCTTCGCGGAGGCGCGCAGCCAGGGCAAGGCGGGCATCCAGCTCACCGTCTTCAAGGAGAACGCCCGCGCCATCCACCTCTACACCACCCTCGGCTTCCGCATCGTCGGCGATGCCGACGGCGGCAAGCAGCACGCGATGCGCCTCGACCTCGATCCGAGCGGCAGCGTCGTGGACCAGCGCGGCATCTTCCTTCACGCCGTTCCCCGAGGGCTGACGCGCCTCACCCTCGATACCTGGACCGCCCCGGAGTGGATCGCCTACCTCGACTTCCTGCGCGCCGCCGGGACGAGCCTCGTGAAGATCCTCGTGTGGCCGGCGCACTACTACCACCCGGACGAGCCGGCGACGCTGCCGAACGCCTGGCGCTACGGGGTGCTGCGCCAGGCCCTGGAGCACGCCCGCACCCTCGGCATGAAGACCTACGTCGGGTTCTTCCTCAACGGCGTGCCCCCCTCGGTATGGCACGCGCGCCCGGAGGGGCGCGCTGCCGAGGTGGGATACCGCGGCAGCGGGCTGTGCTGGCAGCGCGCGAGCGACGAGATCCGGCGCTTCCCTGCCTTCCTGATGGACGCCCTGGCCCGCTGCGCCGACGGCTTCGTCCTCTGGATCGCCGGCCCGGCCTTCTGCGCCTGCCCGGAGTGCCGCGACTACACCCGCGTCGTGCGCGCCGCGTCCGAGGCATACACGCGCCTCCTGGATGGCCGCGCCGGCCTGCACCTGAGCCTGGTGGGCGCCGACCAACTGGACCGCCGGCTCGGCGGCGAGCTCCCCGCCGCCATCACCCCGGCGCTGGCGGAAGGCCGTTTCGTCCTCGTCTCACACGATGACGCGCGGCTCCGCTCCCGCCTCGCCGGCCGCGGCGTGCCCCTGCTCCTCTGCGACCCGGCGGCGGACGCGAGCGGCGAAAACGCGGCGCTCCCTCGCCCGCGTCTGCGGCAGGTAGATCACCTGGTGGTGCAGAACACGGAGTCAGTGGGAGTCCTCGGGCACTGCACCATGCCGCGCGTGCAGTTCGTGAGCGACTTCGTGCTGCTGCAGCGGCTGCAGGCGCCCGCGCGGGGGAACCACGAGGTGCTGCGCGACCTGGGCGCGCGGCTGTTCGACGACGCGGCGAGCATCTTCGGCTTCGCGCGCGCGGTGTGGGCGCTCGAGTCGTGGTGGGATGCCGGCCGCACGAGCGACCTTTCCGAGGCGCGCGACGGCCTGGATGCCCTCCCCGCCGACCGGCTGGGCTTGGCGCGCCCTCTCCGCGATGCCGTGGGGGTGCTCTTCGAGATCGCACGCTACCTGGAAGGCGGCGAGCGCCACTTCGACGCGCTGGTGACCCGCGTTCACGCGCGCATGGCGGAGTCGCCCCTATTCCAGGGCTACACGCTCGACCAGGTATGGCAGGCCCGGGCGCTCGCCGTGGTCGCTCAGTGCGTCAGCGGGTGGGTGGACAGCCTGCGCGAGCACCTGGCGCGCACCGCGCCCTGAGCGCGCCCCTGCCGGCGCCGACGTCCGCTCGGTGGAAGTGAGGAGAGAGATGGCCAAGATCCTGGTGGTGGACGACGAGCCGCACGTCGTCGAGCTGGTGGCCTTCAACCTGCGGCGCGAAGGCTATACCGTGGTCTCGGCCGAGAACGGCGCCGCCGCTCTCCTGGCCGTGGATCGCGAGCACCCCGACCTGATCGTCCTGGACATCTTGATGCCGATCATGGATGGGGTGCAGGTGGCGCGGACCCTCAAGGCGAACCCCGAAACGCGCGAGATCCCGATCCTGTTCCTGACCGCCAAGGCGCAGGACGCCGACATCCTCGAGGGCCTGACGGCCGGCGCGGAAGTCTACCTGCCCAAGCCGTTCAGCCCGATTGACCTGCTACGGGTGGTGACCACGCTTCTGGCGGAGGTCGGGGAGGGAGAGGACTGAGGGGCGGCAGGAGCGGGCAGGCGTCGCGGGCTGCGTCGGCGTGGTCTCGCCCGCTTGGAGGATGAGCACGGGTACCAGTTGCCACGCCCGTTCAAGCCTGCCAGTCCTCGACGGGAAGGCCCGGCACCCGGCCGAAATCCACCACGTTCCGTTCACGGTCCCTCACCCCCGCATGCTCCCCGGCACCTCCAGCCCGTGCGCTTCCATCAGTGCACCATCCGAGAGGAGCGCGCGCGAGGGGCCGTCGGCTACCACGCGGCCGGCGTCGAGGAGCACCGAGCGGGGGCAGAGCTCCAGGACCAGCTCCAGGTCGTGAGTGGCGATCAGCTTCGTGAGGGGGAGGGCGGCCAGAATGCGGATCACCGCGCGTCGGCCGCGTGGGTCGAGACCGCTGGAGGGCTCGTCGAGGAGGAGGAGCTCGGGATCCATCGCCAGCACGGTGGCGAGGGCGACGCGCTTCTTCTGGCCGGTGGAGAGGTGGTGCGGCGCGCGCTCCGCCATGCCGCCCATCCCGACCGCGACGAGCGCCCGCGTGACGCGCGCGGCCACTTCCTCGGCGGGGAGGCCGATGTTCTGCGGGCCGAAGGCCACGTCGTCGCCCACGCGCAGGAGGAAGAGTTGGTCGTCCGGGTTCTGGAAGACGAACCCCACCTTCCGCCGCAGCGTTTTCATTCCCCGGCCCGATGGCGAGACTCCGAACACCGCCACGTCGCCCCGGCCCTGCAGGATGCCGTTGAGGTGAAGGAGCAGCGTGGACTTCCCGGCGCCGTTCGGCCCGATGAGCGCCACCGATTCGCCCCGGGCGATGGTGAGGTCAACCCCGCGCAGCGCCGGCGTGCCGTCGGGATAGGCGTACGTCAGCCCCTCCACGCGCACCTGGTCTTGCCGTCCGGCTCGCTCCTCTTCTCTTCCCTTCATCCACATCCATTCGCGGGTCAGTGCCCCGATCGCTCCCACCGGCCGCCTGGCAACCTCTACGTCGGGAACGAGACGAGTCGTCCTCGTCGTCCTCGTGCGCGCTCTCACACGACGAACGCCGCGGCGATGAGCGCGGCGGCGGCGGCCAGGAAGGCCCAGTCCCCCGGCGCCAGGGCCTGCGGCGCGGGCCGCCGCGCCTCGCCCTCGAAGCCGCGAGCCAGCATGCACTGATGGATCCGCTCGGCGCGCTCGTAGGTGCGCAGGAAGAGCGCGGCCACCATCGCGCCCGCGACCGGCGCTGCGCTCCGCAGCGTGCCGCGTCCGCCGCCGCGCAGGTCGCGCGCGAGCCGCGTGCGATCCGCCTCCTCGACCAAGACGAAGAGATAGCGGTAGAGGAACGACGCCAGCGTGATCAGGATCCGGGGCATGCCGAGGCGCGACGCGCCGTCCAGGAGGTCGGCGTAGGGGGTGGCGGCCATCAGCACGGCGACCGTCATCGCGGCCAGCCAGGAGCGCGCCGCCACCGCGGCCACAAGCTGCCAGGCCGATCCCTGCCCCTCCGCCTGGAGGAAGGGCGCCGAGAGCGCGGGCACCAGCAGGAACGGCAGCACCACCAGCGAGCGCCGCAGCACGACCAGGGGAGAGAGCCGCCCCAGCGCCAGCAGAGCCGCGACCAGCAGCGCGCACGCCCCGAGCCGCGGCGGATCATACCAGGAGCCGGTCGAGGCGCACACCACGAGCGCGAAGCAGACCGCCAGCTTCACCCGCGCGTCGCGACGGTGCAGGAACCCTCCCGTATCCTGGTAGTTCTCCAGGATGCTCACGGCAGGCCGCCGCCGCCCTTCCTCGCCAGCAGCCGGGCGCCGGTGTAGGCCAGGCCGAACACGAGCAGGGTACCGGCGATCCCGACCAGGGCGCCCGCCGGGCGAGACTCCTCGTGGCCGGGCAGGGCATAGTCGGGCAGGGGCGCCGGAGCCACCGGCTCCGCCTGGCGCGCGGCGAAGCCGAGGCGCTCCGCCACGCGCTCCAGGCCGTCCGGCAGAGAGGAGGCGAAGGGCGAAAGCGCCCCCAGCGCGAGCGCCAGGATGAGGATCGGCCGCCAGCGTCTCATCGGCTCACACCCGCTCCGCTTCCAGCAGGTCGGGCCGCACGCTGCCGAGCGTGCTCAACGCCGCGGTCGTGACCAACCCCTCCCCGATCCCGATGAGCGCGTGCGCCGCCAGCATCGCCGCGAGCACCACCGGTCCTGCCCTCCCCGAGAGGAACAACTGCAGCCCCGCGGCCAGCGCCGCGAGCACCACCGAAACCCACGCGGCGGCGAAGGCCACGGCGCGCGGATTCCCTTTGCCCGGGAGAGCGCCCCCGGCGCGCCAGACCGCACAGCCCGCCAGCACGCTCAGGATCGCCATGTTGAACACGTTGGCGCCCAGCGCCGTCAGCCCGCCGTCGCGGAAGAGAAGACACTGGGTCGTCACCACCGTGGTCATCACCAGCGTGCCGGACCAAGGGCCGAGGAGAATCCCGGCCAGCGCCCCTCCGAGCAGATGGCCGGACATCCCCGCCGCCACCGGGAAGTTGATCATCTGCGCCGCGAAGATGAACGCCGCCGTCACCGCCAGCGCCGGCACCTGGCGCTCCCCCAGCCGCTTCTCCACCACCCTCGCGCTGCCCGCCACCGCGCCCACGGCGACCACGTCCATCGCCAGCCAAACCGCCGGCGAAAGGTAACCATCCGGGATGTGCATGATGCCTCCTTGGTGTTACCTCTTCGATGGGGCGTGGCACGATTCCTTCCGCTACTCCCCTACACCAGATCCCGACCCGTGGTCGTACAGGTGAGCTTGCCGTGTTTGACGCCGCGGGTGCTGATCACGCGGTCGGCGAGGTGGCGGACCTGGGCGGCGGGGCCTCGAACCACGAGCACCTCCAGGCAGTGGTGCGCGTCCAGGTGTACGTGGAGCGTGGAGATGATCTCGGAGTGGAAGTGGTGCTGCAGGTCGGTGAGCTGCTCGGTGAGGTCGCGCTGGTGATGGTCGTAGACGAGGGTCACCGTGCCGATCACCTCCTCGTCGCCCTGCTCCCAGTGGGCCTCCACCAGGTAATCGCGGACGATGTCGCGGATCGCCTCGGAGCGGTTCGTGTAGCCCCGCTCGGCGATCACGGCATCGAATTGCCTCAGCAGATCGGGGGCCATCGAGACCCCGAAGCGCTCCACTCCGTTCACGCTCGCTCCACTCCCGTGAGATGCCAACCTGTCAGAGCCGACCCGGCGGCGCCCTCGCGGCGGCCCTATGGCCCGATGGTGAAGGCCACCGGCCCGGCTTGCAGCTCGATGCCGGCGACGTGCGCCCCGCCGCGGAGCAGGAACTCGCCCGGGTCCACCATCCCGCCGTCGAAGCGCCGCTGGTCCCACACGGTGCGGTACTCCCGCGTCTGTCCGGGGGCGAGCGTGCCGGTCATCACGTCGCGGCGGCGCACCGGCTCCATCACGGGCACGGGCATGGGGACGGGCACGCCTCCCCCGTACATCCAGATCAACCCCTCGCCGCGGAAGACCGAGAAGCTCGCCTCGCTGCCGTCGAAGCTGACGGCCACCGGCACGTTGCCGATATTCTCCAGGACCAACGACAGGGCGACAGGCTCGCCGGGAGCGTACTGAGGCTTCCCCACGCCCGCGGTCAGGCGCAGCCTGGGGCGCTCGCCGGGCAGCGGGTCGAGCGCGAAGTCCAGCGCGGCCGACTGGTCGGCGCGCACATCCACCTCGGCGACGGCCTCGCGGAAGTCGCGGTGCTGGCAGCGGATGGCGTAGTGGCCCACGGGGAGCTTGAGGGTGTAGACGCCGGACGCGTCGGTGATGGCGTGAACCCCCTCCCAGATCGGGGGCAGCGGATAGATGGAGGGAGCGGCGGATCCCTGGCCGCCGGCGACGACTCCTCCCACCGCGCCCGTCCCTGCCGTCGGCAGCGCATCCGCCCACCCGCTCGCCGCCATGATCAGCGGCACGTCGGCCCAGACAGCGGCGCCGGGCACCGGCTGGCCGTCGCTCTTGCTCGATACCTTCCCCGTCACCTGCCCGAACCTCGGCTCCGCTGGCGCGCCGAAGGTGAAGTCCGCCGGGGCGGTGCTGCCGACGGCGATGTAGACCCAGCGCTCCTGCGGCGGGAAGGGATCCAGCGCGGCGGAGACGATGTAGCTCCCCGGCGTCACCCCCTTGATGGCGAACGTGCCGTCGGCATCCGAGGTCGCCACCAGGCGAATGTCGGGATCCGGCGCCTCAGCGCCGGTACTGCCCACTGACGACGGGTATCCCATCGGCACCGGCAGGGAGTCGCCGGGGCGCGCGGTGATCCGGGCGCCCGCGCGGACCTGGAGCCCGCCATCCGCCGTGAACGCGGTGATGATCCCGGCGATCTGCCCGCCGGGGGCCAGGCTCAGGTTCACCACGAAAGCGACGCCGGCGGCGTCCAGGCGCACCGCGGCGCTGGCGCCCAGGTTGCTGCCGGCCGCCACCGCCGAAACCGTGTGGACGCCGGTCGGGACGCCCCGGATCTCGAAGCGGCCATCCGGGCCCGGGCGGGTCTGCAACTCGGTGCCCTCGACGCGCACGACCACGTCGGCGGGCGACTGCCCCTGCGGCAGCGCCACCGTGCCGCGGATCACCCCGTCGCCGGCCGGCGGGGCCGCCGAGCCGCCGCCACCGCCGCACCCGACCAGGACCAGGCCGCCCACGGCAAGCCAGACAATGCCAAGACAGAGACGTTCGCAGCGCGTGAGCATGGTTCGTGCCTCCTCGGGAAGGACCCGGGCAGCACCAGCACCCCCGCGTCGGGGGCACGCGGCTGGGACGCCGGCGGCGCTCGTCGGCCCTTCTTTCCCTTGACGTTAGACGCCGGCGGTCGTCAGCATGTTCGACGGCGACTCCTCTGCGCCCGCAAGGAATACGCGCGCTCCCCGTCGTAAGTCACAGTCGGGTCTGGAGGAGACAACGTGAACTTCGCACTCATCGGGTGCTCGCACCCACACTCGCGGGCGCACCTGCGCACGCTCCAGCTCCTGCCGGAGGTCGGGTCCATCGCCCTCTGGGACGGCCACCTGCCGGCCGCCGAGAGCGTGGCGGCCGCCCGCCCGGAGAAGGTATCGGAGGTGACGAGCGACCTGGACCGGCTTCTGGGCCGGGAAGACATCGAGTACGTGCTGGTGACGGTGCCGAACAACGAGTCGCCGGAGGTGATCGCCCGCTGCGCGCGGGCGGGGAAGCACATCCTGGCGGAGAAGCCGCTGGCGGTGAGCGCCGAGGCGCTGCGGCCGGCGCTGGCGGCCGTGCGCGCGGCGGGCGTGACGCTCGGCGTGTGCTACCAGAACCGCCGGCACCCGGTCGTCGCCGATGTCCGCCGCCTGCTGGCGGAGCGTGCGCTCGGGAGGCCGCTCACCATCGAGGTGCGCATGGTCACTTCCCAGGTGCGCTTCCGCGATCCTACCCACTGGCTCTTCCGGAAGGAGATCGCCGGCGGCGGCATCCTCTCCTGGCTCGGGTGCCACTACGTGGACCTCGTGCGCTACGCCCTGGGGCAGGAGATCGTAGAGGTGGCGGCGCTGACCGGCACCCTCAGCGGCGAGGCGATCGAGGTGGAGGACGCCGCGTGCTTCTCTTTCCGCACGGCGGAGGGGGTCCTGGGGACCTTCCACGCCGGCTATCTGCTGGCCGGGAGCGTCCCCGGGTACTCCGGCGCCAGCTACGACACCTACATCGCCATGAAGGGCACCGAGGGAGGCCTGCGCTGGCAGCCGCACGCGCGGCCGCCACTCCTCCAGGTCGAGACTCTCTCCGGCCCGCTGGGCGCCGCCCCCGAGCGCACCCTCTCCTACGCCCTGGCGACCTCAGAAGCCTACGGCGGCGTCTACGGCGAGCAGTTTGTGCGCGACTTCATCACGGCGGCGCAGACGGGGGGCGAGCCCCCGGCGTCTGGTGAGGACGGGCTGAAGGTGCTGCGGATCCTCGACGCCGTCTATCGGTCGGCGGAGACGGGGAGGGTCGTTGCGGTGGAGGCGTAGAGCGGGCTGCTGCACCATCCGAGGACTGCCCGTGCGTCGGCCCCAACGCCGGGGTCACAGGGGAGTAGCGGGGAGCGGGCACCGATGAGTGTTCTGGTTGAGGTGCTGGTGTTTGGCGTGATGGCCCCCGCCTTCATCGTCTTCTGGGCGGTTCAACTGCTGCGCGAGAACCGCATCGAGCGAGGAATCTGGCTCGCGCGCCACGGGCGACGCGAGGACGCGCTGAAGACCTATGAGAAGGCGATCCGGTTCGCGCCGCGCTACGCACCCGCCCACGTGGCGAAGGGACGACTGCTCATCGAGATGAGGAACCTGGAAGCAGGCATGGCAGCGTTCCGCAAGGCGACAGTCCTCGATGCGCAGTGCACGCCCGCCTATGAAGGTCTGGCTGTCACGCTCTGGCAGTCGGGACGGTACGAAGAAGCTGCCGCCATGTGGCGGAAAGCCATCGCGGTGGGCACTCCCCGTCGCCGATTTGGGAGAACCCCTGGCTACCCGTGGGGTAGTGACCAGAGAGCGTTCGCGTTCACACGCGTGGCCGATTGCCTCTCGGAGTTGGGGAGGCACGACGAAGCATGGGAGGCCCTGGAGGAGGCCGAACGCCTGACGCCGAAGTTCCCCCCGGTACACTTTGAGATGGCGCGTACCTTGGCCCGGACGGGCGACCTGCAGGGCGCGGCGGCCAGAATCCGGCGTTACCTCGCCCTCACCCGGGGCGACCCAACCTGGGGGGGACGCGCCCCTTCGGGGGCGAGGGAGTTCATCGAGTACCTGGGCACAGCCACCGAGCTCGAAGCGGCGGCGGCGCCCGCCGGGTCGGGAACGGAGCCGGAGGCTGCCGCGCCGCCCCCAGGGCGAGGCACGGAGCTGGAGGCGCTGCCGAGCAACCATCCTCCGCAAGCCGGCCCTGGAATCACAGCACGCCGCAGCCAGTCAGACCGATCATGAGGCTATGGACGATCCAACCGCTGGCCGTCTACCGCGACCTGCAGGCGCAGGGCGTGCTGGCAGCCGACTCCACCCGCGGGGATGGCAGCGACTTCGAGGAGGCCTACGCGTGGCTTCGGGGGCAGATGGCCCGGCGCAGTTGGTGCAGCGGCGGGTAGCGAATCCAGCAGCGCTCGCAGCAAGCCGGAGGGCCGGTGGGTGCCCTGAGTTGTGAGGCTAGGGCCGGAGCCATGGGGCATTCTGAACCCCCTTCCGGTTCGTCTGTCTTGCGACGCGGGTGAGCCGAAGCAGCGTCGCCTCGGATCGCTCGCGGTGGCGCTGTGGGTGGACGCCTGTAGCGTCTCGGCACCTTCGCCACCAATGCGTGCGCCAGGCCGGACGGGAGCAGCCATCACTACCCCCGACCGGCCCGCGATCCGCCGGACACCCTACTGCGCGACCGCCCTCCGCAGCACGAAGCGCACGGGCGTCGTCCGCCCGGCCTCGACGACGATGCCGTCCTGCGCGGCCGCGCCATGCCCCTCGCGAGTGGCCTTCAGCGCGTACCGGCCGGGGCTCAGCTCGCCGAAGCGGAAGCCGCCCCGCTCGCCGGTGGTTGCCTGCCGCCCCACCCCCGAGGGGCCGGCCACGATGGCGACCAGGACGCCGCCGAGCGGGCGCCCCTCGCCGTCCACCACCTCGCCCTCGATCACCCCGTAGCCGACCGGCGTCTCGGCGGCGCGCAGCACGAACTCGACCCGCGTCACCTGACCCGCCACGACACGGATCCCCTCGCGCGTCTGGGCGACGAAGCCCTCCTTCGTCGCCGTCAGGACGTAGCCGTCGCCGGCGGCGAGCTCCGCCAGCCGGAAGGCGCCATCCTCGCCGGTGGTCGCCGCGCGGCCGACGCTGGACGGCCCGCGAGCCACCTTCACCGTGGCGCCCGCCAGGGCGCGCCCAGGGGCGCGTAGATAAGGAGAAGAGCAGGGCGGGCAGCCTGGAGTAGAAATCTTAA
>JACQGM010000137.1 GCA_016199585.1 Armatimonadota bacterium
GGAGGGAACACGCTCCACCTGCGCGCCGGGGGAAACCCGGGGGCGGTCTTCGGGGTCTACGAGTTCCTGCGCCGCTATGGCGGCTGCCGCTTCAGCGGCCTCGGGCCGGATGGGGAGCTGGTTCCGAGCCGGACGAGCATCACCGCCGGGGGCCTGCCGCTGCGCCGGAAGCCGAAGCTGTGGTACCGCGGACCCCAGCTCTCCACCACCGGTCGGGACCGCCTCTCCGAGGAGGAGAGCACGCAGCTCTGCGTGCAGTGGGTTGACTGGCTGGCTAAGAACGGGTTCAACTATCTCATGCACAACCCCGGGTTCGTCGGCGGCCCCTGGTTCGAGCGGCACATTCGCCCGGAGATGCTCAAGCGCGGCCTGAAGTTCGACATGAACCACCACAATCTCGGCCAGTGGGTCCCCGCCAAGCGCCACTTCGCGGAGCACCCGGAGTGGTTCCCGCTCGTGGATGGCGAGCGCGTCGCCCGGGGCGGCCAACTCGCCATCTGCACCAGCAATCCCGGAGCGGTCCAGGCGGTGATTGATGGCGTCACGGGCTACCTCCGGGAGCACCCGGAAGTCTCCATCATCGGCGTCATCCCCGAAGACGGCATCGGCGTCTGCCAGTGCGAGGCCTGTACCCGGCTTGACGTGGCGAACGGCATTGACCCGCAGGAGCACCTCCGCACCATCAGCTTCAACGCGGATGGCAAGGGGAATCGGGCGAAGACGCGCCGCTACACGCTGCTGGTCAATCAGGTGGCCCGGGCGGTGCGCGCGGAGTTCCCCGACGTCCTCGTCGGTTACGCTGCCTACGTGGACCTGACCTGCCCGGACGAGGAGGTGCCTCTGGAGAGCAACGTCGTCCCCTGGGTGGCGATCTACTGGTGCGATGGGGCTCGCCCCATCGCCGAAGGGAGCCCTTCCAGAATCAACCGGCTCTTCTACGACGTGCTGAAGCAGTGGCGGATACGGCACCGCGGCAAGGTGATCACCTACTCATACTACATGGGGATGAATGCCCAGCGCTCGCTGCCCTACCCGCAGGATCGCGTGATCCTGCGCGAGTGGCGGAGCCTGAAGGCGCTCGGGATTGATGGCGCCACGCTGCAAGAGCGTCCCGACAGCCACGAGATCTATGCCCTGAACCTGCTGGCGTTCACGCGCTCGGCATGGGAAGAGGACGTGGACCCCGACGCGCTGCTCGACGAGTACCTGGAGGGGATGTACGGATCGGTGGCGGGCGAGATCCGGCCGATCTACGACGGCCTCCACGCGGCCTGGCGCCGGGCCGAGGAGGAGGGGGATGCCGGGAAGTGGCCCGCGTTCAGCAGCAACCGGCACTCCGGCGCTTTGATCACGCCCAACGGTCGGAACATCGTGCTGCAGATGGATGCCCTCGGCGAGGAGCGTCTGGATGAGTGTCTGCGCCGCGCCCGGGAGAGAGCCGGCAACGACCGGGAGCGCCGCCAGGTGGCGAAGCTGACCCAGGTTACCCAGTACTGGAAAGCAGCGGCGGCGTTCTACCGACTGGAGCAGCGGGCGACCGGCACCGCCGGGTTGAGCGACGAAGACGCCAGGGCACTCCGCGAGCAAGCCGAGCGCATCGCCCAAGAGGGCGCGGAGTGCTTCAACCGGCTTCCCGCGGGATGGGCGAAGAGCCGCTACACGCCGGAGAAGCTCTTCCCGATGTGGAAGCAGCCCTGAGTGGCCGCGGCCGGGGTGCCGGTGTCACTTCTGCCGGGTGCGCCGCCCGAAGATCCGAGACACCGGCACCGCAAACCCGGGCAGCACCTCGCCCCCGGTCAGCTCCTCGTCACCGGTGAGCATCTGCCCGCCGGGGAACACCGTCACTCGCTCCGCCTTCAGGTCCACCACCCACACCAGGCGCGTGCCGGCGCGCAGGTACTCATCCACCTTCTCGGCCACCTCGGCGTAGGTGTCGCCGGGGGAGACGATCTCCACCGCCAGGTCGGGCGCGAACTCGGCGAAGCCTTCGATCGCCACATCCGGGTCCAACCGTTCCCGACTGATGAACGATACGTCCGGGCCGCGCACCGTATCGGGATCGCGCGACAGACGGAAGCCACTCTCTACGGCGACGGTTCCCAGACCGTGCGCCTCGGCGTACTCATCAATCAGGTTGGCAATGCGCACGGCGCGTGTCCCGTGCTCGATTCCGGGTGGGCTCACCTCGATCAACTCCCCTCGCACCAGCTCGAACTGCTTCCCGTTCTCAGGCAGGCGCTGGAGATCCTCGGCGGTGAGCAGCGTTGTTGTGGTAGCCATGCTGGATCACCCCTCCTGTCGGTTGCCGACATTATACCACACGCGGGCGGCGAATGGGCGCGTCCGGTCTCCTCCCGGAGGCACGCGCCGTCAGCCCTTGCGTGCGGAAGGACGCCGGAACGCTGCCAGCAGGAGCCCGCAAGCCGCGAGGAGCTGCAGCCCGAGCGACGCCTGCCACGCCGGCGGTTGCCCGATCCAGCGCACCTCGAAGGAGAGAGGCCAGTCAAAGAGATACGTCACCGGGTCCAGCACCGCCAGCGGAGCGATGCGCGACAGAACGGCTTGCGCGTCGGGAGCGAACGCGCTGTGGAGGCTCAGGAGCACGGGAAGAACGAGCATGGCGAGCGGAAGGATCGCTGCGATGCCGATGCGCCATCGCGCGGGGCGCGCCGGGAAGCGCGCAGCCACCAGGCAGGCGAACCCCCCGCACAGGAGCAGGCAGCTCGTGCTGGCGCCGATCTCCCGCGCGAGACCCTCGGGCGAGGGTGACCAGCCGGCCCGCGACCACCCGGCGAC
>JACQGM010000138.1 GCA_016199585.1 Armatimonadota bacterium
GCAAGACCGCCATCGCCATCACCCACAGCCGCACGCGCATCGCGCCTCCCACGTTCCAGTATACCGCATCCGCCCGCGACGTGACAACACGGAGTGCTCGTTCCCCGGCAGATCGCCTTCCGTCGCGCTAGACGCCCCGCGTTCGCCTATGGTATAATCCTCTTGAGCGGTTTGCCTTCGGCCGGGTGATGATGGCAGCGAACGCACACTCCCGGCCCTCGCAGGGCACCGCGGGGCAGCGGGCGCGGCCCCTGCCGCGTGGCGTGGCCGCCGTCGGCCCGCGCCCGTTCCCATAGCAGAGAGACAGGAGGACAGGAGACACCGGTGACCTTACGCAATCTTCGTCTCGTTCCGTTCGTCACTATGGCGCTAGGCTGGCTGGCCGTCTCGGGCTTCCCGCCCGCGCGGGCCGGGGACATTCTGGATCCTGAGATGGTGACCCAAACAACCCTCCCGAATGGCCTGCGCGTCGTAGTGAAGGAGGCCCCCGGGATCGACCTGGTCGTCCTCAACGTTTGGGTGCGCGCCGGCTCGGCAGACGAGACGGAGGAGAACAACGGCGTCTCACACTTCCTGGAGCACATGATGTTCAAGGGCACGAAGAAGCGTGGCCCGCTGGAGTTCCAGAAGGAGATCGAGGAGCTGGGGGGCATGGCGAATGCCTCCAGCACGGAGGACGCGGCCCAGTACTGGGTGGTCGTCCGCGCCCAGCACATCGCGCCCGCGGTCGAGGCGCTGGGTGACGTGATGACGAACCCCACCTTCCCCGCCGAGCAGATGCGCGTGGAGGCGAACACCATCCAGAAGGAGTTGGCGGAGGCCGAGACGAACCCGGAGCAGATTCTCGCCGATTGGGTGGGTCGGCTCTCCTACCGGGTACACCCCTACCGCCTGCCGACCGCCGGCACGCGGGACTCCGTGCGCCGGATAACGCGCGAGAAGGTGGTGGAGTTCTACGACAAGCACTATGTCGCCGGCAACATGTCACTCGTCGTCGTCGGCGCGGTGAAGGCGGCGGAGGTGCTCCCGAAGATCGAGGCGGCGTTCGGCGGGCTGCGCGCCGGGACGCCGCCGGAGCGCGCCTACCAGCCGGAGGCGGTGCCCACCGAAACGCAGTTCCGCGTGCTCACCGTGCCGAACCTCTCGCGCGGCTACCAGATGCTCGGCTTTCGCGCGCCGGGCATGGAGAACAAAGAGGACGTCTGCGCGATGGACGTGCTCCTCTACGTCCTGGGCGAGCGCCGCGCCGAGGCCGGACGCCTCAACCGCGAGCTGCGCAGCCGCCAGCGCCTCGTCTCCGCCGTCTGGGCCGACTACGTCACCCTGCGCCATCCGGGGCTCGTCACCTTCTGGACGGAGAGCGAGCCGTCGAAGGTCGAGGCCGCGCGCGAGGCGCTGCTGGCGCAGATCGCTCAGGTGCGCGACAACCTGGTGCCCGCCGACGAGATCCAGCGCGCCAAGACGCTGCTCCTCGGGGTATACACCCTTGACAACGAGACCTACGACGGCCAGGCGGGAACGCTCGGCTTCTACGAGGCGAAGGATACCTATCGGTTCGCTCTGGAATACACCGAGCGGATCCGGGGTGTGACGCCGGAAGATATCCGGCGGGTGGCGCGCCAGTACCTGGCCGAGAAGAGCCACAGCCTGGCGGTCATGAAGCCGAAGATGCCGGAGGGCGTTGTCGAAGCCCCCGGCGGCACGGGACCGCTCGATGTGGCGGCAGAGGAGAATCCATGAGGGGGGTTCGTGATTTGCGGTTTGCGATCTGCGATTTGCGATTTGCGACCGAGCGCCGCCGCTCGGCGACGTCGGCCGTGCGCAGTCTGCCATCGGTTCTCCTCCTCTTGCTCCTGGTGGCCCCCGCGCGGGCGCAGCACGATCCCCACAAGACGCTGCTCCGCAACGGCATCACGGTGATCACTAAGGAGGTACACACCAGCCACGTGTTGGCAGTGAACCTCTTTGTGCGCGGCGGGGCGTCTCTGGATCCACCCGAGCAGCCGGGGCTGGCGAACTTCGTTCAGCGGATGCTGCTGCGCGGCACCGCCCGCCGCAGCGGCGACCAGGTGCGCGCCCCCATCGAGGCGATCGGGGGCACGCTGGACGCGCGCGCCGAGTACGACTACTCGCTGCTCTACACCCTCTCCAGCGCCGATGCCCTCGACACCGCTCTCGATGTCCTGGCGGATGTCTTCCGCAATCCCCGCTTCGAGCCGGAGGAGATCGAGAAGGAACGCCAGCAGATCCTCGACACGCTCACCGAGCTGGACGAGGAGCCGGCGTGGATCGTCCAGGAATCGCTGAGCGGATTGCTCTACCCTTCCGGCCCGTACGCGCACGCGACCCCGGGCACCCCGGAGGCGGTGAAGGGGATCCGGCGCGCCGACCTGGTCGCCTTCCACCGCCGCTACTACACGCCGGAGAACCTGATCGTCGTGGTGGTCGGCAACATTGACCGGGCGGGCGCCGAAGCGCACGTCACAAAGGTCCTCGGTGACATGCCGCGCTCCGGGCGCGCTCCCGTCGGCCTGCCAGCGCCGGCGGCCTCGGGGCTGCCGGAGGCGCGGCCGTCACTGGTGGTGAAGGAGCGACCCGGCTCGCTCGCCCACATGGGCATCGCCTTCCCGATGGACGGCATTCGCCGCGAGGAGTACCCGGCGATCATGGTGATGAACGCCCTCCTGGGCGGCGGCATGGGGTCGCGCCTGATGCAGGAGGCGCGCGAGCGCTACGGGATCGCCTACGCGGTGACGACCGTCTATTCACACCGCGCGGGCGGCAACCACCTCGGCGTCTACCTCAGCTTCGAGCCGATCCGCCCCGTCTTCGGCCTGGGCGGCCCCTTCGGCACCGAGATGGTGGTCAACAAAGCGAAAGAAGCGATCCTCGGGCAGTTCGACTGGGTGCGCGACCACCCGGTGGCGGACAGGGAGCTGGTGCGGGCGCGCAACTTCGCCGCCGGCAGCTTCGTTCGCGACCACCAGCGCACGCTCAACCAGGCACGCTACCTTGGCTGGTTCGAGCTCCTCGGCCTCGGCTACCAGTACGACGACGAGCTGCCCCGCGCCATCGATCGCGTCACCAAGGAGGACCTGCGGAGCCTGGCGCGCCGCTACTTCGGCCGCTACGCGCTATCGCTGGTGATGCCGAAGCCGACGCCGGAGTGAGCGCAGAGGAGACTGCGATGAGCGCGATCCGGATTGGAATCGTGGGAGCCGGCGCCAATACGCGCCAGCGGCACATCCCGCTGCTGCGCCAGATCCCCGGCGTCACGCTCCGGGCTGTGTGCAACCGCCGGCCGGAGTCGACGCGACGGGTGGCCCAGGAGTTCGGCATCCCACTCACCTTCGGGCGCTGGGAGGAGCTGGTGGCCTCGGATGAGATGGACGCCGTCGTCATCGGCACGTGGCCCTACCTGCACTGCCCCGTCACGGTCGCCGCCTTGGAGGCGGGGAAGCACGTGCTGTGCGAGGCGCGGATGGCGATGAACGCCGCCGAGGCCCATCGCATGCTGGAGGCATCCCGCGCCCATCCCGACCAGGTGGCGCAGCTCGTGCCGGCTCCCTACAGCCTGCGGGTCGATCCCACGGTCATGGATCTGATCGCGGAGGGCTACCTGGGCGACCTCCTGGTGGCGAACGTCCGCGGCGTCGGAACGGCGTTCATTGACCGCGAATCCCCGCTCCACTGGCGGCAGGATATCCACCTGAGCGGCCTGAACACCCTGGCGATGGGCATCTGGCACGAGATGCTGATGCGCTGGGTGGGGAACACCTCGCGCGTGCTGGCTCACGCCCGCGTCTTCGTGCCCGAGCGCGTGGATCCCGAGACGGGCCATGTCACCCGGGTGCTGGTGCCGGACCACGTGGACATCATCGCCGACCTGGAGGCGGGCGCCCAGGCGAGCTACCAGTTCAGCGCCGTCGAGGGCCTGGGTGGCCAGTCCGGCATCGGGCTGTTCGGCTCCGAGGGCACACTCCGTTTCGACGCGGATGGCGACCGCTTGCTGGGTGGCCGACCCGGGGATGACGCTTTGGCGGAGATCGCGATCCCGCCGGAGAAAGAGGGCCACTGGCGGGTGGAGGAATCGTTCATCGGCGCCATCCGCGGCGAGGAGCCCGTGCGCCTGGCCACTTTCGAGGACGGCGTGCGCTACATGGAATTCACCGAGGCCGTCGCCCGCAGCTCGCGCTCGGGGTGCGCCGTCGGGCTTCCCCTGAGCGGGTCCTGATCTGGCTGCGGCGGTCGCGGCTTCGCGGCGGGAGGTGGCTGGATGCGGCGTTGGTCACTGCTGGCGGCCCTCGTGTGGCAGGCGGCCGGGGCGTGCGCGGCGGCGCCGGGGGAGCGCATTCTGGTGGCCGTGGACGAGTGGCCGCGCGCCGTGAAGCCCCTCGTCTACGCCAACGCGCTTGGCGGGCACTGGGACGGCGCTTGGCACCCACCGGAGGCGTGTGGGCGCCGGCTCCGCCCGGGCCTGGAGGGTCCCCTGATCAGCCTGACGGAGGGGGTCGTCGGCCGCTACCGCGTGGTGGCGGTCGAGCCGCCCTCGACGGACCCGCCCGACGAGGGCACCATCTACGCGCGGGGGGAGATCACGCTGGATGGCCGGAAGCCGTTCCGCTATCCGCTGCTGGCGCTGCTCGGCGCCACCGCGGATCCCTCCTGGCGCGTTACCTCCTACTCTCTCACCCACAAGACGTACCTCGCGCTCGCCCGGGCGTTCCTCACCGCCAACGGCGTGAGCGCGGCCTCGGCAGCGAGGCTCCACCTGCGCCAGTTGCTCGCCACCGAACTGGAGCGCGACGGGCGCCGGGAGGTGCTGACCGCGTTCTCCTCATCCGCCGGTGACTACATCCTCCCGCCACTGGAGCGGAAGGGCGACTTCTGGGGCCTGACGCTGCGCTACGTGCCTCGGGGATCCGCCAATGCGCGCACGCGCCCCTTCTTCCTGCAAGTGATCCGGAGTGACGAGACCGTGCCGGAGCAGACCCTGGTGGTCGGGATTCTGGACGTGAACGGCGACGGCACGGCCGAGATCGTGACGCGCTCGGCCTACTATGAGGGGTGGGCCTACCAGCTCTGGCAGTGGAAGGGCGGGAAGCTGACGGTGGTGAGCTCCTGGGGGGCGGGAGTATGAGGGCGCCCCGATGAACTGGAGCCTTCGCGACAACCCCGTGTATCAGATGGCGCGTCGCCGCCGTCGCGGCAGGGGCCGCGCGTTGCTGCTCGGGATGGGGGTATTCGCTCTCTCGTGGGCCATCTGGCCGGCGTTCGTGCTCGCCCCCATCCTGGGCCGCCCTCGCCGTCGCTCAGGACCGGCGCGCGGGGGTGTGGGAGAGTATCCAGGTGTCAACGCTGGACCCCCGCGAGGTGCTCCTCGGGGAGTTGGCAGCGGCCCTCGAGGTCCCAATCACGTTGATGGTCGCCGGGCTGGGGATCGTCATCGTTTCGACCACGGTCTGGGCAGAGGAGTCTCTCCGCTCCCTGGCGCCCGTGGTGGCCTTCGCCATCTACCCGGGGCCGGCCGCCGTGGCCACCCTCTCCGCCATGGTGGTCGGCGGCGTGGTTGGCATCCGCTGTGGCCTGGGGTTCCGTGACCCGTTTGTCGCTTCCACCATCGCCGCCACATTGACGGTGGGCACGGAGGTGCTCCTTGCCATCGCGGCGGCGTCGGCCACGGGGCGGGTGGGCATCCCACCGGCCATCTTCCACGGCGGGATCTACTGGCGCGAGGCGTGGGCGCGCTTCGCGGTCTTGCCGCTGCCGATTGCGGGGTCGATCTACCCCCACAGCTTCCTGGGGAGCTGCGGGGTGTTTCTCCTGGCGAACCTGCTCGTCGCGGCGGTTCTCTGGGGGCTGACGGTGCGCGCGGTGCGCGGCGCGAGCGCGTAGCGTAGCCCGAGGGTCCGCCCCTGGCTGTCAACGGAGTGGGGTGCTCACCATGAAACGCAAGGCCCTGTCGTTGCTCGAGTTGGTCGTCGTCTGCGGTGCGTCAATGGTGCTGTGCGCGATCCTCTTGCCGCTGCGTCCGGCGCCGCCCCCGCCGACCTGCCTTCGCAATCTCAAGATGATCGGGCTCGCGGCGATGGTGTACTTTGCGGACTACGATGAGGTACTGCCGCCGTCAGCGACGCCACCGGGCGCCGGCGCTCCGCCTGCCGACCACGTGGCGGCCATCACCTGGGACGAGCTGCTCCTGCCCTACCTGCGGGGATCTCCCGCGAGCCTGCACTGCTCCTGCGACCCGCGGCGCCTCCCGGCGCGCACGTACGCCGCCAACGCCTGGGTGATGGGCACCGGCTTCTGCCACCCCGGGTGGCTGCGCGGCCGGGCCCGTCGCCCCCTCCCGGGGGATCGCATCCCGGACCCCGCCGCCACCATCCTGTTCGCCGAGCGCTGGGACCGGGACCCTCGCCGCGTCCTCGGTCGGGCTGATTACCACTTCACCTGGGACAACCCAAGGCAGTACAACGCCGACCACTTCGGCGGCGGCTACGTGGCGTTCGCGGACGGCCACGCCCAGTGGCTCACGTACCAGCAGACGGTCTCCCCCAGGAACCGCTGGCGGCCCTGATCGCAACAAGGGGAACGGGCCATCACGGCCGATGAGTGTGGTATAATCAGGTCCGGGGAGTCAAGCGATGGCGACACTGGTGATTGAGATCCCGGACGAGCTGCGGGAGCAGGGAGAGGCGTTCGCTGCCGTGCTGCGGCGGCTCCCGCCGGAGGCACTGCGGGCGTACCTGGAAGACCTCGCGGACGACGCCTGGTGTGCCCACCTGGCACGTGAGGCCGAGGCGCGGCTCGAGTCCGGTCAGTCGTGTCTCCTGGATTGGGAAGACGTAGAGGCCGAGCTGAATGAGCTACCGGATTCGGGTCGAGGAGGGGGCGAAGCGTGAGCTGCGCCGACTGCCTGCCCATGCGCGGCAGCGGTTCCAGCGCCTCATCCGATCCCTGGCCGATGACCCGCGCCCCCCGGAGCCAAGCCCGGCGGCTGGCGAGACCTCCGGCCCGAAGTGCGGCGCTATGACCCCGAGGCCCCGCCGGCCCACCACCTACCCGCTCCCCTGGCCTACTCCTCCAGCGCCATCTCCCGCGGCATCTCCTGCAGCACCACCGTGACCTGGCGACGCTCGCCGCCTCGCAGGAGAGTCAGCGCCGCGCGGTCGCCCACGTTCGCCTCCCGGATGAACTCCTGAAGGCGTCCGGCGTCCTGCAGTCGCTGGCCGTTCAGGGCGATGATGATGTCACCGGTGCGGAGGCCGCCCTGTGCCGCCGGACTGCCGGGCGCGACGCCGCTGACGATCACGCCGTAATCCACCGGCAAGCGGTAAGCCCGAGCAAGATCGTCGGTCACCTCCGTGTAGGAGATGCCCATCCAGGGCACGATGATGCGGCCATGGCGCTGGATGTCGCGGATGGCGCGCCGGGCGCTGTCAATCGGCACGGCGAAACCGAGGCCGCCGGTGCCCGCGCGCGCGGCCACGGCCGCGGTGTTGATCCCGACCACGCGCCCGCAGCTATCCAGGAGCGGCCCGCCGCTGTTTCCCGGGTTGATCGCCGCATCCGTCTGGATCAGGTCCCGGAGGGGAGTGCCCGCCTCGGGGATGACCCGGTTCAGGGCGCTGACCACGCCGGAGGTCACCGTGCGCTCGAATCCGAGCGGGTTGCCGATGGCGATGGCCGGTTGGCCCACCTGCAGCCGGTCGGATCTCCCCAGAGGGGCCGCGGGAAGCCCGCTCCCGGGCACCCGCAGGATGGCGATGTCCAGCCGGGGATCCGCGCCCAGCACCTGTGCCGTGACCGTTCCCCTGCCCACGAGCACGACGTCCACGCGGCTCGCTCCCCGGACCACGTGGCTGTTGGTCAGGACCAGCCCGCCGGCGTCAACGATGAACCCGGACCCGAGCCCGGCCTCGCGCAGCGGTTGGCCCGGCCGCGGCGCCTGCATGTTCCTCACCGTGACCACCGCGGGACCCACGGCTCGGGCGACCTGCATGACGGTCTGATCGCCCCCGCAGAGAGGATCGGCGGGGGCGGCGGCGGCCGGCACCGGCCCGGCAAGTGATAGGCGCAAGCTCCCCGGGCCGACCGCGCTCACGGTGACGGCACCGGCGGCGAACCCGGCAGCGACGGCAAGGAAGAGTGCCCGGACGCGGGAGCGATCCCCCGGCCGCGTGCGTTGTCGTTCGGTTCTCATTCCGCAACCCTCCGTTCCGGGCTTGCCGCCCCGATCGTGCGCCGCCGGATGCCGGGAGGCGCTCGCGCGACGGGCCGACGCAAGCGCGGCGCGGAAGCCCCGGGTCCGCTCTGCACCAGCATACCCCAAATTTTCCTCCTCTGCCGTGCCCGAAGAGCGGCCCCCGGCCACGAATGCCTGCTCCAGCCCCGCGACGATACCTTGACTCTGAGGCAGCAAGCAAGGTATACTGGACACTGCCGCAGAGCTAGATGAGCCGCGTTCGGCAACTTGCTCGCCAACCGCGTGTCGGAGCGAAGAGAGGCCTCCGGGAGGGATCCCATGGGCGCAAAAGTGCTGATCATAGAGGACGAAGAGACGATGGTGGAGGGCCTAACCTACAACCTGGGCAAGGAAGGCTTCGAGGTGAGTGTGGCGCTGGACGGAGAGACCGGCGTCTCGATGGCCCGCCTCATCCGCCCCGATCTCGTTCTGCTCGACCTGATGCTGCCCGGCATGGACGGGCTCGACGTTTGCCGCACGCTCCGCCGGGAGAGCAGAGTGCCGATCATCATGCTGACGGCCAAGACCACCGAGATGGACAAAGTGGTGGGCCTGGAGCTGGGCGCCGACGACTACATCACCAAGCCCTTTTCCGTGCGCGAGTTGGTCGCCCGCATCCACGCCGTGATGCGGCGCACCGGCGACGCCGGCCCCGTGCAGCCGGAGCGATTCACCTTCCGGCACCTCACCATTGACTTCGAGCGGCACCTCGTCACCGTCAGTGGCAAGGCGGTGGATCTGTCGCCGAAGGAATACCACCTGCTGCGCACGCTGGTGGCCCACCGAGGCCGCGTGCTGCGCCGCGAGGAGCTGCTGCAAATGGTATGGGGCCACGACGTTTTCGTGGACCAACGCACGGTGGACGTCCATGTGCGCTGGCTGCGCGAGAAGATCGAGGAAGAAGCCGGGCGGCCCGTGCTCATCCAGACGGTGCGCGGCGCTGGCTACCGCTTCGGAGATTGAAGCCGTGAAGCGGAGCGTGAGGTGGCGCCCCTCTGTCGGCCGAAGCATTCGCTGGCGCCTCTCGGTCTACCAGGTGGCCATCGTCAGTGTCGCGATGGTCGCAGTGGCGGTGGCCGTGGAGAACTCGGTGCACCACTACTACCTGCGGCGCCTGGAGCAGCACCTCTGGCAGCAGGCCGCGCTCGTGCAGCGGGTCGTGAAACCGGACTTGATCGCCGGCGCTCCCGCGCGGCAGGTGGGCCTCACCGTGAGCAGCCTGGCTCGCTCGGCGCCGATGATGCCCCGCATCACCATCGTTGGCCCCGGGGGTGGCGTGCTTGCCGATTCGCAGCCCTTGCCAGGCCAGCCCCCCAACCTTGGCCACCGTCCGGAGCTGCGGGTGTTCCTGCGGGCGATGGTGCCGCCAGGGCACACCGTGGTGCCTCCCGTGCGTCCGTTTGCGCGCGCGATCCGCGACGACGGCATGCACGTCGCCGTACCCATTGTCTACCAGCTCCAGCTCCTCGGCATCGCGCGCGTCAGCCTCTCGCTCGCCGACCTGCGGCAGCAGCTCTGGAGCCTGCGGGGGCTGATCCTGGGCACTGTCCTCCTGGCGACCGTCGCGGCGGTGGCGGTGACGCTCTACGTCACCGGCTCCATCACCGGGCCGATCAGCGAGGTGACTGAGGTGGCCCAGCGCATGGCCGAGGGCGACCTGACGCGCCGCGTCATCGCCAACCCCGACGACGAGATCGGCCGGCTCACTCGCTCCTTCAACTCCATGGCGGCACGCATTCAGGCGACGATGGGCGAGTTGGACCGGGAGCGCCAGAAGATGGCGCGTGTGTTCACCCAGATGGCAGACGGCCTCGTGGTCGTTGACACCGACACTCGCGTGGTGCTGATGAACCCGGCCGCCGAGACGATGGTGGGCGCTCTGGCGGAGGCCGCCATCGGGCAGCCTTTGGGGCAGGTGGCGGCGCTCCAGGAGCTGACCCGCGTGGTGGATGAAGTGATGGCGACCGGCCGGGAGGCCCGCGACGACCTCTTGCGCGAGGAGCCGCGGCAGGAGGTGATTGGGGTCTATGCGGCTCCCGTGCTCGGGAACCCGGAAGCGCCCCCGGGTGTCATGCTGGTGTTGCACGATCGCACCGAGGTGTGGCGCACCGAACGACTGCGCCGGGAGTTCGTCGCCAACGCCAGCCACGAGCTGCGCACGCCGATCGCAGCCGTGAAGATGATGGCCGACACCCTCCTCGAAGGGGCTCAGGAGGATCCCGACGTCCGCCGGCGCTTCCTGCGCTTGCTCGCTCGCGAGGCCGACCGGCTCTCGAACCTGGCTTCTGATCTGCTCGACCTGTCGCAGATGGAGGCGGGGCAGTGGCGCGTCGAGATCGAGCCGTTCGCGCTGCGTGAAGTAGCCGACCCCGTGCTGGCGAAGCTGGCCGTCGTCGCCGGGGAGCGCGGGCAGCGTCTCACCGGTGAGTGCCCCGACAGCCTGGAGGTGCTGGGCGACAAGCGCGCGCTGACGCAGGTCCTCACCAACCTGGTTGAGAACGCCATCAAGTACACGCCGGAGGGCGGTAGGGTCTGGATGACGGCCGAGCGCCAGGGCGAGCGCGTGCAGATCGCCGTCCACGATACCGGTATCGGGATCTCTGCGCCGCACCTGGAGCGCATCTTCCAACGGTTCTACCGGGTGGACAAGGCGCGCTCGCGCGAGCAGGGGGGCACCGGCCTCGGCCTGGCCATTGTCCGCCACCTGGTAGAGGCCCAGAACGGAACCGTGGAAGCGCGGAGCGGGGTGGGAACGGGCAGCACCTTCATCGTCACCCTTCCCTCGCCCGGCCCACCGCCGACCCGGGAAGCGGCGTAGCGCAGGGCGTTGCGCCCACCCGCGGCCATCCGCGCAGAGTTCAGGCTGATGCAGAGCGACAGCGATTCAGCACCGGATCTCAACGCCGGAGGCGCGGCTCGATTGTACCGGATACGCTTTGACGCGCGCGCCGAGCAGCGCAACGTCGGCATCTGGAAGGTGCTCTGCCACAGCTTCTTCCAGCGTTACGTGCCCGAGACCGGCACCGTGGTCGACCTGGGCGCCGGGTCGTGCGAGTTCATCAACCAGATCCGCGCCGCCCGCCGCATCGCCGTTGACACCAACCCCCAGACTCGCCAGCGCGCCACCCCCGGCGTCGAAGTCTGCGACGCCGACATTCGCACTCTGGACGGGCTGCCGCGCGCGTTCGCCGACGTGGTCTTCGCCAGCAACGTGCTGGAGCACCTCCCCACCAAGGCCGACTTGATGGCCGCGCTCCGGGCGGCCCACGCCGTCCTCCGCCCCGGCGGAGCCCTGCTGGTGATGGGACCCAACATCCGCTTCGCCTCCCGGGAATACTGGGACTTCCTGGACCACCACATCGCGCTGTCGGATCGCAGTCTGCGGGAGGCGCTGGAGATGGCGGGCTTCACGGTGCGCGAGCTGCGCCCGCGCTTCCTGCCGCTCTCCCGGCTGAGCCGCCTGCCGCAACACCCGTTCCTGGTGCGCCTCTACCTGCTCTGCCCGCCCGCGCACCGGGTTCTGGGCCGCCAGTTCTTCGCCGTTGCCACCCGATAGAGGAAGGAGCCGATGCGCCTATCTGTCGTCATCCCCGCGCACAATGAAGAGGAGTGCATCGAGAGGGTCGTGCTCGACCTGGAGCGCGCCCTCGGCGATGCCGCCGTGCCCCACGAGACGGTGGTGGTGGACGATAACAGCACCGACCGGACGGGGGCGATCCTCGATGCGCTGAGCGGGCGCCTGCCGTCCGTCCGCGTGGCACACCGCCGGGAAGCCCCCGGCTTCGGGCGTGCCATCCGCGCCGGGCTGGCGGCGATGCGGGGGGAGTGCTGCGCCATTGTCATGGGCGACGGCTCGGACGACCCCGCCGACGTGGTCCTCTACTACCGCAAGCTGATGGAGGGCTACGACTGCGTCTACGGCTCGCGCTTCATCCGCGGCGGCGTGGTGAAGGACTATCCCCGGATCAAGCTGTGGGTGAACCGCCTCGCGAACACCTTCCTCCGCGTCCTCTTCTGGACTCACCACAATGACCTGACGAACGCCTTCAAAGCCTTCCGCACCGAGGTGATCCGGGCGATCGAGCCGATCCAGGCGAACCACTTCAACATCACGGTGGAGATGTCGCTGAAGCCGCTGGTGCGCGGCGCGAAGATCGCCGTCGTGCCGATCTCCTGGTACGGGCGCACCGCCGGGGTGACGAAGCTGCGGATCAACGTGATGGGGCGGAAGTACCTCTTCACTGCGCTCTACGTCTGGCTGGAGAAGCACCTGATCGCGGACGAGCTCGCGGGGTGGGGAGACCCCCGGCCGCGGGGTGGCGCGAGCGAACGGGAGTAGACTCGGGCAGGGCGGGATCCCGGCGACCGAGGTCGCGGGCAAGGATGACACGAAGTCGGCCTGCGCCGACTCGGCTTTCCGGTCCGCGCGGGCGGACTTGGAGCGTTCGTTGCCCGCAGTCTCAACCGCCGGGCACCCGTGCCGCACGAACCAGCGTTGTAAGGGTATCAAACCCCCCTCTCCGCCAGCGCCGCCACGATGGCGGCCAGGCGCTCCGCGTCCAGGCCGGTGGTGGCGAGGATGAAGTCGGCCCGGGCGTAGCAGGGCCGGCGGCGGGCGAGGATGGTGGGGATCTCGATGCGGAGGTAGCCCTTCAGGTCCCCGGCTTTGAGCGCGTCGAAGCCGGCCAGCAGCGGCGGCCGCGCGGCCTCGTGCGGGTCGGCAAGGCGGCGGGCCAGGAGCTCCGGCACGGGGGTGTCGAGCCACACCAGGACGCCGGCGGCGCGCGCGGCGGCCAGGCTCTCGACGGTGCCGGCGACGCCGCCGCCGCAGGCGATGATCTGTCGGTCGGCCTGAGCGATCTCGGCGAGGAGGGCGCGCTCCTCCTCGCGAAACGCCGCCTCGCCGCGGGCGGCGAAGAAGTCGCCGATCGGCATCCCGAGGCGGGCGACGAGCGCCTCGTCCATCTCGAGGAAGCGCCAATCCCCGCCCAGCAGCGCCACTGTGCGCCGTCCCACCGCGCTCTTCCCCGTGCCCCGCGTGCCAATCAGAAGGATGTTGCCCATGCCCACTCGCCCTCACCTTCACCGCCGCTTGGTGTCTGATACTCCGTGCCGGCCCCCGAGTCCTTTCCCCCGCGTGAACGGGCGGAGGTCACCCCGGATCCCGAGGCGCCCCCGGCCGAAGAACGGTACTCCGGACCCGGCATCGCAGTGCCGGTGCAACCGGCGGGGGCGGGGTTGGGAGACGAGAGGCAGCCGGGCTCAGGTGTCCCTCCAGCCCGATTCCCGGGCGCTCCGATGCCGGGCCCGGGGGTGCCCCCGAGTGCCCCAGTTGCTTCGGTCTGCCAGCGGCACTTCGGCGCGGGCATCGGAGCGCCCGGGAATCGGGCCGGGGGTGCGGTGGGAGGCGCCGCCCTCTGCCGGCAGCGGCAGGACTTCCGCCGTTCGGGCGGAACCCCGTACCGGCACGGAGGACCCCGCATCGGCGGCTCGCCATGCCGCCTGCTGAACTTGGCCGTACGGGCGGACGGGCGCCGACTTCCGCGCTCGATGGACTTCTGGCCATGACTGGCAGACCACGGCACGCGTCAATCCGGCGCATCCAACGCTACGGCCCGCCCCTCGTCCTCCTCGTTGTGGGCTGGTGGCTGTGGCGCGGCGAGGTGACGGCCGGGCGGCCCGCGCGGATGGTCCTGGAGGAGCAGCGGTTCGGGGAGTACGTCGTGCGCTTCCTTGGGAACAGGGCGCTCAGGCCCGACTACTCCGACGAGGGGTACCCGCGATCCAGCGTGCGCTGTGAGATCCTGTACCGGGGGAGATGCGTGTGGGAGAGGGAGTGTTGGTGGGGCCTGTGGCTGCCGGGCAGTTCGGGGATGTTTGACTACGATGTCCGGCGCAGGAACACTGGCACCGTGCTGCCCATGGGGCAGGACATCAACGGCGATGGGCAGCCGGAACTCGTTATCTTCGAGAGTGGTGGCCAAGCCGATCACCGGGCATTCGTGTTCCAGATCGGAGATCACTTCTGCAAGCTCGCCACGCTGGAGTTGGGCAAGAGCGATCTGCGTCTCACCGATCCCCGGCGGTTCGTTCTCCGGGACATGGATGGTGACAGGTGCCTGGAGGCCGTCCTTGATGACTGGACGTGCGGCTGGGGCACCTGCGGTGCCGCCGCCGCCGCCGTCGAGGTCATCCTGCGCTGGCGCGACGGGTGCTACCAGCCCGCCACCGACCTGATGCGCAAGCCCCCGCCCTCGCCCGACGAGCTGCGCCGCCGCGCCAAGCAGATCCGCGCGAAGTGGCCGGCGCAGCACCGCCCGTACGGACCTACGGACCTTCCCGGCGACCTGTGGCGGGAGGTGCTCGACCTCATCTACAGCGGGAACGCGGCGGCGGCCTGGCGCTTCGTGGACATGGTGTGGCCGCCGGGCGAGCCGGGCAAGGAGGCGCTCCTCGCGCAGTTCCGGCGCGACCTGGCCCGGAGCCCCTGCTGGCCCGCCATCCGGGAGATGAACGGTCTGGGGGATGATGGGCGGCCGGGGGGATGAATAGGCAGTGCCTTGCAGCGGGGATCACACCAGACGTGATCCGGCGCGGCGCTCGCCTTCATCGCTTGACGGCTCACCCCGCCCCCGCTATACTGACATCAACGGACAGTGAGGAGACGTGCCATGGCGGTTGCGATGGAGACGCGCCCGGCTGCCGGCCCGGCCGACAAAGCGGAGCTTCGCAGGATCCTGGAGCGCCAAGACCAGCGCGACGGGTTTGTGGTGGATGAGGGGGTCACCGTCGCGGAGGTGCATCGCAGGATGCTCCGGGACGGAGTCCGACCGGAGAAGAATGACTTCTCACGCGAGATCCTCCGAGCGCGCAATGAGGATGTGTCGTAGGTGAAGACGGTACTGTGGGATGCGAGCGCCCTGGTGAAACGGTATGCGCCGGAGACTGGCAGCGATATCGTCGGAGCCCTGTCCTCCGCAGTCCCTCCGTCCCGGATGATCGCGACCGTCCTGGGCTATGCGGAGACCTACTCCGCCTTGCTCCGCCGCTACCACCGAGGCGCGATCCGCGAGTCGGCGTTTCTCGGAGCGAAGTCGCTGCTGCGCCGTGAGGTCATCAACGATCCTGAGTTCACGCTGCTGACGTTGGACGACGCCTCCGTGCTCGATGGCCTGCGGCACGTGGACAACCACCATCTCAACGCCACGGACGCCGGGTTCCTGGCGCTCTACATCCGGCACGCTCAGGCGCTGAGGGCCGACGGAAGAGAGTGCGTGCTGGTGGCTGCCGACCGGCGTCTGCTTCGCGCGGCCGAGGCGGAGGGGCTGGCAGTACTCGATCCGGAGGTTGCGGCACCCGGTGATGTCGCCACGATCACTGCGGCGCGATAGTGCCTCCGGCGAGTGCTGGCTGGTGAGCCCCGAGGCGGAGACCGTCGAGGTGCTGCGCCTCTCGCCCGAGGGAGCCGAGCGCGCCGGCCTCTTCGGCGGGGGCGACCGCGTTCACTCCGAGTTGCTGCCCGAGCTGGAGTTGGCGGTGGACCGGGTGTTTGCGTGAGGGGGGCGTGGGCGGGCGGGGACACTGCGTGCCCCCGCCCCGCTACCGCAGTTCCCGCGTAGGGGCGAACCCGCGTGTTCGCCCTGTGGCTGTGGATTCGCCCCTGCGGACCGCGATGGCAAGTCTACACCACGTACGTCGAAGCCGTGGTCGTTCCCCCGCGCCCCGTCCAGTTGGTGTGGAAGAACTGGCCGCGCGGCTTGTCTACGCGCTCGTAGGTGTGCGCGCCGAAGTAGTCGCGCTGGGCCTGCAAGAGGTTGGCCGGCAGGCGCTCGTTCCGGTAGCCGTCGTAGTAGCTGAGCGCGGTGGACATCGCGGGCGTCCAGATGCCGTTCGTCACCGCCGTGGCGACCACCCGCCGCCACGAGTCCTGCGAGGTATCAATCGTCCCCTTGAAGAAGGGGTCGAGCAGCAGGTTGGCGAGGCCCGGGTCCTTGTCGAAGGCTTCCTTGATCTTGCCGAGGAAGACCGAGCGGATGATGCACCCGCCGCGCCACAGCATCGCGATCGGTCCGTACTTCAGGTCCCACTTGTACTCCGCCGCGGCGGCGCGCAGGAGGGTGAAGCCCTGGGCGTAGGAGACGATCTTCGAGGCGTAGAGCGCCTTCTCCAGGTCCTTCAGGAAGGCTTCCTTGTCGCCGGTGAACTGCGGCTTGGGGCCGGTGAGCACCTTCGAGGCCGCGACGCGCTCCTCCTTGATCGCCGAGAGGCAGCGGGCGAAGACCGCTTCGCTGATCAGCGTCAGGGGGATGCCGAGGTCGAGCGACTCCACGCTCGTCCACTTCCCGGTGCCCTTCTGACCGGCCGTGTCGAGGATCTTATCCACAATCGGCTGGCCGTCCTCATCCTTCACGGCGAGGATGTCGCGGGTGATCTCGATGAGGTAGCTGTTGAGCGGACCCTCGTACCACTTCGCGAAGACGCCGTGCATCTCGTCGGCGCCCATACCGAGCAGCTCCTTCATGATCTGGTAGGACTCGCAGATGAGCTGCATGTCGCCGTACTCGATGCCGTTATGCACCATCTTGACGAAGTGGCCGGCGCCGTCGCTCCCGATCCAGTCGCAGCAGGGCACGCCATCCACCTTGGCGGCGATCGCCTGGAAGATCGGCTTGACGTGCGGCCAGGCCTCCGGCGAGCCGCCGGGCATGATCGCCGGGCCAAGGAGGGCGCCCTCTTCGCCGCCGGAGACGCCGGTGCCGATGAAGCGCAGCCCCTTCGACTCCATGTACTTCGTCCGGCGGATCGTGTCCGGGTAGTGCGAGTTGCCGCCGTCAATCAGGATGTCGCCGGCTTCCAGGTGGGGGATGAGCTGTTCGATCACGTCATCCACCGCCTTGCCCGCCTGCACCATCATCATGATCTTGCGCGGCGTCTTCAGCGCGCCGGCCAGCTCGGCCACGGTGTGCGCCCCGACGATCCGCTTGCCCTTGCCGCGCCCGTTGATGAAGTTGTCTACCTTCTCAACCGTCCGGTTGTAGACCGCCGCGGAGAAACCCTTGCTCTCGATGTTGAGCACCAGGTTCTCCCCCATGACGGCCAGGCCGACGAGGCCGATATCCGCTTTCTCTGCCATTGGGAGTGTGCCTTCCTTTGAGTTCAACGTTGAACATTGAACGTTGAACCCTGAACTTCCCTATCGCTGAATCCGCGCCGAGCCGCCCTTGGCGAAGGCGCGCACCTGGTCCACCGTCGCCATCGTGGTGTCGCCGGGGAAGGTGGTGATGAGGGCGCCGTGCGCCCAGCCGAGCTTCACGGCGTCCTCCGGGCTCTCGCCGCTCATCAGGCCGTAGAAGAAGCCGGAGGCGTAGCCGTCGCCGCCGCCGACGCGGTCGTAGACGTCCAGCTCGGCCGTCGGCGAGACGTAGGTCTTCCCATCGATCCAGGCCACGGCGCCCCAACTGTGCCGGTTGCTGGAGTGTACCTCGCGGAGGGTGGTGGCGACCACCTTCACGTTCGGGTGCTTGGCCACCACCTGGTCAATCATGCCGAAGAAGGCGCTCGGGTCGAGCTTGCCCTTCTTCTCCACGTCCTGGCCGGTGATGCCCAGGCCCTTCTGCAGGTCCTCTTCGTTGCCCACCAGCACGTCAACGTTCTCGACGATGCGGGCGACCACAGAGACGGCCTTCTGCTCGCCGCCCCAGATGTTCCACAGTTTCTCGCGGAAGTTCAGGTCGAAGCTGCAGATGGCACCGTGCCGCTTGGCCGCCTTCATCCCCTCGATGATCACTTCGCCGGTCGTCTCGGAGAGCGCCGCGAAGATGCCGCCGCTGTGGAACCAGCGGATGCCCCCGGCGAAGATGCTGTCCCAGTCGAAGTCGCCCGGCTTGAGCATGCCGCCGGCCTCGTTGCTGCGGTTGTAGAAGACCACCGGGGCGCGCACGCCGTAGCCGCGGTCGCTGAAGACGGTCGCCATGTTGGGGCCGTTGACGCCGTTGTGCGCGAACCTCTTGTAGAAGGGCTTCACGCCCATGGCGCGCACGCGCTCGGCGATCAGGTCGCCGATCGGGTAATCCACCATGGCGGTGGCGATGCCGGTGTTCATCCCGAAGCAATTCGCCAGATTGGCGGCCACGTTGAACTCGCCGCCGCTGACGTGGATCAGGCACTCGGTGGCCTTGCGCCAGGGGATGATGCCCGGATCCAGACGATGCACCAACGCACCCACGGAAACCAGGTCCAGCCCGCCCGCGGGCGGGATCTTCAAGCCATCACTCATTCTCTTCTCCTCCAAGAGATCGGACTGATCGGACTGATCGGTCGGATCGATCCGATCAGTCATTCAAACAAAACGTCCTTTGTAGGCCCACAGCCCGAGCGCCGGATTGGAGATGAAGAAGACATCCTCGCCGTCCGGCATTGTGTTGGGGCCGTCTTTCAGTTTCTCGGGCGGGTAGCGCTCCAGAAGGGGCCCCAACGGGGCGTACTGGAAGCCGACGCCCTCCATCTCCTCCCTGGTGATCCTCCCCGGCGCGTAGGTGATGGTGAACCGCCCCTCCGAGGAGCCGTGGATCAGGTGGGCCGCGGCGCTCAGGTTCTGGCGCAGGTCCTCGTTCTTCGCGACGAGATCGAGGATGGCCGGGGTGCCGACGTAGCCGTACTTGCGGATCAGCCGGTCAATGCCCGGGTCCTCGCCGAACTGCGCCAGGCCGGGGGCCAACACCACCAGCTCGCCTGCGTCGGCCAGGGCCATGCGTGTCCGGTAGACGCTCTTGTTCCCCAGCCAGGTGCTCTTGAACTCCGACGGGTCGAGGTAGACGACCACCTTCGGCAGCGGCCGATCCAGCAGCTCGAAGTTCACCTGCAGCGACAGCTCGGCGGCGCGCTGGAAGCACTCGGCGTCGTCACCGATGAAGAGGCCGCGCACGGCCAGCCCGCCCGCCTCGCTGCGGCCGACCACCGTCTGCACGTAGATGATCGGCAGGTGCCGGGCGAAGTGGTCGGAGCCGTAGTTGAGCACGGCGCGCACCGGGGTGTCGGCCCGGCCCATGATCCGCTCCATGCCGTAGGCCGCGCCGAGGAAGTGGGTCTTGTTGATCCCCTCGGAGCCGCCGGTGCCGACGAACACGTTCTTGTTGTAGTTCGCCATCCCGATCACTTCGTGCGGCACCACCTGCCCGATGGAGAGGATCAGGTCGTAACCCCCCTTCTCCAGGAGTTGGTCCACCTGGATCGGGATCGGGTAGTCCACCCGGCCTTCGGAGACGTCGCGGACGAACTCGGGCGGCACCTCGCCGAGGGTGGCGAGCCCGGAGCGCCAGTCGTGGACGCGGAAGAGGCTCGGCGGCATGGCGCCGAACATCGTTCCGATCTCCTCGGCGGTCATCGGGTAGTGGGTGCCGATAGCCGGGAGCACGTCGGTGAGCCGCTCCCCATAGTAGGCCCAGGCCATCTCGGTGAGCGGGCCGGCCCGGGAGTGGAAGCGGGTGAAGTCGGGAGGCAGGGCGAGCACGCGCTTCCGCTCGCCCAACCGGTCTAGCGCCTCAAACAGACCGGCCATGAGGTCTTCGGGTGTCAGGCTCGTCGTGGGAGAACCCTGGCTGTAGAGTAGCATGGCTGCTCACACCCCCGCGTAGGCGTTGAAGCCGCCGTCCACCGGAATGCAGACGCCGGTCACAAAGCTGGCGACATCGGAGAGCAGGTAGAGCACCGTCCCTTGCAGGTCCTCGGGGGAGCCGAACTTCCCCATCGGCGTGCAGGAGATGATCTTGTTGCCCCGGGGCGTCAGCTCGCCGCTCTTCTCGTCGGTGAGGAGGAAGCGGTTCTGGTTGGTGAGAAAGAACCCCGGGGCGATGGCGTTGACGCGGATGCCCATCGGCGCCAGGTGTACCGCCAGCCATTCGGTGAAGTTGTTGATGGATGCCTTCGCTGCCGAGTAGGCGGGGATCTTCGTCAGCGAGCGGAAGGCGTTCATCGAGGAGATGTTGAGTACCGCGCCTTTGCCCTTTTGGAGCATGTCCTGGGTCAAGACCATCGTCGGGAGGATCGTCCCCATGAAGTTCAGGTCGAACACCTTGCGAAAGCCGTCGAGCTGCAGGCCGTAGAA
>JACQGM010000130.1 GCA_016199585.1 Armatimonadota bacterium
TCCCACACTCCCACACTCCCCCCACACTACCCCTGCCCGTAATACGCCCCTGCACCATGCTTCCGCAGGAAGTGCTTGTCCCGAAGCTGTGTGCTGATGCCGCCGATTCCGGGGGCCAGAGCCTCGGTGAGGAGGGCCGTCAGCGCCACCTGCTCCAGGACGATGCTGTTCTCCACCGCGTGCGCGGCGGACGCGCCCCAGGTGAAGGGGCCGTGCCCGGCGACGAGCACCCCCGGCACCTCCAGCGGCGCGACGTCGGCGAAGGCGCGCACGATGGCGTGACCCGTCTCCGCTTCGTAGTCACCGGACAGGGCGCGGGCGTCCAGGTCGGCGGTGATCGGGATCGCGCCGCGGAAGTTGTCGGCGTGAGTGGTGCCGTAGCAGGGGAGCGATCGCTTTGCCTGCGCCCAGGCGGTGGCATGGGTGGAATGGGTGTGGGCCACTCCTCGGATGCCGGGGAAGGCGCGGTAGAGAACCAGGTGCGTCGGCGTGTCCGAGGATGGTCTGAGGTCTCCCGCGCCGACGCGGCCATCCAGGTCCACGACGACCATCTGCTCGGGGCGCATGGTATCGTAGTCCACGCCGCTCGGCTTGATCACCACCAGGCCCGAGTCGGCATCCATCCCGCTGACGTTGCCCCACGTCAGCACCACCAGCCCCGCTCGCTGCAGGGCGAGGTTGGCCTCGCACACCTGGTGTTTCAGTTCGTCGAGCATCTCGTCATCACGCCCTCTGCTTGATCTCCAGCAGCGTCTTCATCACGTCGTGCAGGCACTCCTGGTGGCCGGCAACGCCGAAGGTATCGTGGAGACGCTTGTAGAGGGCGTAGAGCTCCCGGTAGACGGCATGGCGCTCGGGATCGGGCCGGTAGCGGGTCTCCTTGACGCCGGTCATGGCGGCCTGCGCCTTCTCGGCGCGGTCGTAGCCGCCGGCGGCCTTCCCGGCGGCCACGGCGCCGAAGAGGGCCGCGCCGAGCGCGCAGGTCTGCGCCGACCGGGAGATCTCCATCGTGCGTCCGAAGACGTCGGCGTAGATCCGCATCAGGAGGGGGTTCTTGTCGGCGATGCCGCCGCAGGCGACGATGCGCTCGACGTTGACGCCGTACTCCGCCAACCGATTGTGGATGGTGAGGGCGCCGAAGGCGGTTGCCTCGATGAGGGCGCGGTAGATCTCAGCGCGGCCGGTGCGCAGTGTCTGGCCGAGCAGCAGGCCGCTCAGGCGGGCATCCACGAGGATGGTGCGGTTGCCGTTGTTCCAGTCGAGGGCGAGGAGGCCGCTCTGCCCGGGGCGCAGCGCGGCGGCGTCACGGCTGAGCGCGCCGTGGAAACCGGCGTCGCCCTCGCACACCTCGCTGACGAACCAGTTGAAGATGTCGCCGACGCCCGACTGCCCTGCCTCGATGCCGTAGAGGCCGGGGAGCACCGACCCGTCCACGATCCCGCACACGCCCGGGATCGTCGAGGCGGCCCGGTCCTTCGGGGCGACGGTGATGTCGCAGGTGGAGGTGCCGATGATCTTGACGAGGGTGCCATCGGCGACGCCGGAGCCCACGGCGCCGTGGTGGGCGTCGAAGGCGCCGACGGCCACCGGGGTGCCCCGGGGGAGGCCGAGCCGCTCCGCCCACTCCGCGCACAGGCCGCCCGCGCGCACGCCGGAGTCGTAGGCCTTCTCGTAGAGGCGAGGGCGCAGCTCGCCCAGCTTCGGATCGAGCATCGCCAGGAACGCCGCGTCGGGGAGGCCGCCCCACTCTTCGCAGTACATCGCCTTGTGGCCGGCGGCGCACACGCCGCGGAGAAGGCGGTCGGGTCGAGTATCGCCCACCAATAGGGCGGGAATGTAGTCGCAGCACTCCACCCAACTGTGCGCGGCGGCGAAGAGCGTCGGGTCCGCATTCAGGCAGTGCCATGCCTTGGAGAAGAACCACTCGGAGGAGTAGGTGCCGCCCGACTTCGCCAGGAAGTGGGGGCGGTGCTCGGCCGCCAGGGCGGTGATCTTCTCGGCCTCCGCCATCCCGGAATGGTCCTTCCAGAGCCAGGCGAGGGCGTTCGGGTTCTCCCGGAACGTCTCGTGGAAGGCGAGGGGCACGCCGTCGGGATCCACGGGGATGGGGGTGCTCCCGGTGGTGTCCACGCCGATGCCGATGACCTGTTCCGGCGCGAAGCCGGGAATCGCCCGCGCCTGCCGCAGGGCGGCGGTGACCGAGGCCTGGAGGCCCTCGTGGTAGTCGGCGGGGTGCTGCCGGGCCACGTGAGGGTTGTTCGGGTCGGTGATGACGCCGTGGTCGCCCCGCTGGTAGTCGCGTACGGCCGTCGCCACTTCCCCGCCGGTGCGCACGTCCACGATCAGGGCGCGCACCGAGTTGGTGCCGAAGTCCACTCCGATCGCGTGCTTCTCCGTCGCCATGCTGCTCTCTCCCTCCGGGCGCGGGCCGGCGCCCCGGCTTCCTCGGGCGCCACGAGGCACGCGCGGAGGAGAGGGCGATTTCCGGTCACGAGTATTGTGGGCTCGGAGCGTGTTCCGGGCAGCGCCAGCGGCTGCCGGACACCCACTTCCGTTACGGGGAGTCTATCACGGGGGCGGGGGTTTGTCAATCGCCGACGGGCGGACGGGGCGAATCCCGGGGGGAAAACGCCCCTGCGGACGCGAATCTGCTCACCAGAGGGAGATACCAGCATGGACATGCAGCGAGTCTCGGCCTGCACCGTGGCGCTCCATGAACGGGAGCCGGAATACGCCTTCCAGTTGCTCGCCGCGGCAGGTGTGCGGAAAGTAGATCTCTGGGGCCGCATGCCCCATTTTTCCCCCGACCCGGCGGTGTGCGATCCGGTGGCGCTCCAGGCGCTGGCCGCTCGCTACGGGCTGAAGATCGCCAACCTGGGCTCCTACCCGGGCGGCGGCTTCAGCAGCGAAGACCCGGCCGTGTGCGAGGCGTCCCTGGACGAGTTGATCGCCACCTTGGACCGCGCGGCGGAGCTCGGCGCCCGATCGATCCGCGTCAGCCCCGGCAAGGGGGAGGATCCGGCGGTCATTGAGCGGATCGTGCCCTGGTTCCGGCGCGGCGCCGAGCACGCGGAGCGCAGGGGCATCTACATGGGCATGGAGAACCACGCGGGCAGCATCGCCGGCAACCCCGATGCGGTCACGGAGCTGTGCGAGCGCGTCGGCTCGCGCTTCTTCGGAGTGCTCTACGAGCCCTGCAACCTGGCGCACCGGGGCGTGGACTACAAGGAGGCCTTCGCGCGCTTCCGCGACTGGGTGGTCCACCTCCACATCAAGGATGGGCTGCACGTGGACGGCAAGTTCCAGCGCTGCCACTTCGGCGAGGGGGAGATCGACTACCACTGGGTCTTCGACAGCCTGGCGAGCATCGGCTACACCGGCGATTTCGCGCTGGAGTACGAGGTCACCAACATCGAGCCGATGGAGACTGGCCTGGCGAAGTGGGTGGAGACGATCCGGAAGTACTGAGCGGCGCCCGGATGCAATTCGGTCCATTCCTGGTCGGCACGAAGACACGACGACACCGAGACACGAAGTGGTCACCGGGTCAGCGCCCCGGCGGGCTGACCGGTTCCCCCTTGGGGATCATCCTTCGTGGCCTGGCGTCTTCGTGTCTTCGTGTTCGCGTCAGGGATACGAGAAGCCCGGATGAGAGGGTAGTAGCAACACCAGATGGGAAGCCGCGAGTTCCTTTTCCCGGCGGCCAACGGCCGCGAGGCCAGGATCGAGATCCACTGTGGCGACTGCCTGGCCGGCATGGCCGGGATGCAGCCGGACAGCGTGGACGTGGTGGTCACCTCGCCGCCGTACAACCTGGGGATCGGCTACAGCAAGTACGACGACACCATCCCCCGTGAGCAGTACCTCGCCTGGATCGGTGACTGGGCGGCAGCGGTGGCCCGGGTGCTCTCGCCCGACGGCTCGCTCTTCCTGAACGTGGGCGGCAAGCCGAGCGACCCCTGGGTGCCCTTCGACGTGGCCCGGCGCGTGGCGGAGCGCGGCCCCTTCGCGCTGCAGAACACCATCCACTGGATCAAGTCCATCGCCCTCGACGGCGCCTCGCTGGGCAAGACCTACGGACTCACGCGGGACATCGCCGTGGGCCACTACAAGCCGGTGAGCTCCCCGCGCTTCCTCAACGGTTGCCACGAGTACCTCTTCCACTTCACCCACCACGGCTATGTCGAGCTAGACCGGCTGGCCATCGGAGTGCCCTATCAGGACAAGAGCAACATCGGCCGGTGGAAGAGCGCCCGCGCCGACCGGCGCTGTCGCGGCAACACGTGGTTCGTGCCCTACAGCACGATCAAGAGCCGCGACAAGGAGCGCCCGCACCCGGCCACCTTCCCGGTGGAGCTGCCCCGGTGGTGCCTGCGCCTGCACGGCATCGAGCGGGTGCGCCGCTGTCTGGATCCCTTCCTGGGGCTGGGCTCCTCGGCGGTGGCGGCGGCGCGCGAGGGGGTGGCGTTCATCGGCTTCGAGATCGACGAGGGGTACTACGAGGTGGCGGCGGAGTGGCTGGATAGGGAGGCGAAGGAGGCGCGGGGCGTGAGATAGGGTGCCCCGGACGCTGAAGCAACCAGGAGAGCATCAATCCGGCGCACCGGCTTCCTCGGCGAGGGTTGTGCCGACAATGGCATCGTACTCGCGCCTGACCTTCTCGACGATGGGGCGGAGGCGGCGCTGGAAGCCGCCCTCACCGTAAGACTGGGCCGACCGGATCAGCCGCTCGGCGTCGGTAGTGGTCAAAGCCAGCACGTCGTCGATGATACTGCCTTGCAGACGTCGTAGAAGCGATTGGTATCCCCCCTGCCCTCGCACCGGCTTGGTAAGGAAGTCTTTCTCCCGATCTGTGAGCCTGACCTCAATGAGCCGTTCCTCGATGGAGACATCGAACGAGTACTCGCCTTTCAGTTCACCCCATCCCTGGCTGCCGGGATCGTCGTTCAGGTACGCCCTGAACGTGTACGTTCCCGGCGCATCCAGCACAATGGGTGGCACTCGTGTTCGCACCAGGTGCCTGGGTGACCCCATGTGGAACGGTGTAGCAGCTAGTTCGGTCTCGTGGGCGGCAGAATCGACGAGTACCAAGGTCTGGATGTAGTCGCCCTCAGTGCCATTGCTGTTCGACCGCCAGCGCGTCGCCACTTCCACGGGGAAGATTTGGTAGCGGCGAGGCGTTGTGGAGGGGGGCGCTACGACCGCTACCTCATCGAGGATATGGAATAGACTGAGCGCACTGGTACCAGAGTCGATGCTGGTGAGACGACAGGGAATCACGTAGTCGAGGGTTGGCATGACGGGATCCTGCATCAAGCAACGAGTCTCCCGGCGGCTTCCTCTGGAAGGGCATCATCCGTGACATCCGAGCCGCCAATGTAGATCTCCCCCACGGCGCTGCCCACCAGTGCCTGGTGCTGGATCCCGGCTGCGAGCGTTGCCGGCCAACCCGCGGTGGTGGTCGGCAACCTCTCGGCGCAGAGTTGCGCGAAGGGCACCGTCCAGCCCAACTCACGACGGGCGCGAACGGCCACCTCCTCCAGCAGCCAACGCCCCTCCCGGCGCTCCAGGCTGCAGAGCACGTAGAGGCAGCAGCACAACGGCACTTCGGCATCACTCAGCTCGCCAGGGGTGACGGGCTGCCCCAGCAACGACACGGCATGGCGATAGACGGCAGCCCCCAGGGCCGGCTCGCGGCGGACCTGCTCGAGGAGGAGCATCACCGGCCTGGCACGTGCGATCGCACGCTGCAGTTGCTCCACGGACTCTGCCAGCATGAGCCCGTGATACAGCGCGTCGGATGAGAACGCGGCCTGCCAGTCGAAGATCACTCCGACCCCTCCCTGAAGTACCGAAACGTCGTGTAGGGTACGAATACGCCGACCGGGTGCAGGTACTCTCCGTGACGGGCCCATTTGCTCAGCACAAAGGGTATCGTGCCACCTGCCGGCCCACGTCTGATGAACATCACTACCCCCGTGTGTGTGATGCCACCCCGTTCATCATAGTATACCACAATGTCTCCTGGTTTCACCTCGTCAGGCCTGATCTCTGCGTATCGGTCATCGGTGAGGACTTGATGGACGTCAGCGTCGTGAACGATGTTGGTCCGGCGGTTCGCGAAGGTCATCCCGTGGCAGTTGTAGCGGGCGCTTGCCTCCCGCCGCAACCGCACGTCTCGGCAACCGATCTGCCCATGCCGCCCGGCAATCAGCTCCATGACGAAGCCATGGGACCGCCTCCGTGCCTCGGGCGTGCGCATCCGTGCGGGCTCTTCGGCGAACGTCTCGTTTGGGATGCTGGTGCCGCGGCGTGTTTGAACGATGATAGACCTCTCGGATGCCGCAGCCTCGATGTCCGCCCCCGCTGGCAACAGCATGAACCTGTCGCGGTCATCCAACGTCTCCCGTCCTCCTCAAAGCACCTGATGGTTTCGCACCCAACCAGCCGATCCTTCGACGAAGAACGCTCATTCCCCTCCAGAAAGCGAACGCCCATCGCCATGTAGACGGTAGGGGGGCCAGGTGCGGCGCCAGTCCGCCAATCTGCAATCTGAAATCTGAAATCGCTATCACACCCCCGGCCCCAACAGCAGCGAGAGCTCGCGGTCCAGCTCCGCCAGCTCGGCGCGCTGCCGCTGCAGCGCCTGCTCCTGCTCGCCGGAGTGCGCCCCTTCCTGCCCCACCTGGGCGCGCAACTGGTTCAGCGTCTCGTCCACGTTGCTGATGGTGCCGGTGAGCGCCTGGTCCACGTCATCGCGGAACTCGCCCAGGTGGCGGCGGACCTCCTCGGTGAGGTTGCCGCGCACGGAGTCCATCAGGGTGCTGAGGGGATCCGCCAGGGCCTGGCGCAGCTCGTTCCTGACCCGGTTCTTGAACATCGAGGTGATGCTGGTGCCGGCGAGAAGGCCCCCTACCATCACCACGGCGCCGATGCCGCCGAAGAGGAACGCCGTGCCGATGCTGAGGGCCAGGGTGCTGCCCACGGTGATGGTGCCGACCTTCTTCAGGTCGCCGATGAACGTCCCGGCGTCGAAGTCGAGGTGCAGCTCCAGCTCGCGCGGGGGGCGCAGGCTCTCGATCTGGAACTCCAGCTTGCTCGCCATGGTATCCATCACCTGGCGGCACTCGGCGATCACCTGGCGGCGAATGCTGCCGAGCCGGCCGGCCACCTGCCCGAGCCGGTCGTTGAGCGCCTGGCTCAGAGTGTCGCGGACGAAGATCGGGATCAGTTCGGATGCCTGGCGGAGCTGGTCCCAGCCGTAGCGGTCGATCTCCTCCTCGGTTGCCTGGCGGATGGTGGCCGAGAGGCGGATCCAGAGGATGTCCGCCTCGCCGCCGACCAGCTCGGGCACCCCGGCGAGTTCATCGGACAGGCGCGCCAGGATGCGGTTGCGGGCCGCGCGGGCCATGCGCACGCCGGGCTGGGTGGCCTCCAGGCGGCGCTCCAGGTCGCCGCGGGAGAGGCGCATGCCCTGCAGCTCCATCTCCACGGCGCTGCGCAGGTCGCTCAGGTGCGTGAGCGCGCCGGTGACGTGCTCGCGGATGAAGGAATGGCCGCGCTCGCGGATGAGGAAGAGCTGCAGCGCCTGCAGGAACTGCGGCAGGCCGCTCTCGCGCAGCGCCCGCTCGTCGCCGGCGGCGCGCGCCTCCAGGTAGCGCCGGGCCGAGAGCGGGAAGAGCGGCGGGTCCGCCATCCCCGAGAACTCGCGGATGACATCCCTCGTGTACTCGATCGACTCGCGGCGCTCCGCCTCCTCGAAGCGGTCGATCTTCGTGATCACGAAGAGGAAGCGCGAGACGTAGTCCTGGAGGAAGGTGAGGAAGTGGCACTCGCTGGCGCTGATCACCGGGTCGGTGTTGATCAGGAAGACGACGGCGTCGGCCCGATGGATGAAGGCGCGCGTCGCCTCGCCGTGCTCCGGGTTCACCGAGCCGATGCCCGGGGTATCCACCAGGACGATGCCATCGGCGAGGAGCGGGGCGGGGTACCAGACGTTCACCACCTGCGCGCTCGAGCGCAGGGCTCCCTCCTGGCCCTGGCGCTCCACCTCCTCGTAGGAGAGATCATCCACACGGTTCTGCTGGCGTAGCCGGGCGATGGTGCCGCTGATCTGGGCGCGCAGCGAGGAGCCGTCCAGCCCGGGGGCCGTGCAGTAGTCCCGCAGGCTCGTGAGGGGCACGTTCTCCCGCAGAGTGCCGTCCTTCAGCGTGACCGAGGCGCGGGGCTCCGGGGCGTACTGAAGAACGGTGATGGCCGCGGTGGATGGCTTGATGGACGTCGGGAGCAGCTCCGGCGCCTGGAGCAGGGCGTTGATCAGGCTGCTCTTGCCCCGGCTGAACTCACCGACCACGGCCAAAGTGAACTGGTTGCGGAGCAGGCGCTCCGCTGATGCGCGCAGCAGGTCCGACCGGGCGATCACCTGATCCTTGATGGTGGTGCGGGAGCCGCGCGCGGCAGCGATCTCGGCCAGGCGGCGAATAGCTCCGGCGGCGCGCTCCTGGATCTGCTGGTGGTTCTGGAGGACATCGCTCATCTGCTCTTCCCCCCATTCCCTCTCATCCACCCACGTTCTGGCTGCCTGGCCCCGAGAATCACAGCAGAGCGAAGGGAAACCTGCGGTAGGAGTTCCTGTTCCCTCACCGCCCATCATACCGGAAAGCGGCCGGTCTGTCAAGCGTGCGGGAAAGGCGCGTCTCCGGCGGGCGCCGGTCACGGCCGGGAGAGGAGCAGTGTGAGCGCAACAACGAACACGAGGCCGACGACGAGGATGCCCACCAGGGCCAACGGGTGACTGTACCAGGGCTCGGCCATGGTCTCCTTCGCGGGTATCTCCTGCTGGCGCCGCCGCCACAGGCGGTCCACCACCGCTTCGGCATCGGGTGGCGCGAGAGCCAGTTCCTCCGCAACCGCGGCCACCGCTCGCTGGCGGTCCCCGCGCTCCATCGCCATGATCACCCGGGCGTAGAGCACCGGACCGATGCTCCGCCGGGCGGACCCGGGGACCGGTCTTCCACAATGAGGGCAGGTGAGGGCAACTCCGGCAGGCACCTCACCGCCGCACACGCCGCATCGAGGCACGTCGCCTCCAGATTGTGCTGCGCGCCCGCTGCTGGGCGGGCGGGCGTCCCGGCACCCCGGCACAAGCCACTCCGGAACCGGCGGCCCACCGGAGGTGAGCACGCCAGTTGAGAAGAGCAGACCCGGACAACCCGGGATAAGGGCGAAGGCGAGGAAAAAGCTGTCGCGGGCCCCGCGCCCGGGGCGGGGGGCCCCCCCCAGGGAAA
>JACQGM010000164.1 GCA_016199585.1 Armatimonadota bacterium
GACCTCGCGGGGTGCCTAACCCCCACAGTCACCTCGACTATGATATTCCATTATAGTCATCACCTCCTTGATCCGATTATACCACTCGGATGGAGGTGGGTCAACCGAATATTTATGACTTTTTTTCTGTCGGAGGCAATCATGGAGTGTCCGAAGTGCAAAGCCGAAGTGAGCCGCCAGGCGCCGTTCTGCTGGCGGTGCGGTGCGACGCTGGCGGCGCAGAGTGCGGGAGGCGCGGCCGCCATTCCCGCTCCCGCCCGGCGCTCCGGAGGGCGGTGGCTCGGGGCGCTGGTGCTGCTGCTGCTCCTGGCGCTGGCCGCCCTGCTGCTCCTGCTCCTGGGGCGCAGCCGCGGCGCGTGGGTGGGCGCCGGCGTGGCCCCGGGGAACAGAACCCCGATGCCGGCCGTCACCGCCGAGACGCCCGGGAACTTCGCGCAGGGGGGACCGGTGACGGCCATGCCGGCGACGCCGCCGCAGCCCGCGCCGGGCCTCCCCGGAGGGCAGCCACGGCCCGCCCGGCCGGCCGAGCCGTTCCGCGCGGACATCGCCGAGTACCTGCGGAAGCTGGAGGCGATCCAGCGCCGGGACGAGCAGAACCCGATCGCCGCGCTCATGGCCCTGATGGCCTTCGGCATGGGCCAACTCCAGGGCGGACTCGCTCTGGGCGATGATCTGGACGAGTCCGCGTCCGGCGGGCAGCAGTACTCACAGAACGCCAAGGGACGCATCGAGGGCGTGCTGCGGGAGAAGCGGGCGCTTGCGGTGTCGTTCCAGGCGATCACGCCCGTGCCGGAGCCCTGCCTGGATCTGCACGCGCTCTATGGCCGCTATCTCACGACCAACGTGGCCGCCATCCAGCGCATCGCCGCCGCGGTGACCCGGGGGGACATCGGGGGCGCCATGTCCGGCCTGGGTCCCGGCAAGACGGCGGAGAGGGCAGCGCAGGCCGCCGCGGCCGAGGAGTCGCGCATCCGCGCGCGCTACCGCATCCCCCGAACCTTCCAGAGCATCGTGCCCTGAGCGGAAAGACCAGCGTGGCGCGCGGGGCCGCGGCTCCCGCCCCGGCCGCCGTCCGCTTCAGTCGTCGAGTCCGGGGCGGCGGTACTCCCGGCACCCCGGCACGGCAGCGCCGATTCCTTCGCGCAGGCGGTAGGCGAGCGCCAGGAGGACCCGGGCGTTCTCCTGCAGCTCCGGCACCCGGCGGTGGAGCACGTGGACGGCGCCAAGGAAGCGGCCCAGGCACACGTACACCAGCCGCGCGGTGCCGCGGGCATCCTCGAGCAGGTACGCTTCCTGCCCCGGCGCCCCTTCCGCTTCCGCCTGGCTCGCGAGTGCGCGGTGGGTCTTGGCCACCAGGAGCGTGTGGTACCACTGCACCACCTCGAAGCAGTTCTCCAGACGCATCAGGGCGATCTCCTCCTCTTCGGGAGGGCCACCCGGAAGCGCCTCCAGGTCGGCGCGGCGAGCAGCCAGGATCCCCTGGAGTCGGTCGAGGAAGGGGCGCGAACGCCGGAAGACCTGGCGCGCGGCCTGGACGAGCGGATGCCAGTGCAAGTCGCGATCGCGATCGTCCGCGAAGGATGCGGTTTCACTGCCCCCCGGCTCCTCCTCCGCCCTGCGGCGCAGGGCGGCCAGGGCATCCCGCGTGCTGGCGCGGATCTCTTCCCACAGAGCGCCCGGCGACTGCAGCTCGCCACTGCGGGCGCGGCGGCGCGCACGGCGCTCCGCCACCAGGGCGACCACCAGGCAGCGGCTGGTGAGGTGGCAGCGCTCGCACCAGCGATCGCAGTACTCGAAGAGCCCCGGGATGCGCGGCAGGCTCTCGCGGCGGCCTTCTTCCATGCGGCTTGATCCTCAACCCCCTCCAGCCTTCGCCCTCGGGGGGCCGGCTTCCTTCCGCGCGGTCGGCAGGTGATCAGCCCCCCGCCGGGCCATTTCCCCGCGCAGGGGTGACCGAAAGGGCCACTCCACGGGCAGGAGCGGCCCGCCGCCCGGCGAAAGAGGTCTCGGGCAGCCGGGCGCGACGGCTCACGCCCGGCTGTCGCCACGGCGACGAGGTGTTCTCATGGCGATACAGAAGAACTGGCCCATCTTCCTCTCCCCCACTCCGGCCCGAGTCCAGCCCGGCGGCGGAGAGATCGATCTGAGCGATGGCTGGCGCCTGGAGTGCCAGGCGGCCCCGGCTTCCGGGCTTCTGCCCGAGTACCAGGCGGCGCTCGAGATCCCGATGGAGGGCGACGGCAAGCCGGTGCGTCTTGTGGAAGCGGAGATGGCGCCCGAGGCGTACCGCATCGAGGTGCTGGCGCACGAGGCGACCCTCTCCGCGGGGACAGAGCGCGGCTTCCGGCACGCGCTCAGGACGCTTCGGCAAATGGGAGCGTCCGGGCGGCTACCGCTGTGTACCATCGAGGATGCGCCGCAGATGGGCGTGCGCGGCTTCCATACCCGCATCCATCCCCAGATGGACGCGGCGGCGGTGCGGCGGCTCATCGAGATCGCCGGCCGGTTCGGGCTGAACACGCTCTTGTTGGAGTATGACGCCTACTTCCCCTACCGCAGGCACGCACGCGTGCGCGACCGGAAGGCATTCTCCCCGGAAGAGGTGGCGGAGCTGGTGGGGCTCGCGCGCCGCCAGGGGATCGAAGTGGTGCCGCTGCAGCAATCGCTGGGACACCTGGAGTACCTGCTGCGCCACGACGCCTACGCCGCGCTCCGCGAGGAGGACACCGCCCGGGCGCAGATGTGTCCTCTGAACCCGGCCGCGTTCGAGACCTTTGTCGAGTTGGCCGAGGACCTTCTGGCGCTGCACCCCGGAACCCGCTTTCTGCACGTCGGCGCCGACGAGACGTATCACCTCGGCGCCTGCCCCCGCTGCCGCCAGCGCGTCGCCGAGGTGGGGCGGGCCGGGCTCTACGGCGCCTACCTGGAGAAGGTGCTGCGCTGGGTCATCGGCCGCGGCCTGCGCCCGATCATCTGGGACGACATGCTCTGCGAGCACCCCGAGGCGCTGGACTACATCCCCCGGGAGACGGTCATCATGTACTGGGAGTACTGGACGATGGCGGACCCCTCTCCCTATTTCGTGGCGCGCTTCCGGCGCGAGAAGAAGCCCGTCATCATCTGCGACGAGCGATGGGGCAGAGAGTGGCCGCTCGAACCGCTGCCCGAAGTCCAGCGGCGGGCGATGGACTACTTCGCGCGCCCGGTGCCGCTGCCCGAGAACCTGGGAGAGGAGTTCCTGGCGCGCTACGGCGCCTATCTCGGCCCCGACTTCCCCAAGTTCATCCGGCCGTTCCCCTACCTGGAGTACTATCAGGACCAGGGCTTCGACGTGCTTGCCGCGCCCGCGGCGACGGGGACCCTCCAGAAGGTGTTCGGACTGCCCCACCTGGAGCTCTTCTTCCGCAACATCCACGCCTTCGCGGCCCGCTGCCGGGAGAACGGGAAGTCACTCGGCATGGTGACCACCTCCTGGTACCCCTTCCCGCCGGAGCTGCTCCACGAGAGCGTGGCGGTCACCGGGCAGTTCACCTGGAGCGCCGAGCCGTAGCACCCCGTCGGGCACCTCGCCCTCTCGATCCGCGTGGGCCGGCAGGTGAACGCGGTGGACGCGCCTCTGCCCTGGCCCGGGCAGTGACGGTCAGCAGATCCGCGGGAGCTGCTCGCCGAGGGGCCGGTCGAGCACGCGGTGGGTGCCGAAGGCCGTGCGCACGGTGACGCGCCCGGCGGGTCCTTCCAGCACCTCACCGAGGCGCACGGCCTCCCGCCCCAGGGGGTGCGCTCGCCAGGCCGCCAGCGCCGCGTCCGCCGCCTCTGGCGCCACGATGGCCAGCATCTTCCCCTCGTTGGCAACGTAGAGGGGGTCCATGCCGAGGAGCTCGCAGGCCACCCGCACCGGGTCGCGCACCGGCACGGCTCCTTCCTCGATGCGGATGGCGACACCGGATTGGGCGGCGATCTCGTTGAGGGCGGCGGCGGCACCCCCCCGGGTCGGGTCGCGCAGGACGTGGAGCGCGGGGCCGAGGGCGTGCAGCGTCTGAACGAGGCCGTTCAGCGGGGCCACGTCGCTCTCGATGCAGCCGGCGAAGCCCAGCCCCTCGCGCGCCACCATCACCGCCATGCCGTGGTCTCCCAGGGCGCCGCTGCAGAGAACCGCGTCGCCGGGGCGAGCGTTGCGCCCGGAGACCGCGATGCCGTCGGGGATCGGCCCCACGCCCGAGGTGGTGATGAAGATGCGGTCGGCTTTGCCGTGGGGCACCACTTTGGTGTCGCCGGCCACGATCCGCACGCCGGCCTCGCGGGCGGTGGCGGCCATGGAGGCGACCAGGCGCCCGAGCAGGTCGAGGGGAAGGCCCTCCTCAAGGATGAAGGCGGCGCTCAGGTGGCGCGGCACGGCGCCCCCGGCGGCCAGGTCGTTGACGGTGCCGCACACCGCCAGCCGGCCGATGTCGCCGCCGGGGAACTCCACCGGCTCCACGACGAAGGAATCGGTGGTGAAGGCCAGGCGGCCGCCCGGGTAAGGAAGCACGGCGCTGTCGTCACCGCGAGCCAGCTCCGGGCTGCCCAACCGGGGCAGAAACACCCTCTCGATCAACTCGGCCATCAGCCGGCCGCCGCCGCCATGTCCGAGGAGGACCACCTGCGTACTCATCAGCACCGCCATCCATCGCCGGTCGCCCGCGCCCGGCACGTCAACGCTGGGCCGGCGCGGAGGCGAGGCATCGCCGGCGGGCATCCCCGGCGACGCTTCGCCCCCGGGGCTCGTCGTCGCTGTGCAGTATAGCCCGCTCGCCGCCCGGTGTCAAGGAACGCCGCGGCAAGGCGCCCGCGCGCCGCCTTCCCGGCAGGAATCCCCTGCCCGCCGTGCGAACGTCTGTGAGGACTGGCGCGCTCCCCGGGAGCCGGGGCGCCGCTCCCGAGCGGGAGGCGGGCGTTTACTCGCCGCCCGGTATGGGAAAAAGAGCGCGTGGGAGCGCCCACGCAGGAGGTTTCCTTGAAGCAAGACATCGAGCAGGTTTCCCTGCCTTACCTCTCCCGGCCGGCCGCCGTCAGCGTGACGGACAGCGGCCATACCATCTGCATCATCCCGAAGCCGGGCGAGGTGGTTCACCTCCACACGGCGGTGCGGACCGGGTCGATCCACGAGGACGACGCCACCACCGGCATCTCGCACTTCCTCGAGCACTTGATGTTCAAGGGCACCGCGTCGCACCCGGCGGGGGAGTTCGACCGCATCCTGGAGGGCATGGGCGCCCGGATCAACGCCGCTACATCCAAGGACTGGACGCAGTACTTCGTCACCATCCCCGCCGGCGAGAACGGGCGCTTCTACCGGCAGGCCCTCGAGCTGCACGCCGACATGATGCTCCATCCGCTCCTGCCCGAGGAGGAGATCGGCCCGCCGTTCGACCCCGCCAACCCGCAGGTGGAGCAGAAGCGCGAGCGCCACGTCGTGATCGAAGAGATCAAGATGGGCAAGGACAACCCGGTGCGCCGCTGCTTCGAGACCCTCAACGCCCTGATGTACCGTCAACACCCCTACCACCGCGAGGTGATCGGCACCGCCGAGGTGATCGCCGCCGTCACCCGCGAGACTCTGCTGGGCTACTACCGCCGTTGGTACACCGCCGACAACATGGTGACCGTCGTCGCGGGGGACCTGGACCCGGCGTCCACCATCGCCGGGATCCGGGAGCAGTTCCGTTTCGGCGCGGAGCGCACGGGTCCGCTTCCGGCTTTCTCGCCGGAACCGGAGCAGGCCGAGACGCGGGCGAAGCACCTCACGGCCGACGTGCAGACCGGCTACGTCTGGGCGGGGTTCCGGGGTCCGGCGGGCTGGGCGCTGCGCGAGGTGATCGCCCTGGACGTGGCGATGCTGGCCCTGGGCGAGGGCCGGAGCAGCCGCCTGCACCAGCGCCTGGTCGAGCAGCTTCCCGACACGCCCTTCTTCGATGTCGGCTCGGCGCAGTGGGAGTACCGTGACGAGACGACGCTGATGGCTCACGGCGTCTGCCGCCCGGATGTCGTGGCGGAGAGCGCCGGCCTGCTGCGGGCGCAGGTCGCGGGGCTGGTGCCGGAGCCGGTGGCCGGCGCCGAGTTAGAGAAGGCGCTGACGCGGCTGGAGGCGCGCTTCGCCTCCGACGCCGAGCGCGCCGCGGACCTCTGCTTCCGCGTCGCGGACTCGATGGTCCGCCGCGGCGACCTGTCGCTCTACACCGAGTATCTGCCCACACTGCGGGCGCTGACGCCCGCGGACGTGGCGGCGGCGGTGCAGCGATACCTGGGCGAGGAGCGCCTCTGCCTGGTGACGATGGCTCCGGGGGAGAACGAATGAGCTTCGAGACGACGGGACTATCGAATGGCCTGCCGGTGGTCGTCAGCCCGGCGCCCGGCACGCCGCGCACGGCGGTCTGCATCGCCATCCGCGGCGGCTCGCGCACGGAGGCGCAGCCGGGAGTGGCGGGCCTCGCCGCCCGCCTGCTCCTGAAGGGCACTCCCTCGCGGAGCGCGGAGCGGATCGCCGACGAGATGGACCGCCGCGCCATTGACCTGGACGAGATCAGCGGCAGCGAGCACATGATGCTCCGCGCCACCTTCCTCAACTCCCAGCTCGAGCCGGCGCTCGACCTGATGGCCGACATCCTCCAGCACTCCACCTTCGCCGACCTGCCCAAGGAAGCCGCCCGCCTCGCCGGCGAGATCCAGGCGAGTCTGGACCAGCCGGTGGCGCGCGCCCGCGACCTCTTCGTGCGCAGTGTCTTCCCCGGGCACCCCTACGGACACACGGGATCGCTGGTGCTGAAGAGCCTGCCGGGGCTGGACGTGGAGGGCGTTCGCGGCTGGTACCGGCGCCAGTTGGGTGCCGGGAACATGAACGTGGTGGTGGTGGGCGACGTGGACCCCGACGCGGTGGTGCCGGCGCTGGAGGCCCGCCTAGGTGGCATCGCGCCGGGTGGGGAACCGTCCGTGGCGCCGGCGGTGAGCCGGGTGGTGGGGCCGGTCATCGCCACCGAGGTGAAGGCCGAGGCGCACCAGGCGCAGATCTACCAGGGGTGGTACACGCGGGGGCACGGCCACCTCGACCGCGCGCCGCTCTCTGCCCTGAACACGCTCCTCGGCGCCGGTGGGCTCTCCTGCCGTCTCTTCGTGGAGCTGCGCGACAAGCGCGGCCTGGCCTATACGGTGCGCTCCGGGTTCTCCACCTTCGCCGACGTCGGCCTCTTCAGCCTCTACATCGGCACTTCGGCGGAGAACATCCGCCGGGCCTTGGAGGGCTTCGCGGAGCAGATGGCCCGCGTCCGCGACGAGGCGATCCTCCCCGATGAGTTGGCGCACGCCCAGGGACACCTCCAGGGCGAGTTCGTGCTGGGGCACGAAACCAACACCCAGCGCTGCACCGACTTCGCCGTGCACCACATCCTCGGCCTCGGCCTCGACTTCACCGCCCGCTTCCTGGAGGAGGTGCTCGCCACCCGCCCCGAGGACCTGCAGCGCATCGCCCAGGAGTACCTCTCGCCGGAGCCGGTTGCCGCGGTCGTCGCCACGCGCGAGGCCCTCGCCGCCGCGGGGCTGGGCAGCCCCTGAACGGCATTGGTCGGATCGGTCGGATCCGACCAATCCGACCGATCCGACCGATCCGGTGCATCGGCGATGGGCGCCGGCTCAGTCCAACTGCTTCCGGAAGCGGAGGACGCCGAGCAGGAACGTGAGGCCGCCGAGGAGAAGGAGCGCCCCGAGTTGCGGCAGGATGTCGGCCAGGCCGAAGCCGCGCAGGAAGACGCCGCGCTCCGCTTCGAGGAAGTGGCGCGCGGCGATCAGCCAGGTGAAGGGCTGGATCAGGCGCGGCATGTTCGCAATCGGGAAGATGAACCCCGAGAGGAGAATCGCCGGGTTGATCAACAGGAAGGCGGTGAGCTGCGCCTGCTGCTGCGTCCGGCTGATGGTGGAGATCATCAGCCCGGTCCCCAGCGTGTTCAGCATCAGCCCGACGACGCACAGCATCACCAGGGCGGGCGAGCCGAGCATCGGCACCCGGAACCAGTAGCGGATGACGAGGAGGATCAGCGCCGCGTCGGCCAGCGCCAGGAGCGCGGGGGGGATCATCTTCCCCGCCAGGAGCTCCCACGACTTCAGCGGCGTCACCACGAGTTGCTCCAGGGTGCCCACCTCGCGCTCGCGCACGATAGAGAGGCTGGTGGCGATGGTGGTCGTCACCGCCAGCACCAGCGCCAGCACGGCGGGCACCATGAAGTGCAGGCTGAGAAGCTGCGGGTTGAACCACACGCGCGGCTGCAGGTCCACGCCCCGCGCCGCTGGCGCGCGGGCCAGCCGGCGCGCCTCGACCGCCAGGTTGGCCGAGGACGCCTGCAGCAGCGCCCCGAGGTACTGCGCCGCCAGCGTGGCCGAAGTGGAGTCCGAGCCATCCACCAGCACCTGGAGCGGCGCGGTTTCGCCGCGCAGCAGCCGCCGGGAGAAGCCCGCCGGGATCTCGAGGGTGACTTCGGCTTCGCGCCGGTCCAGCATGCGCGGGAGGTCTCGCGGGCTGGCCGCGTAGCGGACAACGAACTGGTCTCCCACCTGGATGGCCCGCACCAGCGCCCGGCTCCGCTGCGAGCGGTCGCCGTCGTAGACCCCGGTCGGCACGTGGCGCACGTCGTTCGAGACGGCATAGCCGACGACGATGAGCTGCAGCACCGGCGACATGGTGAACATCATCATCGTCCGCCGGTCGCGCCGGAGCTGCTGGAACTCCTTCACCACCATCGTTCGCAAGCGATCCACTCGGGTTCTCCCACGTTCCAAGTTCAACGTTCAACGTTCAACGTTCAACGTTGAACTTGGAACGTTGAACGCCACTGCTACAGCTCCTTCCGAAACCGGCGGGCGCAGGCGGCCAGGAGGAGGAGCGCGAACCCCATGAGGACGAGGGTGGGCCGCCACAACACCTCCATGCCGACGCCTTTCAGGTAAATGCCGCGCACGATCACCAGGTAGTGGGTTGCCGGGAAGACGTTGGAGAAGAGGCGCAGCACCCCGGGCATGTTCCGCAGGGGGAACGCGAAACCCGAGAGGAGCATCGAGGGGATGACGGTCGCCATGATCGCTGCCATCAGCGCGAGCTGCTGGGTGCGCGCCACCGTGGAGATGAGGAGGCCGAAGCCGAGCGCCGCCAGGAGGAAGACCAGTGACAGCCCCGCCAGGAGCGCCAGGCTCCCCTGCAGCCGCACCCCGAAGAGCACGCGGCCGGCGATCACCACCAGGAAGACCTGGGCGAACGCCAGCAGCACATAAGGAATGAGCTTCCCCACCATCAGCTCGATTGGGCGCACCGGCGTGGCGATCAGCGCCTCGAACGTGCCCCGCTCCCGCTCTCGCACCACCGTGTTGGATGTCAACAGGGCGGCCAGCATCGTCAGGAGCACCGCAATCAGCCCCGGCACGATGAAGTTCGTGCTCCGCAGCTCCGGGTTGTAGAGCACCCTTGTGCGGATGTCCACGGCGGCGCGGGGGAGTGCGGGCGCGCGGGAGTATGGGAGTGTGGGGGTGTGGGCGTATGGGAGGGCGGAGGCAGTCGCGCCTTCTGCCGCGCTGCCGGGGCTGGCGGCCGGGCGCGAGTCTGGCTCGCCCATACCCCCATACCCCCGTACCCCCATACTCCCATACTCCGACGAGAAGCGCCCCACCAACCCCTGCGTGTACCCGAGGGCAGTGCCGCCGGTGATCGGGTCGGCGCCGTCGAGGAGGACCTGAACGGGGGCCGCCTCGTCGCGGCGCAGAGCGCGCTGGAAGCCCCGGGGCACGATGATCGCCTGGCGCACCTCGCCGGCAGCCACGAATCGCTCGGCATCGCCGGCACGCTCGAGGCGGCGCTCAATGACAAAGTGCTCGTTGCGCTCGAAGTCGTCCAGGAGCCGGCGGCTGGCCGCGCTGCGGTCGTAGTCCACCACGGCGATGCGGATGTTCTTCAGGTCGAAGTCCATCGCGTAGCCGTAGAGGATGAGCTGGCTGAGGGGGAGCGCCCAGACGACGGCCAGGGTGCGCGGGTCGCGCCGGATCTGGATCCACTCCTTGCGGCAGATGGCCCACAGTCGGCGCCACGTCATGCGGATCCCGCCTCCGTTCGGTCCGCGCCGGCGATCAGGGAGACGAAGACATCTTCCAGCGTCACTTCGGCCGGCGCGGCGCGCGCCCCCGGGAACCCGGCGCGCGCCAGGGCCTCTTCGAGGAAGCCGGGGGCCACCGCCGCGCGCGTCCGCACATGCAGCGCCGTGCCGAAGAGCGCGGCATCCTCGACGCCTTCCACCTGCGCCAGCGCGTCCAGGGCGGGGAGCGCGGGCGCCACGCGCACCTCGTAGAGCGCCCCGGGGATCCCGGCCTTCAGCTCCGCCGGGGTGCCGAGGGCGATGCGCCGGCCGCGGTAGATGAGAATCGCGCGATGGCAGTGCTCCACCTCGTCCATCACGTGGGTGGTCACCATCACCGTCACCCCCTGCTCCGCCAGCTCCGCGATCAGGTCCCAGAAGGAGCGGCGCGACACCGGGTCCACGCCGCTCGTCGGCTCGTCGAGGAAGAGCACCTCCGGCTCGTGGACGAGGGCGCAGCCGAGGGCCAGCCGCTGCTTCCAGCCCACCGAGAGCGTGCCCGTGAGCCGGTTGCGCTGCTCCACCAGCCCCGCCATGCGAAGCACCCAGTCAAGGCGCTCCGACCGGCGGGCGCGCGGCACCTGGTAGACCCCCGCGTAGAAGCGCACGTTCTCGGCGACCGTCAAGTCGTCGTAGAGGCTGAAGCGCTGTGACATGTAGCCGATGCGCTCTTTGATCCGCTCGGCATCCCGC
>JACQGM010000131.1 GCA_016199585.1 Armatimonadota bacterium
AGGGCGAGAGCAGCCAGGCATAGGGCTGCAACGGGCAAACACGTCCCCGTCAGCAGACAGGCAGGGGTTCTGTTGTCCGAAACATTAGTCTAAAGTCGAGTCACTGAGAATTGACGGGATAATGAAGCGGACCTCGGGTAGTTCCTTGTCCAATTCATCGGAGAAGTGAGAACTGGGGAGGGCGATCTTCGCAGCCAACCGCGAGTCCTGGCGCGAGTCCAGGGCCTTCCGAATGGTGAGTTCCCCATAAGTCTGCCCGTTCGCGGAATGCACCTCGCTCCACTTCTCCCGGAAAAGCCTGGATTGCCGGAAGAGTTCATCCATCCGGCGCGAATCGGCGTTCGTCAGCACCCGAAGTTTGTTGCAGAGCGCCAGATCCGCCGCAGAATGATCACCACCATACCGGGCGGTATCACCCCGCCAGAGTTCGGCGAACTCGGGGTCAATGAGAATCTTCTCGCGAACGTCAGCGGGGAGGTCGTCTGCCCCCCCACCCCCCACCCCCTGTGGCATCGTGGCACACAGAGGCGATTCCGGGGGGGAATGGCGAACAACCGGAGGCGCGTTCGGCACCTCTCCCCAGAGCGAGTCCAACTCCGCTTGCCGGTCCTGAATCTCGGTGGGAGTTCCCGGCAAATGGTGCCCGGTGAACGTGGCATATTTTCCCGAACCCCAAATCTCGATTCCGGGCCGCCGTTCGTTGCCGAAGTTCGCCCGAATAACAATGTGCAATCCATCCCCGGAGGGACTCACCTCGGTGTACGAATGGAATCGCTTCACCACGTCATCGGCGAAGGGAGTCAGTTTCCCGTTTTCGTCAATCGCGTGATCTAGATCGACGAACACGAGATTGTCTTCAGCGGTCGGTACGAATCCGAGTCCCTCATACTGCCCGGAGGCAAGCGCGTTCCTGGCCTCCTCATAACGAACCCAAGTTCCGGGATCATTGGACATGGCAGGCGAACCGTCCGGTCGGAGAGGCGGCTTGCCCCATTTGTGGCCCTTACGTGAATACCGCCAGAGAACGAACCGAGGAAGGCCCCGCATAGGTTCTGGCGGATCAGCCTCCCGTAAACCGGAAAAGTCAAAGCAAAAAGTCCGGTCGGAACCGGGCTTGACAGCCCCGCAACCGTCTGTTAAAATGCCCATTAAGAGAGTCTCCTAACTTAGGATTCGGGGGAAGCGGATGCCAACCGCTTCCCCCCAGTCGTCAACTTACCGGGCGGGTGGGAAGCACCCCTCCCGGCTGTTTTCCAAGAACTTCACTAAATCAGTTTCGCGAATCCGAAGGGATTTCGGCCCGAGACGGAACGCGCACAATCGGCCCTGTGCAATCCATTCGTAAACGGTGTCCTGGGCGAGTCCCAAACGTTGGGCTACTTCTCGCGGACGGAGAAGCGGCATCAGCGTGTCAATGTTCGGCATCGTATCCTCCTCTGACGGCCGATAATTGGCCCGTCACTAAAATATATCGTCGGCAGGGGGCAACAGCAACCTTTTTTGGGGAGTTATTTCTGCTTTTTTTGGAATACAATCGTTTGATATGAAGCGCGGTGGGGGGGAGAGGGGACTCCCTCGGAGGGGAGTCCCCTCGTGTCTTAGCGGGTTCTGAGGAGGCGGTCCATCGGGCTAAATGCCCGGTGTTGATCCGCCAGATCACCTTGCGCGAGGGCAAGATAGCGTTCGGTCGTTTTCAGGTCCTCGTGGCCCAAAAGGAGTTTCAGGCTGAAGGCGTTTCCCCCGTTCCTCAAGAAGTTCACCGCGAAGGTATGGCGGAAGGTGTGCGGTGAACAGCGGACTCCGACGATACCCGCTTTTGCTCCGAGGGCTTGCACCATCTGCAATAGGCCGTTCCGCGTCAGAGCCTTTCCGGGATGGCGTTCAGAGGGAAACAGCGGTTCCGCCGGTTGCGCTTTCCGCAAACCTAGATACCGGGAAAGTAGCTTCGCGCTCTGCACGCCGAAGAACGCGAACCGCTCTTTGCTTCCCTTGCCGCAAACGCGCATTCGGCGGTTTGACAGATCAACGTCTTGCACGCGCAGGGCGGTGAGTTCGCTTTCCCGACAGCCGGAATCCAGGAGCAAACTGAGGATCGCCATGTTGCGTCGGTTGCCCTTCGCGGCGTCCATTAGCGTCAGAACCTGCTCCGGCGCGAAACTCTGGATTTGATCTTGGCGGCATTCCGGTCTGGGGATCTTGTGCATCGGGGAGGCGGGGATCATTTCCTCGCGAACGAGGAAGGCGAAGAACGCTCTGAGACACCGGTGCCAAGTAGCTATGCTACCCGCTTTCATCTTCCCGGAACTTCGCGGGTGGGAGTTCCCCCACCGCGCTTCATGACTCTGCCCCAAGTAGAGGAAGAACCGGCGAAGTTCGTTCACCCCGCAGGAGTCGCAGCCGTTCTCCCGCAAGAACCAAATCAGTTTGCTGCACACCTGCTCGTGCAGGGCGTGGGTGTGCGGCGAGAGTCCGCGAATCTCGTTTTCCAGACGCCACACCCCCACCCCTGTGGCGATTGTGGCAAGCGGAATGGCCTCCGGCGGAGGAAATGCTGTCTCGCGATTCTGGTGGGTATGCTGTGATAGCACGGGTTTTCCCCTTCCCTGGCGCCATTCTCGGGGTCTGATCCCTTGCCGCACCTGCATTCCTGCGATACCACCTGGCACGCCTTGTGCCTCGCATCCCTTTGTGGTATGCTGTACGGTAGGAGGCGGGATGGAGATCATCGCGGGGGGAGCCCTGTTTGACGGCACGGGTGCGCCGGGGCAGGTGGCCGACGTGGCGATCGACGGGGACGTCATCGTCGCCGTGGGGGATCTATCGGCCATGGAAGCGCCCCGCCTGGATGCGCGCGGGCTCTTCGTGGCGCCCGGCTTCGTGGATCTGCACACCCACACCGATGCCACCGTCCTCCTCAACCCGAGCATGTCCAGCAGCATCCGCCAGGGCGTGACCACCGAGCTGACCGGGAACTGCGGCATGCAGGTGGGGCTCTCGCTGAACGGCCCGCCCTTTTCGCTGGAGCGCCGGCTGTCGCGCGACGACGCGGGGTTCGAGTGGTCCTCGCTGGCGGAGTTCGTCGCCTGCATCGAGCGCCAGGGGATCGCGGGCAATCTCGCGGCCCTCGTGGGCCACGGCACGCTCCGCAAGCGCGTGATGGGATGGGATCCCAACCCCCCGGATGGCGAGGCGATGGCGCAGATGCGCCGCCTCCTCTGCCAGGCCCTGGAGGAGGGGGCATTCGGGTTCTCGACCGGACTGGAGTACTCCCCGGGGCGGTTCGCCACGCCCGCGGAGCTCGCCGCGCTCGCCCGCGAGGTGGCGGCGGTGGATGGGGTCTACGCCACCCACCTGCGCAACGAGGCGGAAGGGCTGCTGGAAGCGGTCGAAGAGGCGATCGGGGTGGCGCGGGAGTCGGGAGTGGCCCTGCAGCTCTCGCACCACAAGGCGGAGGGGCGCCGCAACTGGGGGCGAGTGGAGCGCACCCTGGCGCGCATCGAGGAGGCGCGCGCGGCCGGGATGGACGTGGCGTGCGACGTCTACCCCTACGCGGCGTTCATGACCGGACTCGGCGTGCGCACGCTGCCGGCCTGGGTGCAGGGGGGCTCGGCCGATGAGCTGGCCGAGCGCCTCCGAGATCCCGACACGCGCACGCGCGTCCTGGCCGACATGCAGGGGCTGGACCTGGACTGGGGGCGGCTGCAGATCGCCGTCGCCCGCAAGGATCGCTCGCTGCAGGGGCGATCGCTCGCCGAAATCGCGCGCGAGCGCGGCCTGACCCCCCAGGAGGCGGTCATTGACGTCCTGGCCGGCGAGGGAGGGATGGTGGCCGGGATCAGCTTCGAGATCGCCGAGGAGGACGTGCGCGCGGTGATGCGCTTCCCCCACGCCAGTATCATCTCCGACAGCGGCGCGCGCGCCGCCAACGGCCCGCTCGCCGAGGACCGCGTGCACCCGCGCGGCTTCGGCACTTTCCCGCGCGCCCTGGGGCGCTACGTGCGCGAGGAGCGGGTGCTCACCTGGGAGGCGGCGATCCACAAGATGACGAGCCTGCCGGCAGCGCGCATCGGCTTGCGCCGCCGGGGCCTGGTCCGGCCCGGCGCCTACGCCGACCTCGTGGTGTTCGACCCGGAGACCGTGAGCGACCGCGCCACCTTCGCCGACCCGATCCGTTACCCCGAGGGGATCCGGCACGTCTTCGTCAACGGCGTCGGCGTCGTCCGCGACGGCGAGGAGACCGGGGCGCGGCCGGGGCGGGTGATACGGCGGGGGGAGTAGGCGGGTGGGACCGACGGGGAACCGGAGACAGGGGACCGGTGACGCGCAGCCGGGCCGTTCACCCGTCCCCCGTCTTCGGTCGGGTCTTGGTACGCCGGTGCTTGCTGGAAGGAGTTAACCACAAGTGGTAACCGTCGTCTCCACGGTATGGAACGAGGCCCCGGGCCTGGAGGCATTCCTGGAGGCGCTGCTGGCGCAGACGCTGCCGGCGGATGAGATCCTGATCGCCGACGGGGGCTCGACGGATGGCACGGGGGAGATCCTGCAGCGCATGGCGGCGGCGCACCCCACTCTCCGGCCGATCCTGCTCCCTCGCTCCAACCGCTCGGTGGGGCGCAACGCCGCCATCGCGGCCGCCCGGGGATCGATCATCGCCATGACCGACGCCGGGTCGCGCGCCCAGCCCGAGTGGCTGGAGCGCATCACAGCCCCGCTGCGCGCCGAGCCTTCAGTGGAGATGGTGGGCGGCTATTATCGCGCGCTGGTGAGCAGCCCGCTGCAGGAAGCGATCGCCGCAAGCACCGTCGTGCCCCCGGAGCGCGTGGATCCCGAGACCTTCCTGCCGAGCAGCCGCTCGCTTGCATTCCGCAAGGAGGCCTGGCGCCGCGTGGGCGGCTACCCGGAATGGGCCGACCACAACGAAGATACCGTCTTCGCCGCTGCCCTCCGCCGCGCCGGGTGCCGGATGATCTTCGCGCCGGATGCCGTGGTGGTCTGGGAACCCTCCCCCTGCCTGCGCCGCCTTTTCAAGCAGTTCTTCCGCTACGCCCGCGGCGATGCTCAGTCGCGTCTCTTCTTCGGCCACTACTACAAGAACTACGCGATCGCCGGCGCCGCGGGAACGTGGCTCCTAGGGCGCCGGTGGCCCGCGCTCCGCCGCGCGGCGGCGGCAGCGGGGGCCGTCTACCTCGGCAAGCAGGCGGGCCGCACGCTGCGCCAGACCGCGCGCCCCTGCGCCGCCTTCTGGACGCCCGCGGTCGCCCTCACCCTCGACCTGGCGCACCTGGCCGGCTACGCGGTGGGCGTGCTGGACCGGCCGACCATCGCCCGGCGGCAGCGAGCGGACCAGTCGGAACCCGAACAAGCCCGGCGCGCGTTCCCGGGCGCATGAACGCACCCGTCGCGGGGGCCTGGCGGCCAACCGTCCTCCCGGACGGACGGTTCACGGATGTATTCGCTCCCGCGTCCGCGAGGACGCGCAGCGGCGCCGCGCCGCTCACGCGGCGGGCATGTTCATATGCCCGTCCCACCCGTTCCCCCGGGGGAGGTCGAACCCCCTCCCGCGTCGAATACCCCCTCTCGGGAGACTCACCATGCAGCCAAGGTTGGTTCATCTGAGCGGTCGGCCCTACGACATGGGCCTGCAGTACGGGAAGCTGCTGCGCGATGAAGTACACGCCCTCGCCGAGGAGCGGCTCCGCCTCTCCATCGCCCACGCGGACGCCGCCGGGCGGCGCGTGGATCGCGTCCACTGCCTGGCGCTCGCCGCCCGCTTCCTCCCGGCGCACGAGACCTACGCGCCGGAGGTCTTCGCCGAGTTCCAGGGGATCGCCGAGGGCGCCGGCATCGCGCCGGAGCTCCTCCTCATCGGCAACGGCCTCACCGACTACCGCGACGCGCTCGCGGGCGGACCCGCCGACGGCGGGTGTACCGCGTTCTGGGCGCGCCGGGAGGCGGCCGGCGGCCGCACCCTCTGCGGGCAGAGCTGGGACATGCACCTCACCGCGCAGCCGTTCGTGCTCCTGGCACACCGGCGGCCGGAGGAGGGACCGGAGACGCTCTCGCTCACCACGGCGGGCTGCCTGTCGCTCATCGGCGTCAACGCCGACGGCATCGCCATCGGAAACAACAACCTGATCCCCACCGACCCGCGTCCGGGGGTGATCTACCTGGCGATGATCCACCGCGCCCTGGCCGCGCGCACGCACGCGGAGGCGGTGCGAGCCGTCACCGAGGCACCGCGCGCCTCCGGGCACAACTACTACGTGGCGGACGCCGAGGGCCGCCTCTGCGATGTCGAAACCACCGCTGCGCGCGCCGCCGTGCTGAGCCCGGAAGGCCCGACGTTCGTTCACGCCAACCACTACACCGACCCCGGGCTTCTCCCGCTGGCGGCGCCGCTCGAACCGGGCGCCACGTCTCCCTATCGCGAGGCGCGCCTCCGCGCTCTGCTGGCGGAGGCCCCGAAGCCGTTGACACCCGAGAGCATCCGGCTCTGCCTGGCCGACCATCAGGACAGCCCCCGCTCGGTGTGTGTCCACGGCGAGCAGCCGGGTGGGAGCATCACGTGCGCGGTGGCGGTGATCTGCCCGGAGACGCGCGAGATGTGGGCGCGTGTCGGCAACGCGTGCCGGGGGCCGCTCTTCCGCTACGCGCTGTCGGAGCTGGGGAGCTGAGGAGAAGGAGAGAAGCGATGGATGCTGGTTCTGGCGGTACCCTCACCGTGGGTCCGGCCAACGCCGACGTGATCGGCAGCGATGGGATGGCGATCCAGGGGGCGATCCTCCTGGCGGCGCACCTCGGGATCCGCCGCGTGCTGATCCGGAAGGGCACCTACCGGTGTCACAACACGCTCATTCTACACGCCGGCCTGACCCTGGAGGGGGAAGGCGAGGAGACGGTGCTGCAGAAGCCGCCTTACGTGGAGTCCGCGATCCTGCAGGACGTGAGTCACTACGAGCAGGGCCTCGTCGTCCAGGACCCGGAGCTCTTCCCGGTCGGGTGCGCGATCCGGCTGCACGGCGTGGAGCCGGGGACGCAGGCGCCGACTTCCTCGCTGGCGACCGTCATGGCCCGCGACGGGAACCGGCTTTCCGTGGCGGGGAAAAGGGTCGGGGGGAACTTCTGGCTGAGCCAGGGACCGGCCAAGGTGAGCACGATCGTGCCGCTCGTCCGGGGCGACCAGGCGGACGGCGTCGTGATCCGCTCGCTGCAACTGGCGGGCCACGCCGAGCGGGAGGGCCTCTCCTACCGCGGCGGCCACGGCCTCTACCTGAACCGCTGCCACCACGCGGTGATCGAGAACGTCTACTCCCACCACCACGACGGCGACGGCATCGGCTTCGAGACGTCGTACCACGTGCGGGTGGAAGGGTGCCGGATGGAGGCGAACGCGATGGCGTGCCACGCCGGGAGCGGCGCCCTCCACTTCCTGGTGCGCGACAACCGCCTCACTGACAACCACCTCGGGTTCTACTTCTGCTGGGGCGTGCAGCACAGCCTCCTCGAGGGGAATGAGATCATCGGGGGGGATAGCTATGGCGTCTCGGTCGGCTTCCACGATAGCTACAACACCATCCGCGGCAACCGCATCGTCGGGAACCGGGGCGTGGGCATCTCCCTGCGGCGGTCGCGCCACCCGGACCAGTCGCCGCGCGACGTGCTGATCGAGCGGAACGTGGTGGAAGACAACGGGTCGGCGGAGAAGCCCCTCGCGGTCCGGATTGAGGACGCCGCCACCGGGATCCGCCTGGTGGGGAACACCTTCCGTGAGACGCGCTCTCCCGGGAAGGGCGCCGCGGTGGTGATCGAGAGCACCGTCGGCACGGTTTCGCTGGAGGGGAACCGGGTCGAGGGCTTCGAGGCCGAGGTGGAGGACCGCCGCGAGCCGCGGTGAGGGCTTCTGGGCCCGGGTGCTGGTGTGGCTCAACGCCACGGCGAACACCCCCGAGGCGGTGGCGCTCATCGTCCGCTTCGCCCTTGCGGGGGAGACACGCACGCTGTCGGGGGCGGCAGGCAACCGTTGAGCAGATCGCGGCGAGCAGCCAAATCCGTGTAGGGGCCACCTCCACGTCAGCCCGCTCCGTCTCCCCCTTCCCGCGGCGGGAAGGGGGCCGGGGGGCATAGGCGTTAACATAAGCGTTCCCGCGGTGCCACCCGGTATGAAACCGGGTGCTCCGGGCCGCTGGCCGGGCGTCCTCACGGACGCAGAAAGCCTTCTCCCGTCCGAAG
>JACQGM010000132.1 GCA_016199585.1 Armatimonadota bacterium
CGCGGAGAGCCTGGCGATTATCAAGCGCAAACGCGGGCCTTCACCCAGCGAGCTATTGCACTTGACAATCGCCCAAAGAGCCTAATCTGTGCGCGATGGCGTGAGGGGTTCAGATTTCAGATTGCGGACTGCTGGGGATCTCCTGTCCGATCGGTCGGATCCATCCGATGCGTCCGATCCGCCCGATGCGTCCCATCCCCGGAGAAACCACATGGCGAAATGGCTGCGCGGGCTGCTGGGCGGCGGGAAGCCCCCTGAAGCCCCCACGACGGAAGGCGCGCTCGCCGCGGCGCGGGAGGCGCGGGCGCTGCGGCTGGAATTGGAGGAACGCGACCGGGCGCTGGCCAATCTGAAGGGGGAGTTGGAGCGCGCCCGCGCCGGGGAGAGCGCCCGCGTCGCCGCGGCGGTCTCGGCAGAGTGGGAGCGCCTCGCGGCCGATGCGGCGGGGCCGGTCGCCCAGTTGCTCACCCAGGCGCGCCTCCTGGAAGCGGAGGGGAAGCCGGTCCAGGCGAAGGACGTGCTCGCCGTGGCCCGGCGGCTGGTGCGCGTGCTCCAGGAGCACGGCCTGGAGGCGGTGGGCGCCGTCGGCGATGCGGCGGCCTTCGAACCGAACCGCCACGAGCCCCTCGGCGGGGAGGCAGCCCCCGCCCCTGGCGAGGGCGTGGTGGTGCGCCTGGTCGGGATCGCCTACCGCGGCAAAGTGCTGCGGAAGGCGGGCGTGCAGAAGGGATAGGGGAGCGATGCCCGGTCGGCTGGCGGTGGACTTCGGCACGAGCAACACGGTGGTGGCGGTCTGGGACGAGACGCAGCGGGCGGGCGTGCCCCTCTTCATCCCCGACTACGGCCAGAGCTACGAGCACGGCGGCGAGCGGATCTCCGTGGTGCCCTCGCTCATCCACTACGCGCCCGACCGCCGCCGCTGGATCGGGAGCCAGGTGCTGCAGCAGAACCTCTACCACTCCCCGCGCACCTTCCGCTGGATGAAGCGCTACATCGCCCACCGCAGCCCCGCCCGCGTGCGGATTGACGGCCGGGATGTCTCCCATCTCGATGCCGGGCAGGACTTCCTCTCCACCGTGCTCACCTTCGCCGCCGCCGAGATCAACGTGGCCGACGAGGAGATCGCGCTCACGCTCCCGGTGGAGGCCTACGAGCACTACGAGGACTGGCTCACCAATGCGGCCGAGGCGGCGCGGATGCCCCGCTTCCGCGTCATTGACGAGCCCTCCGCCGCGGCCCTCGGTTACGGCGCGCACATCCAGCCGGGCGATGTCTACCTCATCTTCGACTTCGGCGGCGGCACCCTCGACGTGGCGGTGGTCCTCATCGAGGAGGCGGACCAGGCGGCCTCGGGGCGGCGCTGCCGCGTGCTGGGGAAGGCCGGCCTGGAAGTGGGGGGCGCCGTCCTGGACCACTGGCTTTTCCAGGAGGTGCTCCGCCGCGCCGGCCGCAGCGATGCCGACGAGGACGTGCGCAAGATCAGCCGCCAGCTCCTGGTGGAGTGCGAGCGCCTGAAGGAGCGCCTCTCTTCACAGGAGCGCGACGAGATCACCGTCATGGACCCCGACACCGGCGCGGTCCTCGCCGCCGAGTTCACGCGTTCGCAGCTCGAGACGCTGCTGGACGAGCACGACCTCTTCGCGCAGATGGACCAGACGATCCGCCGGGCGATCAACGCCGCGCGCGAGCGGGGCTTCGCGGAGGAGCAGGTGAAGTCGGTTCTCCTCGTCGGCGGGAGCAGCCTCATCCCCTCGGTGCAGCGCACCGTGCAGCGCATCTTCGGGCGCGAGCGCGTGCTGCTCCACCGGCCTCTGGATGCCGTGGCCCGCGGCGCCGCTGCGTTCATCGCCGGGGTGGACTTCTACGACCACATCCAGCACGACTACGCCATCCGCTTCATCAACTCCACCAAGGGGGACTACGATTACCGCCCGATCATCCGGCGCGGTACCCCCTACCCCACGCCCGAGCCGATCGCCCGCATGAGGGTGAAAGCCACCTACGACGGCCAGGCGCAGCTCGGAATCGCCATCTTCGAGGTCGGCGAGCGCCGCCAGCACGGCGGCGGCCAGCCCCTGGAGCTCGTCTATGACCCCTCCGGCGCCGCGCGCGTGGTGCAGGTGGCCCCCGACGAAGAGGAGCGGCGCGCCCGCTTCTGGATGAACGAGGAAAGCCCGACCTTCCTGGCCGCCGACCCGCCGGCCAGGCGCGGCGAGCCCCGCTTCGAGGTGGAGTTCTCCGTGGACGGGAACAAGCGCCTCCTCATCACCGCCCGCGACCTCGCCACCGGCCGCCTGGCCCACCGCGACTACCCGGTGGTGAAGCTGAGCTGAGGGGCCGCGGGAAGAGCGGCGATCGCGGCGGCGCCAGTGCCCGAGGAGCCTTACGCGCGCGGCCGGCGCCTTGGCTCCAACTCAGTGGCCGCCCCGGCCACCCGCAGCCCGCCCGGCACCACCGCGAACTCCAGGCTCTCCAGCGAGACCAGCTCGCCATCGAGCTGCGCGGGGAGCGGCTTCGGCGTCTCGATGCGGACCCGGCGCGTGCGGAGGACGCGGCACACCATCCGCCCGAAAGCGGCGGAGGCGAGCACGGCCGCCAGGAAGCCGCCGCGGGAGCGCTGGTCGAAGACGCACACGTCGAGCCAGCCATCGTCCACGCGGGCATCGGGGGCGACGCGCACCCGCCAGGCGTAGAGCGGTGCGTTGCACACCAGCACGCCCCACGCGTCCCCCTCCCAGACCTCGCCATCCGTCTCCAGGCGCACGCGAGCCGTGCGGTAGGCCGTGAGCGCGCGCATGCCGGTGAGGAAGAACGCCAGCGAGTGCAGCCGCTCCTTCAGGGCGCCGCGCACCCGCGAGACCACGTAGGCGTCGAAGCCGAGCCCCGCCATGCTGAGGAAGAAACGGTCGCCGACGCGCCCGACGTCCACGGCCCGGCACTTCGCCTTCGCCAGATGCTCGCAGGCGCTGCGGACCTCGAAGGGGATGCCGAGCGCGCGGGCGCAGATGTTCTCCGTGCCGAGGGGGAGGATGCCGAGCGCCGTTCCGCTGCCCACCAGCCCGTTGAGCACCTCGTGGACGGTACCGTCGCCGCCGGCCGCGATGGCGACCGGCGCCCCGGCGCGCGCGGCGGCGCGCGCCAACTCCGTCGCCTCGCCGGGCCCTGTCGTCAGGTGCCGCGCGTGTGCGATCCCGTGCTCCGCCAGCAGCGCGCTGATCGCCTCCGGGGAGAGATGAGCGCGCCCGATGCCCGCGCTCGGATTCAGAATGAGCCACGCTTCCATGGTACCGACCTCGGGGCTTGCCGCGCCCCCGGCAGGATGGTATAATCACCCCCGGGCCGGAGAGGCGGCACGCCGCCCCGCGGCCCGGCGATCACACCCTGTTTCGCCGCGCGCCCGGCGATTCCTGGCTTCCCGGTGAGAGGATCCATCTCGTGCGCAAGGCACTGCCCAGAATGGAGTCGGCACTCCGCGCTCCGCGCCCTGCCCTGGCGGCCCTGGCGCTCCTCCCGCTCCTCCTGCCGGGGTGCGCGCGCACCCCGGAAGCGATCGGGGCGCCCCAGGCCCGCCGCCGGCTCACGGTCAGCTTCACCGTGGCCGGACGGATCAACCCGAGCTACTATTACTTCATCGCCATTGACACCACCGGAGACCCCTCCGAGGGACCCCGGCCCGTCGTCTCCTCTCCCTGGGGCAACGGCTGGGGCACGGGGCGCATCACCCACTACGTGCAGTACCACGGCGGAATCTTCCAGGTCTACCAGTTCCGCGAGGGCACCGATCTGCTGGTGGCGGACCCGATCGGCTCGCCGTTCGAGAGCGTGCCGCCGGTTCCCCCCGCGGAGAACCGGATCCAGGTCACCCTGGATGTAGACAACGCCCTGGGCGCCGACGTGAACCTCATCAACCTGAACGTCATCAGCACCCCCGAGATCCTCATCGAGCCGCAGTTCCAGGGAACCAAGCTCTACGACGCCCTGGGCCAATCCGGCAACCACTTCGTGAACCTGCCGATCAACGTCAGCCGGGTCTTCACCGGCCTCCCCTCCTTCGAGGATCCCGAGCAGGCGGGCGACCTGCCGCCCCAGGCGACGCCCATGGTCACCCGCGAAGACGTGGACCTCACCAGCGCCGCGGTGGAGGTGCGCGTCCTCTGAACGCGGCCAGCTCGCATCTATACGATGCGTCACCCGCCACCAGGTTCCCTATGCCCATCTGGATGCTCTCGCCGTGCCGATTCGACCCACGAGCGCCGACCCCACGGGCCGCGACGAGCCCCTTCTTGACGCGGACCCCGAAGTGTGTTGGAAGATTCCAGCAATGGCTGGCGCAGATGCGAAGGGTATCCCGCCCCGAGGAGTTCCAGGCACTGGTCAGCGGCGACCGCCTGGCGGCGGCGCGTGCGCAGGCCGAGGTCACGGACTACCTGCTCCGCTCGGTGGCGGCGGCGTAGGCTCGCCTCACTTCTTCCGCCAACGGTCCTTCTCCTCCAGCACGCTGCGGGGACCGGCGCCCTGCAGCCAGACGCGCGCGGCGGCATTCTGGCGAAGGGTGGCGTCCCAGAAGGCGGTGGAGAGGGCGAGGATGGCGCGGTGGTGGTCCGGGTTGCGCCGGACGCGGTCGCCGGGGAGCGCCCGGTCGGTGAAGGCGGAGTGCTCGGCCTCCCAGAGGACCAGTTCATACTTGCCGCCGGGGGGCAGAGCGGGAAAGACGGCGAGGCGCGAGGCCACGTCGGCGTCGCCGATGGGGGCCGTGTCGCGAGTGCCGGTCATCAGCATCCAGGGGATCTTCACCGCGCTGAACGCAGACTTGGGGTCGCCCCGGCGCGGACTGCCGGGGCTGAAGACGATCGCCGCCTTGATGCGCGCGTCGGTGAAGCGGGGGGCGCCGAGGAACGCCTGGCCGCTCACCGCCTGCGTGGTCACCGCGCCGAAGGAGTGGCCGGACATGCCGACGCGCGCCAGATCGAGCCGTCCGGCGAGCGGGTGCGTCGCGGCCTTGTCCCAGGCTGCCAACTGGTCCAGCACCGCGCGCACATCCTGAACCCGGAGCAGAAAGTTCCGCCCCGAGGCGGCCCGGGTCATCGCGGCCAGGCGCCGGGCGCGCGGCCGGCCCCTCCAGACGGCGTCATCGCTGCCGGGGTGCTGTAGGAAGACGGCGACGTAGCCGCGCGCCGACCAGTGCTTGCCCAAGAAGGAGCTGCCTTCGCGCGTGCCACCCAGGCCGTGGCTGAAGAGCACTACCGGCGAGCCATCCTTCCCGGAGGGCAGGTAGACGCGCAGGGGGATGTCGCGCTGCCGGGCGTTATCGTGCGCCGTCAGGTCCACCGTCCGGGTTTCGGCGCCCGCGCGTAAGGCCAACGGGTCGTACTCGGGCGCGGCGGGCGCACTCAAGCCGCGCCCACAGAGGACCGCCAGCGCGCACACGAGCCCTGCCGCGCGTAACCCTATTCCACAGACCCTCTTCACTCCCTCCGCCCCTTTCTCGCCGGGAGGCACCACTCCCCTGTCGCTTCTCCAGAGCGACCGCCGCCCCCCGCTCCCAACCATAGACGCAGCCCACGCGGCCGCAGTTGCGCGACACGTACGCCAGAGTGGACCGGCGCGGTGTGGGGCGCGGGATAGAGCGGGGACCGGAGCTGCGAAAGGGGCGGTTCTTGCCGTGGATGCCGGGATTGGGCAAGCTGTAAGGGCGAACCGGCGTGTTCGCCCTGCCCTCAGTACACGGCGAACCACGATGCTTCCCCTGTCCTGAGGACAGAAGGCCCCCGCCAACTCCTCGGGCCTTCCATGACCGGTTGGCACTGGCCCAAAGGACGCCCCACCTCGGAAGTGCCGAAGCTACGGGTCGCCCCGCGGCCCGCAGAAGGTGCCCGACGCCCCGGAGTCGAACAGACCAGCGAAACGGAGGGATCGCCATGAAGCTCACCCTGGGCGCCACCACCCGTCCTTGGGCCACCTGGACGTTCGAGGAAGCCTGCCGGGGCATCGCCGCCGCCGGCTACACCGACGTCGCCATCTTCGGCAACGCGGGGGCGGTGTCGCTTGCATCGAGCAGCACCCCCGACGACATCGCCGCCGTCCGCAAGACGGTTGCCGCCGCCAAGCTCACCCCCTCGATGGTGATCACCGGCATGAAGCTGGATCTGCCGATTGACGATGCCGCGGCTGATTACCGGAAGGTGATCGACGTCTCGGCCGCCGCCGGTGTCACCTGGGTGATGAACTGCGGCTGCGCCAAGCCGGAGCTCTATGAGAAGTACAACGAGCTCTTCCGGCGCTGCGCGCCCTACGCGCAGGAGAAGGGCGTCAAGCTGACGATGAAGCCCCACGGCGGCAACGGCCTCACCGGCAAAGACATGCGGCGCGTCGTCGAGGCCGTGGACCACCCCGCCTTCTCCATCTGCTACGACCTGGGGAACATCATCTACTACACCAAGGGCGCCGCGCGCCCCGAGCCCGATGTCCACGACATCAAGGAGCACGTCGGCATCTGCATCATCAAGGATTGCGTGGTCACCGACGGGAAGCCGGACGTCAACATCCTGCCGGGCACCGGCCTGGTCGATTTCCGCAGCGTCCTCGGCTCGCTCACCGGCGCGGGCTTCCGCGGGCCGCTCTACGTGGAGTGCCTCGGCGGCAGCGAGTGGAATGACATCCAGGACCGCGCCCGGCGCACGCACGCCTTCATCAGCGACATCGTCGCCGCGCTCTGAGAGCGCGCGCGAGAGAGCGGGGGCGCAGCGAACGCCCGACGCAGCGGGGCCGGGGTCTGGCGGGCGATGAGGATGGCCGAGGGGCGACGTGGAGATCCAGGAGATGCAGGCGGAGGTGGACCGGTGGATTAGCCAGTTCGCGGAGGGTTACTGGGAGCCCCTCTCCATGCTGGCCCGGCTCACCGAGGAAGTGGGCGAGTTGGCGCGCGAGATCAACCACCGCTGGGGCGAGAAGCCGAAGAAGCCGGATGAGCCCGAGGCCGACCTCGCCCTCGAGATCGCCGACATCCTCTTCATCCTCGCCTGCCTCGCCAACTCTCAGGGCATAGACCTCGACCAGGCCTTCCAAGACATGATGCGCAAGTACCGCGAGCGCGACAGCGAGCGCTGGACGCGGATCCAAGGGACGAGTGAGGAGTGATGCGTGACGAGCGAAGCCCGCGCTTGCCACGGCTCACTCCTCAGAGCGAATACGAGAAGAGGAGAGACCACGGAGGCAGCCCGACGCAGCGGCGCCGGAGAAGGGGGGGATGCTGAGGTCTGTATAGGTATTCGCCCTGATCCTCAGCGTCCTCCGCACTACCAACGGGCCGAACCTGCGAGCGCCGCGCGGACTACCGGGCATTGGAAATAACCGTCTCGCGGACCTGCGGCCGACCGCCCTCGCGGGCGGGGAATCTACCTGCGTCCGGGAGGACGCTCAGCGGCGCCGCGCCGCTCGCCAGACGGGTATTTCCAATGCCCGGCCTTTGGTTGCGGCTATGCCC
>JACQGM010000133.1 GCA_016199585.1 Armatimonadota bacterium
ACGGCTGGCCGTCCTTCGGACGGGAGAAGGCTTTCTGCGTCCGTGAGGACGCCCGGCCAGCGGCCCGGAGCACCCGGTTTCATACCGGGTGGCACCGCGGGAACGCTTATGTTAACGCCTATGCCCCCCGACCCCCTTCCCGCCGCGGGAAGGGGGAGCCGGACCAGGGGTCTGCACCGACGGAGAGGGTGTTGATGGACGCGGAGATCCTGCTGACGGGGAAGAACGGCCAGGTGGGGTGGGAGCTGCAGCGGACGCTGGCGCCCCTGGGCCGCGTGACGGCCGTGGACGTGGAGGACGTGGACCTGACCGACGCGGCCGCCGTGCGCGACTTGGCGCGCCGCGTGCGCCCGCGCCTCATCGTCAACCCGGCGGCCTACACGGCGGTGGACAAGGCCGAGGAGGAGCCGGACCTCGCGCGCGCCATCAACGCCGCGGCGCCCGGCATCCTCGCCGAGGAAGCGAAGGCGCTCGGCGCGCCGATGATCCACTACTCCACCGACTACGTCTTCGACGGAGCGAAGCGCGAGCCGTACGCCGAGGAGGACGCGCCGAACCCGATGGGGGTCTACGGACGCACCAAGCTGGCGGGCGAGGAGGCGGTGCGCGCCTCCGGGGCGCGCACCGTGGTGCTGCGCCTCTGCTGGGTCTACGGCGCGCGCGGGCGCAACTTCATGCTCACCATGCTCCGCCTGGGGCGCGAGCGGGGGACGGTGCGCGTGGTGGACGACCAGATCGGCAGCCCCACCTGGTGCCGGATGATCGCCGAGGGGAGCGCCCACATCGCCGCCCGCCTACTCGGCCGCGACGACTGGGAGGAGGGCGTCTACCACCTCACGGCGGCGGGACAGACCTCCTGGTGCGGGTTCGCGCGCGCCCTCTTCGCGGCGCACGGCGTGCCGGCCACGGTGGTGCCGATCACCACGGCGGAATACCCGACGCCCGCGCGCCGCCCCGCCTATTCGGTGCTCTCCAACCGGAAGGTGGGAGAGCGGTTCGGGGTGGCGCTGCCGGGGTGGGAGACGCAGTTGGGGTGGGTGGTGGAGTAGTGGAGGATCCCGTGTCGGGGCAGAAGATGACGGTGGCGAAGACGATTCGCCGGGCGGCCCGCAGCACGGTGGCGCGCAACGCGGCCGCGCTCTACGGAGTCCGCTTTGCGGCGGTCGTGCTGCCGTTGGTCACGGTTCCATACCTCGCGCGCCTGCTTCAACCGGCCGGCTGGGGGCTGGTCCTCTTCTCCCGTTCCTTCTCCTCTTGGCTCGTGTTGGCGATGGAGTATGGCTTTCAGTACTTCGCTACACGTAAGATTGCCCGGAACCGGGGAGACCGGGAGGCTGTGGCTGAGACCGTGTCCGACGTTCTGGGGGCCAAGTGCGTGCTGGCTACTGCTGCCATCGCAGTGGCGCTCATCGCGCGCTACACGGCGCCCATCTTCCGCACTCACCCGGAGTACCTGATCTGGGCGCTCGTGCTCAGCCTTGCCCAGGGCTTCATCCCGCTGTGGTACTTCCAGGGCACCGAACGAATCACAACTTCATCGCGGCTTACCATCCTGGCGTACGCACTGGGAGCCGCATGCACCTTCATCATGGTCAGAGCACCCGACCAAGGGGTCCGGGTGCTGATCCTCAATGCAGCGAGCGCTCTGCTTGTGGCAGGGGGTCTGCTCGGGATGATGTATCGGCAAGTGCCCTGGCGGCGGCCGAAGGTAAGCAGCGCCCTGAGGACGCTGCGGGAGAGTTGGAGCACGTTCGTATTCCAGGGCGGCGCGAGTTTCTACCAGGCGGCCAACGGGTTCGTCCTCGGCCTTTTTGTTCCCCCGGCGATGGTTGCCTATTACGGGGGCGCCGAGAGGCTGGTCAGGCTGGCCACCAGCCTGGTGGATCCCATATCCTGGGCGGTTTACCCGCGCATCAGCCACCTGATGGCGCACCAGACGGGAGAGGCACGCCGCTACGCCCGCACGGTCTTCTTGATTCTGGGTGGTCTGGGTCTCTGCATGGGGGGCGTGTTCTTCTTGGGAGCGCCGCTGCTGATAGGGCTGCTGTATGGTGCCTCCTACACTCCGGCCATTCCGGTCCTTCGCATTCTATCCTTGACGATTCCTGTCATCGCGCTGGGCACCGTCTTTGCGATTCAGTGGGCGCTCCCGGCGGGGTTGGAGCGTCCACTTGGCCGCGTTGCCGTAGCCGCAGGGATCGGCAACGTGGGCCTGGCGGTAGTTCTTGCTCCTCGCTTCGGGGCCCTGGGCATGGCGTGCGCGGTGCTCAGCGCCGAGTCTTTCGTAATGGTATCCGCCTACGTGATCCTGAAGCAGCGGCGGCTCCTGCCCTTCCCCATCGCCGAGACGCTGCTCGGGCTGCTGATGCGGCGAACCGCCACCGACCACCAACCTATCAGATCGGATCCGGATCCGAGTTAGGAGCCGTCAGGGAACAAGCGTCACAGGCCAGCGGCCGGGCATATGGACATACCCGTCTGAGGGGCGGCTCGGAGCCGCCAAGCGCTCTCGCGGGCGCGGGGTCTCTTCCCGTCCGAAGGACGGTTGGCCGCCGGCCCCCGAGACGGGTGCGTTCATGCGCCCGGCGGTCTGCGACGGTTGTTCGCTGACAAGTCCTTAGGTTCACGGGGCTTCTTCAGCCCGCGGTCGCCCCGGGTGACCAGCACCCCTTTGGGTCTGTTGCGCCGGCGGAATCCGACCGGCGATCGCAGGGAAGTCAGACGAATTCGAGGTCTTCGGGATGAATGGCCAGAACATGAGTGTCGCTCGGCCGCGCGCCGGATTGGCCCAACAGGGGAGCCCGAGGTGGCGAAAGACCCGCAGCCGTCCTAGCACATCCCTCCCGTGGTGGCTCATGGTGGCGGGCGTTGTGCTGATACCTTTCGTTCCCAACAAGGAACTTGGTCTCCCGCTTGCATCCTACGGCCAACCTGTGCTGTTCGCCATGATTCTCCTGTCGGCAGGCCTGTGCTGGCGCAGGAATGGAATCCCCGCGCGCCACGTGCGCTACGCGGCGATGATCGGCCTCCTGCTCTTGTCCGCTGCGGCTTCGGTCGTGAATACGACTGAGACGCGCGCGACGATCAAGCAACTCACATTCCTGGCTACCGGCTTTGGTCTGTACTTATACCTCATCTCCTCTCTCTCGCCGCTCCAACGCGACGGCGCGCGGGGCGTGGAGCGCGTGGTGGGCGTGTTGGTGCTATCCGCCACGGGGTTGGCACTCTTCTTCCTGTACAACATTGTTGTCCAGGCTGCTCGGCATGGTCTCATGGCCGTGCTCACGTCTCGGACGCACGGTGGGCTCATGGAGATCGGCTTCGCCACTTCGAACCCGGTGGCTGGTGTCCTGGTGTTCCCGCTGTTCGTCTCGATATACGCCGCAACGTGCGCCGAGTCGCGCGCCGTTCGAGTCTTAGGGGTGCTGGGGGTCTGCTCCATCGCGTGCGCCGTTCTCGCCACCCTGTCCAGGGGGACGATCTCATGCATTGCCATTGGCCTGGTTCTCCTCCTCCTCGGAGTCCCTGGTAGGGCCGCGCGCGGAGCGCTCCTCGTGATTGGAGCAGCAGCCCTTGTCCTGCTCGCTCTGATCCACTCTGGGATGATGTCCGCTGATATGCTCTCAGTCCTGTGGCAGGGGCGATGGGAGGGATGGAGGACGGAAACCCTGAGCGGCAGAACGGAAATCTGGGCGTACTACTGGGACATGATCGCGTCGACGTCCGGGAGCCTTCTGGTGTTCGGCCGCGGGATAGCCACTACCGGACGCGCATACGGGTACCATGCATGGGGCGCGAGCGTCACTACGTGGACCCCGCACAACAGCATCATGACGCTGCTGCTGGAGCAAGGCGTGGTAGGGCTCGTCATCCACCTGACGGTCATCGGGCACGTTCTGATCCATACCCTGTTGCTCGCGCTCCGTTCCCCATCGCCCCGCGTCAGGCTCTTCTGTCGCATCATGGGAACGGGATTCCTGGCGACGCTGATGCACACCATGATGGATGACCTGGCTCCGATGCTGCAGTACATCACATACGTATCGATGGCTCTTGCCTTGCTGACAGTGGGTCCCTACTCGCTGCGGGACAGGGGGGTTGCAGACACGGATACTCCGCACCCCGGGTCGGTGGAGTTACGGTCACGGCCAGCATAGAGATCACCCACCGCTCCTGCCCACGCAAGCCCGTCGCCTTCGTCGCGCAATGCAGACAGCACGCGAAGAGCTAAGGATGATCACGATGGATTCCGCGCCGAGCAAGGATACTACTTGCGCCGTGGTAGTAACTTACCATCCCGACTCCGGACTGCCAGGACGGTTGGCCCGCCTTGCTGAGGAAGTGGATCGCATCCTGGTCGTGGACAACGCCTCTGGCCCTGCGGATCTGGGCGTCGTGAAGAGGGCGGCAGCGCAATTGCCCCTTGATCTCATTCTCAACCAGACCAACCTGGGGATCGCCACGGCGCTGAACCAGGGCTTGCAGTGGGCGATCAGCCACGGCTACCAGTGGGTACTCACGTTCGACCAGGATAGCACGCCCATGACACCCATGCTTGCGGCGATGCGCGAGGCATACCTCGGCGCGGGCGGGCACCGCGTGGCGGTCATCGGGTCACTCTACGTGGTCGCATCGCCGTGCAACGAGGGCGAACACGGGACAGCGGATGGCGCGATGGCAGGCACACCCCGTTGGCAGGAGTGCGCGACGGTGATCACTTCGGGGAGCTTGCTGTCAACAGCGGCGCACACGGTGGTCGGCCCTTTCCGAGATGAGTTCTTCATTGACCTTGTTGACCTTGAATACTGCTTGAGAGCCCGAAGGAAGGGATTCCGGGTTCTGATCACGCGTGATTCGAGCATCCGCCAGCCGCTCGGTTCGCCAACAGAGCACCGGTTCCTGGGGCGGCGGATAGTGGTCACAAACCATTCCCCTCTGCGACGGTATTACCACGCCAGGAATCTCGTGGCAGTGGCTGCGGAGTACTGGCGGGGGGAACGGGAATGGGCGGCGGACGGCCTTCGGCGGCAGTTGAGGATGGTGTTCTGGATTCTGTTGTTTGAGCGCAGGAAGGCGGCGAAGATAGCGCACATCGCGCTCGGGGTCTGGCATGGCATGAGGCGCCGCTTCGGCCCCTTGTACCATTGAGGCCCCGTGGGGGGTATCCGCCCGATGAGACTTTCAATCGCGATGGCGACTTACAACGCCTCTCGCTTCCTTCAGCCGCAACTGGAGAGCATTGCCGGGCAGCAGCGCCTGCCGGACGAACTCGTCGTCTGCGACAATGCCTCGACCGACGACACGGTCGCCGTGCTGAACGCCTTCCGTGAGCAGGCGCCTTTCCCGGTGCGGATTGAGCGCAATTCTGTGAATCTGGGCTGCACCAAGAACTTCGAGAAGGCGGTCGGCCTGTGCGAAGGGGACATCATCGCGCTGGCCGACAGCGACGACGTCTGGTACGCGCACAAGCTGGCACGCCTCATGGACGAGTTCTCCGCTTCCGAAGCGATCGGGGCTGCGTTCTCAGACGCCGACATCATTGATGAGCACGGCCAGCGCGTGGGCCCGCCGCTGTGGCAGCGAGGCGCGTTCGGACCCCGGCAGCAGTCCTCGCTGCGCCGCGACGCCTTCCGCGAGCTCCTGCGAGGGGCTCGCGTCACCGGCATGACGATGGTCTTCCGGGCGCGCTACCGCCCCAGAGTCTTGCCGATCCCGACTGAATGGCACCACGATGCCTGGATCTCCCTGCTCATCAGCATCCTCGCCGAGCTCCGCCCCGTGGATGAGCGGCTGGTGCGCTACCGGCAGCACGCGGCCCAGGACTCAGGAGTCCCCTGCTCCCGGAGGGGAGGCAGGCCCCCTCTTTCCGCACGCGCCGAACGCTACCGGAGCGCGGCGCAACGCTACGAGGAGGCGTGCGAGCGCGTCCGCTCGTGGAACGACCCGGCGCTGAGACCGGATGCCCTGCCCCGCCTGAAGGAGAAGGTGCGCCACCTTCGCTGGAGAGCCGTGGCGCAGACTTCTCCCTTGAACCCGCCCGGAGTGCTGGCCGGCCTCCTCACCGGCCGCTACCATCGGTGCTCCACTGGTCTACGCGCCGCTGTTGCCGACCTGATCCACTACGCGAACCCCGGGCCCCGTAACTACTGAGGGAACTCGGCAGTGGCTGGTGGTGCTGTCGTCCGCTGGGGGAGACAGACCCCGTCGGCAGCAGGGGTTGAGGATGCAGGCAGCGCACCGACGATGCGGGTGAGCAGATGACACCTCCTATCGGAAGACACCATGGCACTCTCAAGCCCACGGTCGATATCGTCATCGTGGACTACAACGCTGGCAGCCAGGTTCGGGAGTGTCTCGCATCCATCGAGAGGTGCCCCCCCAAACCGGGTCGGCTGTCGCGCGTCGTAGTAGTTGACAATGCATCTTCCGTGCCGACGCAGGAGTGTGTTCGCGAATCGGCGCTCCCGTTGCACTTCATCCGGAATGAGGAAAACTGCGGGTTCGCAGCGGCCTGCAACCAGGGCGCGATCCGTAGCGAAGCGGACTACCTGTTGTTCTTGAATCCAGACACCATCCTCCACGAGCACTCGCTCTCCGTGCCGGTGGCGTTCCTGGATGCTGATAGCGGCCAACGTTATGCCGCGTGTGGCATCCAGTTGGTCGAGGACGATGGGTGGATAGCACGATCGTGCGCTCGTCTCCCCACACCGGCAACGATGCTGACCTCGATCCTGGGCCTCGACCGCCTCCTGCAGCGCCGGTTCCGCGGCTACCGGATGCGAGAGTGGCCCCACGATGAGACGTGTGATGTGGACCACGTGATCGGCGCGTTCTACTTCATCCGGCGTCCGGTCTTTGAGTCGCTGGGTGGGTTCGACGAGCGGTTCTTCGTCTACCTGGAGGACCTGGACCTTTCGCTCCGCATTCAGAAGGCGGGCCTGCGAATCAGGTACCTGACCTCCGCGCGGGCCTACCACCGGGGCGGGGGCGCGTCCGAGCGAATCAAAGCGTTCAGGCTGTTCCTGTCACTGCAAAGCCGTCTGGCGTACGCACGGAAGCACTTCCCTGCGTCTGCCGTCTGGCTTGTAACGTTCACCACGCTCGCCCCGGAGTGCGTCACTCGATTGGGGCGCGCAGTGGCCATGATACGACCCAGTGTGGTGGGTGAGACTCTCCGTGCCTACTACCTTCTCTGGCGTTGGCTGATTCGGGGCGCAAGGCCCGGCCGGCCATGATCTTGGCAACACGATACCGGGTGTTGCGGACGGTTCTGCAGCACCCTTCGCAGAACGGGAGGAACTAACGTGAAGGTTGCGATCCTTGCCGGCGGACTGGGAAGCCGGCTGCAGGAAGAGACCACCGTCCGGCCCAAGCCGATGGTGGAGATCGGCGGCAAGCCGATGCTCTGGCACATCATGAACATCTATGCCTGGCATGGCTTCCGCGAGTTCGTCATCGCCCTGGGCTACAAGGGGGAAGTCATCAAGGAGTACTTCCTCAATTTCTATGCCCTGAACAACGATCTGACGGTGAACCTGTCCACCGGCAAGCTGGCCGTCCACGATGGCCGCCAGCCCGACTGGCGCGTTCACCTGGTGGAGACCGGACAGAACACGATGACCGGGGGGCGCATCAAGCGTCTTGGCCCGTGGCTGGGCGATGGCACCTTCATGGCCACCTATGGCGACGGCCTGGCCGACGTGCCGGTCGAGGACGTGCTCGGGTTCCACCGGGCGCACGGGAAGCTGGCCACCGTCACGGCCGTGCGCCCTCCGGCGCGCTTCGGCGGTCTCCAGATCGAGAGCCGCCAGGTGGTCAAGTTCGCGGAGAAGCCGCAGACGGGCGAGGGGTGGATCAACGGCGGCTTCTTCGTCTTCGAGCCGGGGGCGCTGGATTATATTGACGGCGACGCCACGTCGCTGGAACTGGAGCCGCTCGAGCGCCTGGTGGCCGCGGGGCAGTTGATGGCCTACGAGCACCGCGGCTTCTGGCAGCCGATGGACACGCTTCGCGAGAAGAACCTCCTCGAGGACCTCTGGCGCACGGGGAAGGCGCCCTGGAAGGTATGGCCGTAGATGGCGCGTCAGGGAGCCGACACGGCCGACTTCGTCGTCATCGGCGGCGGGGTCATCGGTCTCAACATCGCCTGCGAGCTGAAGCGGCGCTGCGGCGACAGCAGCGTCCTCCTCCTGGAGAAGGAGAATGCCGTCGGCGAGCACGCCAGCGGCCGGAACAGCGGCGTGCTCCATGCAGGCTTCTACTACACGGCCGACAGCCTGAAGGCCCGCTTCACCCGGCAGGGAAACGAGGCGGTGCGCGCCTACTGCCAGGAGCGCAGCCTCCCGATCAACCGCTGCGGCAAGCTGGTGGTCGCCCGCGACGAGAGCGAGCTCGCCGGGATCGCGGAGCTGCTGCGCCGGGGGCGAGCCAACGGCGTGCCCCTGGAGGAGATCTCCGAGGCGCGGGCGAGAGAGATCGAGCCGAGGGTGAAGACGTGCGGCAAGGCGCTCTGGTCGCCCACCACCGCCACGGTGGATCCGAAGGCGGTGATGGCGGCCCTGCTCGCTGACGCCGAAGCCCTGGGCGTGCGCGTGGCCCTGGACTGCGGGTACCGCGGCCGGCGCGGCAGAAGCCTGCTCACCCGCCGGGGCACGTGCGAGGCCGGCTATGTGGTGAATGCCGCCGGCCTCTACGCCGACCGGATTGCGCGCGACTTCGGCTTCGGCGGCGACTATGAGATCCTCCCCTTCAAGGGGCTTTACCTCTACTCGAGCGAGCGCGAGGGGGCGCTTCGCACGAACGTCTACCCCGTGCCCAACCTGAAGAACCCCTTCCTCGGCGTCCACTTCACCCTCACGGTGGATGGGCACGTCAAGATCGGACCCACGGCCATCCCCTGCCTGTGGCGCGAGCAGTATGACTGGACGCGCCGCTTCCGTGCCGGCGAGCTGGCCGCCATCGCCGGCGCCATGGCCGGACTCTTCTTCCGCGCCGGGTTCGACTTCCGGAGCCTGGCGGTGGAGGAGATGCGGAAGTACCGCCGCGCCTACCTGGTGCGGCAGGCGGCGGTCCTGGCCGAGGGCGTGCGGCTGGAAGACTACACCCATTGGGGCCGGCCCGGCATCCGGGCGCAGCTCGTGCGCAAGGCCGACCGCACCCTGGTGATGGACTTCTGCCTGGAGGGCGACGAGCGCTCCTTCCACGTGCTCAACGCGGTCTCACCCGCGTTCACCTGCGCTATCCCCTTCAGCCACTTCGTCTGCGATGAGATCGAGCGGGCGGCGCGAGGACGGTCGGTGCCGCGCCTGGCCGCCGGCCACCGTGCGTGATGAGGACCGAGGGGCGTCCGCGCTCCCACCCCTCGTGCGATAGAGGAGGCAGTGGTGCGTATTCTTGTTACCGGAAACATGGGCTACGTCGGCTCGGTGCTCACGCCCTTCCTGGCGGATCGCGGCCACGAGGTCTGGGGTTACGATGCCGGGTTCTACAAGGAGTGCCTGCTCGGCGGGGAGTTCGACCCACGGGTGGCGCGGCAGATCGTCAAAGACGTCCGCCGGGTAGAGCCGGCCGACCTGGAGGGCGTGCAGGCGATCGTTCACCTGGCCGCTCTCAGCAACGATCCGACCGGGGAGCTGAATCCGGGGCTGACGGACGCCATCAACACGCAGGGCACCCGCCGCATGGCCGAGGCCGCCCGCGCCGCCGGCGCGGGCCGCATGGTTCTCGCCTCCTCTTGCAGCATCTACGGGCAGAGCGACCAAGGCGCTCTCACCGAGGAGGCGCCCTTCAATCCCCAGACCGCCTACGCGCGCTCGAAGGTGGATGGCGAAGCCGCGCTCACCCGCCTGGCCGACGACCGCTTCTCGCCGGTGTTCCTGCGCTTCGCCACCGCCTACGGCTTGTCGCCGCGCTTGCGCTTCGACATCGCGGTGAATAACCTCACCGGCTGGGGGTTTACCACCGGCAAGGTGAAGCTGATGAGCGATGGCCGCGCCTGGCGCCCGATGGTTCACGTGGAGGACATGGCGCGCGCCATCGCCGCCGCCCTCGAAGCGCCCGCCGAGGCGGTCCACGCCCGGGCGCTGAACATCGGCGCTGAGAGCGAGAACTACCAGATCCGCGACATCGCCAACACGGTGGCCGAGGTCGTGCCCGGCTGCGAGGTCACCTTCGCCGAGGGAGCCAGCGCCGACAACCGCACCTACAACGTGAGCTTCGCCAAGGTGCGCCGCGTGCTGCCCGCGTTCGCGCCGCAGTGGAACGTGCGCCGGGGCATCGAGCAGCTCCACCGCGCCTTCCGGGAGGCGGGCCTCACCTTCGAGCAGTTCGATGGCCGCTTCTACACGCGCCTGAAGCAGCTCCGCTACCTGATGGAGGGCGCCAGAGTGGACGAGATGCTCTTCTGGCGTTGATCCGGCCGCGATGACGGGAGAAAGCCTGATGAAGTTCGAGGAGCTCCCCCTAAAGGGGGCCTACGTCATTGACATTGAGCCGCGCGCGGACGACCGGGGCATGTTCGCCCGCGCCTTCTGCGCCCGTGAGCTGGCCGAACACGGCCTGAAAAGCGAAGTGGCGCAGTGCAACCTGTCGCACAACCTGCGCAAGGGCACGCTGCGGGGGATGCACTACCAGGTGCCGCCCTTCGCCGAGGTGAAGATGATCCGCTGCGTCCGCGGCGCGATCTACGACGCGATCATCGATCTGCGCCGCGACTCGCCCACCTTCCTGAAGTGGACCGGCGTGGAGTTGACGGATGAGAACCGGCGCGCGATCTACGTGCCGGAGGGATTCGCGCACGGCTACCAGTCGCTCACCGACGCCAGCGAGGCGTTCTACATCGCCACGCAGTTCTACGCGCCCAATAGCGAGCGCGGGATCCGCTGGAACGACCCGCTCTTCAATATCCAGTGGCCAATCGCGGATCCCGTCCTCTCGCCCAAGGATGCCGCGCACGAGGATTTCAAGCCATGAAGGTTCTGCTGACCGGCTGCTCCGGCTTCGTCGGCGCGCAAGTGGCCCGCCGGCTCCTCGACGAGGGGCACCAGGTGCGCGCCAGTTACCTACCGGGTGACAATCTCTCACGCATCGCCGACATTCTGGACCGGATGGAGCGTCGCGAGGGGGATCTCTTCCACGCCACCGACGACGATCTCGCGCGGCTGTGTGAGGGGGTGGATGCCTGCCTCCACCTGGCGTGGTTCGTCATCCCCGGCAAGTACCTGCCCGCCCCCGAGAATCTGGATTGCGTGAAGGGGAGCGTGCGCCTCTTCGCGGCGCTGGGGCAGGCCGGGTGCCGGCGGATCGCCTCGGTGGGCACCTGCTTCGAGTACGACTTCAGCTACGGCTACCTGAGCGAGAGCACGCCCACCAGCGCCGATAGCCTCTATGCCGCGGCGAAGACCGCCACCCTGTTGATGGGCGAGCAGGTGGCGAGGCTGCACGACATCGGCTTCGCCTGGCCCCGCCTCTTCTACCTCTACGGGCCGGGAGAGGACCCGCGCCGCCTGGTCCCCCACGTCATCAACTCGCTCCTGCGCGGGGAGCCGGCCGCCGTCACCAGCGGCCGCCAGGTGCGCGATTTTATGCACGTCGAGGACGTGGCCGGCGGCCTGGTGGCCGCGCTGCTGAGCGACCTCACGGGGCCGGTGAACGTCGGGTCCGGCGAGCCGGTGACGGTGCGCCAGATCGTCGCCACGATCGCCGGCATCCTCGGCCGGCCCGATCTGGTGCAGTTCGGGGCGCGGCCGGACAACCCGACCGATCCCCCGTTCATCGTCGCCAACAACCAGAAGCTGCTGAGCACCGGCTGGCGGCCCCGCTACGATCTGGAGAGCGGGTTGGGGCACGCCATCGGCTGGTGGCGCGCGCAAGCGGGCTAACGGGCGCGGGCACGGCAGGTGTGGGCCGGGGACCGGCCCTCCCGCCAGCGGGGAGTTGAGGAAGAGGGAGACGATGGAGCGACTGCGCATCGGCTACGCTACCTATGGCAGCGACTTCTCCCGACCGGCGGACCGCAGGCGGTTCTGTTATTATGCGGCGAAGCGGGGCCTACAGATCGAGAGAGCCGACCCGTCGCGCAGCTATGACCTGGTGGTCGTTACCGAGAAGTCCGATCTGAGCGTATGGGCGCGCTATCCCCGCTCGCGCGGCAAGCTGGTGGCCGATTTCGCCAACGCCTACCTGGCTGCTCCTTCGGAAGGGCTTCGGGGCCGCCTGCGCGGGCCGGCGAAATTCGTCACGCGGCAGTGGCGGCACCTGCACTTGAGCCACCACGAACTTCTGGTCGACCTCTGTCGGCGGGCAGACGGAATCGTCTGCACCACCCAGGAGGTGCGCGAGGCGGCTCTCCCCTTGTGCCCGAACGTCCACATCATCCTCGACTTCCACGTGGAGCTGGGGGGCGTTCGGAAGGTTGTATACGGCGTGCGCGATACGGCTCATCTCGCCTGGGAGGGGGAGGGGTGCAACGTCCGGATGCTGGAGGCTATTGGACCGGCGCTCGCTGCCGTGGCGAAGCGGCGCGCGCTGGCCCTTCACGTGGTGACGGATCTGATGTACCCGATGGGGCTGATCAATGTCGGGCTGCGGCCCACGAAGCAGCTCCTGGATCGCGTGCTCCCCGGGGTCACAACATTCCTCTATCAGTGGAACGTGGCGATGGCACCTCACATCCTCACAGCATGCGACATGGCTATAATCCCGATTGAGGTAGGCAACCCACTCTGGCTAGGCAAGTGTGAGAATAAGCTCATCCTCTTCTGGCGACTGGGCATCCCGGTCCTCACCTCCGAAACCCCGGCTTACGGTCGCGCGATGGCCGGGGCCGGCGTTGAGATGACTTGTCGCGCACCCGAAGAGTGGCAGGACAAGCTGCAGCGGTACATCTGCGACGAGGCGGCGCGGCGGGATGCCGCCGAGTGGGGCAGGCGCTACGCCGAGGCTCAACACGGCGAAGCGCAGCTCATGGCGCGTTGGGAGCGGGTACTAGAGTCGGTGCTCGGTTAGCGCCCACGGTGACGCGGATGTTCTTGGGGAAGTACGCCCCCGCTTCCAATGGATGGTAGGCGCCTGCCAGTCGTGCGGTCACCAGCCTCGGGGGATCAACGCCCGAGACCAGTCGGTGAGCGTCCGACCTCAGCCCAGCCAGTCCTGGCCTCAGTGGATGGCCTAACGAGGCCAGCAGGTGTTCGACTGACCTCAATGGTAGGTTCATCCACCTCAGTCACCCGTGGCCGGAGTTCAGCGAACCGGGCTGCGAAGTGCGCCTCCCCTGCCGCGTGGCCCACCTGGAGCTGCGCGAAGGGGTTTCTCAGCGCGATGGCGCGCCTCTGCGGTCAGCATGCGTGGCCACCCGCGGGGGCGCCTCTGGTTCGGCAACCAAGGGGGGTAACACCGCCACACTGCATACTGCGCTACTGCGCCGGTGTGGAAGGAACAGGAGACGCGTCCCGCGAATACCCACCACGGTGCGCGAGCGCGGAACGCGCCGCGCAGAGTAGGCGTGTGCCCCTCCGAACTGCGCCTGTCGGGGGAGCAGATTGAGTTGGGGGGGCACCGGGCGGCCCGTCCGTGGTGAACAACGATGCCATCTGACTACATCCCCGACAGCGATGCGGAATTCGATGCGTGGCAGGCACAATTCGTCACGTACGCTAGTAGCCATGCGACGCCATTGGGGCTGACAGCGGACCAGATCACGGCGCTAACGAGCGCCCAGACCACCTGGAATGGCCTCTACGCCGAGCACGTCCAAGCCCGGAATTGGGCGATGGGCGCGCGCGAGAACAAGGACGAGAGCCGTGCTGCGTTGGAGCAGAGGCTGCGGGCGCTCACGGCGCAGATCCAGATCGCTCCCGGCGCCACCGACAGCATGCGCGCGGCGCTGGGTATCACCATCCGTGACACAACGCCCACACCCGTGCCGGCACCCACTACGCGGCCGGTGGCGCAGATCGACTCGTCGCAGCGCCTCCGCCACGTGATCGCCTTCGCGGACGAGGGTACACCCACAAGCCGCGCAAAACCTGCGGGCGTGACGGGGTGCCAGGTGTGGGTCAAGTTAGGGGATCCGGCGCCCTCCGATCCCAAGGAGATGAGCTACCTCGCGACCGACACGCGGACCCCTTACACCGTAGACTTCGAGGCAGAAGAGGCTGGGAAGCGCGCGTACTATATGCTGCGCTGGGTGAATACACGGGGGGAGCCGGGGCCCTGGGGCGCGATGGTGACCGCGACAGTACTCGGCCTGGAGTTGTGAGGCGGAAGGGACAGCTCCGGTCTGCCAGTGGAACGGTAGGCCGGGAGCGGCCCGCCGCGGGTATCCGTCTGTAACGAGCACCGCCTGGCGGCACTGTGCGAGGCCCGGCGTGAGTTCATCCTCCCACCGCCGGTGAGTACCTGAGGAATCGGGCGCTTCGCGGCATCAGGTGATGCGCCACGGCCCACCCCCGGCAGGCGGATGGCGGACGCTGCTTCGTCTTCCAAACGCCACGTATCGGCGCCCCCCACCGGATGGGGCAGGAGCGGTTTCAGTGAATAACGGACGGATCCGCGTCGCGCGCATTATCACCCGGCTCAACGTCGGCGGCCCCTCCTACCAGGCGATCTTCCTCACCCAGCGCCTGCAGGACGCCGACTTCGAGTCTCGCCTCCTCGTCGGGAACATCGGCGCCAACGAGGGGAGCATGGAGCCGCTGGCCGCCGAGCGCGGCGTGAGCTTCGTGCGCGTCCCCGGGCTCGGCAGGGAGATCTCGCTGCGGTCCGACCCGGGGACCGTCGCCCACCTCTACCGCGAGCTGCGCCGCTTTCGCCCGCACGTGCTGCACACCCACCTGGCGAAGGCCGGCACCGTCGGCCGCCTGGCCGGCCGCCTGGCGCGGGTGCCGCACATGGTACACACCTACCACGGACACGTCTTCCACGGCTACTTCTCGCCGCGCAAGACGGAGGTCTTCCTCAAGATCGAGCGGACGCTGGCGCGCTGGACCGACCGCATCATCGTCCTTGGCGAGGCGCAGGAGAAGGAGATCCTCGGCTTTGGCGTCGGTCGGCCGGAGCAGATGGTGCGCATCCCGCTCGGCCTGGAGCTGGAGCCGTTCCTCCGCGCTGAGGAGCACCGGACGGCGCTACGGCGCGAGCTGGGCATCCCGGACGGAAGGCCGCTGGTCGGGATCGTCGCACGCCTGGTGCCGATCAAGGCGCACGATCTCTTCATCGAGGCCGCGTCGCGGGTGGCGCGGCGGCTCCCGGGGGCCGAGTTCCTCGTGGTGGGCGACGGGGAGCTCCGCGAGCCCTTGGAACAGCAGGCGCTGGCGCGCGGCCTCCGGGTGATCTCGCACGCGGGGAACGGCGCCCCGCCGCGCACGCGGGAGCCGGACGGCGAGAGCATCCCCGGCACCGTGCGATTCCTCGGCTTCCGGTCCGACCTGCCGGCCATCTACGCCGATCTGGACCTGGTGGTCCTCTCCTCCCTCAACGAGGGTCTGCCGGTGACGATGATCGAGGCGCTCGCCTCGGCCCGCCCCGTGGTGACCACCGACGTCGGGGCGGTGCGCGACCTGGTGGACGACGGGCGGACCGGGCGGGTGGTGCCCCCGCGCGACGCGGGGCGGCTGGCCGAGGCGATGCTGGAGCAGCTCCAGGACCGCGACCGGGCGGAGGCGATGGCCGCGGCCGGGCGGAGCCACGTCTACCCGCGGCTCTCCATCGATCGCCTCGAAGCCGATATCCGGAAGCTGTACCACGAGCTGGTGCCGCGTCCCTGAGCGCAGATAGCCGAGTGGAATCGCGGGGCGGCGTGACGCGCCCGCAAACACGGCGACAAGGCCGGGTCCCACCGGGCCGAGGGAGCCGGCCTCTCCCGCCGCCGCGGGAGAGCCGACCGCGAGAGTAGTGGGAAGGTACACGATGAGAGTGCTAGTGACCGGGGGAGCCGGGTTCATCGGCTCGCACCTGGCAACGGAGTTGGCGCAGCGTGGGTTCACGGTGCGCGTCCTGGACAACTACGCGACCGGAAAGCCTGAGAACCTGGCGCACATCCGCGACCGCGTGGAGGTGATCGAAGGCTCGGTCACGGACGCCTGCGTGGCCGCGCGCGCGGCTCGCGGTTGCGAAGCGGTGCTCCATCAGGCCGCGATCCCTTCGGTGGCCCGCTCCGTGCAGGATCCGATCGGCACCAACCAGGCGAATGTCACCGGCACGATCACGATGCTCACCGTCGCCCGCGACGCGGGCGTGCGCCGCTTCGTCTACGCCGGCTCCTCCTCAGCCTACGGAGACAACCCGGCGCTGCCGAAGCGGGAGGAGATGACGCCGCTCCCGCGCTCGCCCTACGCCGTCGCCAAGCTGGCGGGCGAGCACTACTGCCGCGTCTTCGGACACCTCTTCGGCATGGAGACGGTCTGCCTGCGCTACTTCAACGTCTTCGGCCCGCGCCAGGACCCGGCGTCGCGCTATGCCGCGGTGGTGCCGGCGTTCATCCAGGCGATGCTGGCCGGGAAGCCGCTGCGGGTCGATGGCGACGGCACGCAGTCGCGCGACTTCACCTACGTCGAGAATGTCGTGCAGGCGAACCTGCGCGCCCTCGAAGCGCCAGGGGTCTCCGGCGAGGTCTTCAACATCGCCTGCGGCCAGCGCTACGACCTGAACTTCCTGGTCCGCGAGTTGGCGGCGATCATCGGCACCGAGCCGCGCGTCGAGCGCGCCCCCGCGCGCCCCGGCGACGTGCCCCACTCACTGGCCGACATCTCCAAGGCTCAGCGATTGCTCGGCTTCGAGCCCGCCGTGGACTTCCGCGAGGGGCTGCGCCGAACCGTCGCCTGGCTGCGCGGCGAGGAGCGCTCGCTCGCGGCGTGACGGCAGTCATGGCGGGCCAGGCGCCCGGCCTCGTCACCGCGGGAGCGCGGAAGGGACACGCGGATGAGAAGAGTGGCCCTGGTCACGGGCGTCACCGGCCAGGACGGCGCGTACCTCTCCAAGTTGCTCCTGGAGAAAGACTACACCGTCTACGGCCTGGTGCGCCGGAGCACGCGCTACGCCCTGGCGAATTTGGACTACCTCGGAGTGACGAGCGACCTCGACCTGATCGAGGGCGACCTGGGAGACGAGGCCTCGCTCATCAACGTCGTCCGCCGCACGCATCCCAATGAGGTGTACAACCTGGCGGCCCAGTCGTTCGTGGGGTCCTCGTGGGACCAGCCGATCCTGACCACGGACGTGGACGCGATGGGAACGCTGCGCCTCCTGGAGGCGGTGCGCCACTTCGCGCCGCAGGCGCGGTTCTACCAGGCATCCACCTCCGAGATGTTCGGCAACTCCCACGAGAACGGCTTGCAGACGGAAGAGACCCCGTTCCACCCGCGCAGCCCCTACGCCATCGCCAAGCTGTACGCCTACTGGATCGTCAACAACTACCGCGACAGCTACGGGATGTTCTGCGTCAACGGCATCCTCTTCAACCACGAGAGCCCGATCCGCGGGCCGGAGTTCGTCACCCGCAAGATCAGCCGCAGCGTGGCGCAGATCAAGCTCGGGCTCTCGCAGCGGCTCGGCCTGGGGAACCTCCACAGCCGGCGCGATTGGGGCTTCGCCGGCGACTACGTGGAGGCGATGCGCCTCATGCTCCAGCAGGACGCGCCGGAGAACTTCATCATCTCCACCGGGGAGACCCACTCCGTGCGCGACTTCGTGCAGGCGGCGTTCGAGCACGTCGGCATCCCGGATTGGGAGGCGCGCGTCTACATCGACCCGGCGTTCCGGCGCCCGGCGGAGCTCTTTTGCCTTCAGGGATCCTCGCGGAAGGCGAGGGAGAAGCTGGGGTGGCAGCCGCGGGTGCGCTTCCGCGAGCTGGTGGCGATGATGGTGGACGCGGACCTGCAGCGGCTGCGCCAGGGAGCCGCCTGATGCGGGAAACCGCCTTCCGGCGCCCCGGCGCGGCGCTCCCCGGATCGGCGGCACCGGCAGGGAGAAGCAGTGAGCGCGGCAAGCTACCCTGACTCCCATCCCCCGGAGATCCGCCCGGAGGCGCTGGCTACTCACTCCATCCGCGAGCGGCCGAGCAAGGTATCGGTGGCGGACTTCGCCTCGATCCCGCCCCCGGGCGCCGGGATCGAGGCGTTCTGCGACTCGCTCCCGCGCGTGCTGGCGGGCAGCGCCTTCCGCGAGGCGGTGGCGGCGCTGGCGGGCGCCACTCGCCGCCGCCGCCCCGTGGTCGCGGCGATGGGCGCCCACGTCATCAAGTGCGGCCTTTCCCCGGTGCTGACGGACCTCATCCGCCGCGGCCGCCTCTCGGCACTGGCGCTCCACGGCGCGGGCGCCATCCACGACCTGGAGATCGCTCTCTTCGGAGAGACCTCCGAGGACGTGGAGGAGGCGCTGCCCGCCGGGCGCTTCGGCATGGCGCGCGAGACCGCGGAGTTCTTCCATGCCGGCGCCGCGCGGGCGCGGCGGCAGGGAATCGGCCTCGGCGCCGCGCTCGGCCGCGACCTCCTGGACGCGGAGGCCCCGCACGCCGCCGTGAGCCTGCTGGCGCAGACCGCCGCCCACGGGGTGCCCCTCACCGTCCACGTCGCTCTGGGCACCGACATCGTTCACATGCACCCCTCTGCCGACGGCGCCGCGCTCGGAGAGGCGAGCCTGCGCGACTTCCGCATCCTCGCCGCGGCGCTGCGGGGCATCGGCGGCGGGGGCGTGGTGTTGAACATCGGGTCGGCCGTGGTGCTCCCCGAGGTGCTCCTGAAGTGTTTCGCCATGCTGCGCAACCTGGGGGAAGACCTGGGGGGGAGCACGGGGATCAACCTCGACTTCCTGCGGCAATACCGCGCCGGCACCCAGGTGGTGCGCCGCCTGGAGCGGCTCGGGGGCCGGGGCATCGCCCTCACCGGGCACCATGAGATCCTGATCCCGCTCCTCGCCCGGGCCTGGGCGGCGGCGGCGGAAGGGGGAGCGTGATCCCCTCGAAGGAGAGACTGGCGGAGCTGATCGGCCGGCTGGGAGGCCGCCGCGCCCTGGTCCTCGGCGACCTGATGCTGGATGAGTACGTCACCGGGGTGGTCAGCCGCATCTCGCCCGAAGCGCCGGTGCCGGTGGTGGAGGTGGATCTCGACCGGCACACCGACACCCCCGGCGGCGCCGGGAACGTGGCCCACAACCTGCGGGCGCTCGGCGCCGAGGTGCGCGTCCTGGGTGTCGTGGGGGCGGACGCCCCGGGGGAGGTCCTGCGCCGCCGGCTGGACGACACGGGAGTGGACACGAGCGGCGTGCTGGTGGATGACACCCGCCCCACCACCGTGAAGACGCGCATCATCGCCCACAGCCAGCAGGTGGTGCGCGTGGACCGCGAGTGCCGCGAGCCGCTCGCCGATGATGTGGCGGGCCGCCTCCTCGCTCTTCTGGAGGAGCAGTTGGCGCGGGGCGCCGACGCGCTCCTCATCTCCGACTACGACAAGGGCATCGCTCGGGGCACCCTCGCCGAGGCGGCGATCCGCGCCTGCGCCCGGCGGCGCGTTCCGGCGACGGCCAACCCGAAGCCCCCGAACCTCGGCCGCTTCCAGGGGGCCGCGGTCGTCGTGCTCAACCACCTGGAGGCCGAGGCGGCCTGCGGATGCCGCCTTCGCGACGAGGGGGAGATCCGCGCGGCTGCGGAGGCGCTGCGGGCACGCCTCGACCTCGGCGCCCTGCTGGTCACCCGCGGCGCCCTCGGCACGCTCCTCGTCGAGCCCGGGGGCGTCGCCCACGCGAGTCCGGCCGTGCCGGTGCCGGTCTACGACGTGGTCGGGGCCGGGGATACCGCCTTCAGCGCGCTCACCCTGGCGCTGGCGGCGGGCGCCGCGCCGGTGGAGGCCGCCGCGCTGGCGAACCTCGCCGGGGGGGCGGTGGTTCGCAAGGCCGGCACGGCCGTGGTGGGCCCCGAGGAGCTGCGGGAGATGCTGGGCGGCCGAGCGGGAGGAGACGAGTGGTGACGACCAAGATCCTGAGCCGGGAGGCGCTGGCGGCGTGGTGCCGGCGGGCGAGAGAGGCGCGGCTGCGCCTGGTGTTCACCAACGGCTGCTTCGACCTGCTCCACGTCGGGCACGTGCGCTACCTGCAAGCGGCGCGCGCCCTGGGGGACCGGCTGGTCGTCGGCCTCAATGACGACGGCTCCGTCACGCGCCTCAAAGGCCCCACCCGGCCGCTCGTGCCCGCGGCGGAGCGCGCCGAGATGCTGGCCGCCCTCGCGTGCGTGGACGCCGTCTGCCTCTTCCCGGAGGACCGGCCGGACGACCTGATCGGCATCGTCCGGCCCGATGTTCACGTGAAAGGGGGGGACTACCGGAAGGAAGACCTCCAGGAGGCCCCCCTCGTGGAATCACTGGGCGGGGAAGTTCGGATCGTTCCCCTGGTGGAGGGGCGGTCCACCACGGCGATTGTCCGGCGCATCCTGGAGGGGTGCCGGTGAGGGGCGGAGCGGCATCCAGGGGAGCCGGGCGAGGGTGGGGATGCGCACCCGGACGGCTCCCACGCCGCCCGGTGTTCGGTGTTTGCTCGAGCATGCAGGGAAACGCCCGTGGATCCCGAACTAGGGAGAGTGGACGCCCGGCACGGTGGCTCCGGAGCGTGCGGCCGGGCCGGAAGCGCCGTCTCGGTCCTGGCTCCGGCGCGCCGGGCGGAGGCGCTCGGGCGCAGACGCGCGGAGGCGGCTCGCCTGCCTGATTGATGGCCGCCCGACCTGGCGCCGGGCGCGGTGGATGGGACCATGCCTTTCCTGGTAAGCTTCGCCCTCACGGCGCTCTTGACTCCGATAGTGATCGCCCTGGCCCGCCGCGTGGGTTGGATTGATAAGCCGCGCGCAGACCGGTGGCACCGGAAGCCGACCGCCCTCATGGGCGGCATCGCGATCTTCCTGGGCGCACTGGCGGGCTGGATGGCGTTCGTGGACCGGACGGCGCTGGACTCCTTCCTCGTGCCCGCCGTCGCCATCTTCTTGCTCGGCGTTCTCGACGACCGCATCGGCCTGAAGCCTCACCTGAAGCTCATCGGGCAGGTGGCCGCCGCCGTGTGGGTCGCCCAGGCGGTCCGCTTCGAGGGACTGCCCCCCCTCCTGTCGCTTCCCATCGTGATGCTATGGATGGTGGGCATCACCAACGCCATCAACCTGCTGGACAACATGGACGGCCTGGCCGCCGGCGTCTCGGCGATCTCCGGGTTGGCGATGGCCGTCCTCTGCGCCCTGGATGGCGACCAGGGCCTGGCAGCGGCGCTGCTGGCCCTGGTGGGAGCGTGCGCCGGCTTCCTCATCTACAACTTCAACCCGGCCAAGGTCTTCATGGGGGACTGCGGCAGCATGTTCCTCGGGTTCTCACTGGCGTCGCTCGCGCTCTATGGCAGCCGCACGGGCGCCTCCAGTCTGGCCATCTCCCTGCTCGTCCCGGTCGCCATCCTGGCCATTCCGATCTTCGATACGACGCTGGTATCCATCGTGCGCACGCTGCACGGCCGGTCCATATCGCAGGGCGGGCGCGACCATTCCTCCCACCGGCTGGTCGCCCTCGGGCTGAGCGAGCGGGGCACCGTGTTGGTCCTGTATGGGCTGACCGGCCTGTTCGGGGGCGTGGCGCTGCTGTCGAAGACGCTCGCGCCGCTGGCGGTATGCCTGATCGCCACCGTCCTCTTCGTGGTGCTGCTCTTGCTGGGGATCTTCCTCGGCTTCCTGAAGGTGTACCCGGAAGAGGCGCAGGTGCCGCCGCGCATCAAGGCGATCGGCGGCACGCTCCTCTACAAGCGGCAACTGCTGCAGGTGCTGCTGGACATGGTGCTCATCCCGGTGGCCTTCATCGGCGCGCACCTCCTGCGCTACGAGGGAGCGCCCCCGATGGCGACGGCGGAGGTGTTGCCGGAGGTGCTGCCGATGGTGCTGGTGGCGAAGCTGCTCTCCATGGCGCTCTGTCGGGGGTACGGCGGCGTCTGGCGCCACGCCGGGATGGATGACGCGCTGCGGGCCGGCACCGGGTCTACCGTCGGCTCGCTGTTGAGCGCCGCGCTCCTGATGCTCACCGGCGTGCTGCCCCCTGTTTCCCGGGCCGCGCTGGTCATTGATTGGCTCCTTTTCAGTGTTCTGGCGGCGGGGGTCCGGCTGGGCTACGCGGCGCTCGTGGCCCTCTTCGCCCGGGTGTCGCCGCAGAACTCTCCCCGCGTCGTCATCCTGGGGGCGGGGCCACAGGGGCTTTCGCTGGTGCAGGAGTTGCGCCATCCACTCGCCCTGCAGCGCGCCGAGGTGGTGGGCATCCTGGATGACGACCGGAGCAAGCACGGGCGGCTGGCCAACGGCGTGCCGATCCTGGGGCCGCTCTCCATGCTGCCGGAGCTGATTGACGCGCAGGGCGTCAACCGCTGCGTGCTCGGCGTGGCCGCAGACACCGAAGCCGGCCGGAGCATCCTGGCGCTCTGCCGGGAGAAGGGCATCGCCCTGGGAAACGGACACCATCGCGATCGACCGGAAGCACTCTCTCCCTCTGCTGCGCGCCAGAGGCATTCCTGAGCATTCCTGGAAGGACCCTGACCCAATGAAGATACTCGTGACGGGTGGCGCCGGGTTCATCGGCTCGCACCTGACGGAGTTGCTGCTCCACGAGGGGCACACGGTCACCGTGATTGACAACCTGGTGACCGGACGCAGCGAGAACCTGCAGCACCTGAAGGGGCATCCGAACCTGGAGTTCATCATTGATACGGTGCTGAACGAGGAGCGGATGCGCCACCTGGTCCCGCACCACGACATCGTGATGCACCTGGCCGCCGCCGTGGGCGTGCGCTGGATCATCGAGAACCCCTTGCTCTCCATTGAGACCAACATCCGCGCCACCGAAGTCGTCCTGGAAGCCGCCGAGACCAACGGGACGAAGGTGCTGCTCGCATCCACTTCGGAAGTATACGGCAAGAACGAGAAGGTGCCGCTCACCGAGGATGACGACAGCATCATCGGCGCCACCCAGATCACGCGCTGGCTGTACGCCAACACCAAGGCCACCGATGAGTTCCTGGCCCTCGCCTACTACCGCGACCGCAAGCTTCCCGTGGTGATTGTGCGCTACTTCAACACCGTGGGGCCGCGCCAGACGGGCCGCTACGGCATGGTGGTGCCGCGCTTCGTGCGCCAGGCGCTGAATGGCGAGCCGCTCACCGTCTACGGGAACGGCGAGCAGGCGCGCTGCTTCACCGACGTGCGCGACGCCGTGCGCGCCACCGCGGAGCTGGCGATGAAGCCGGAGGCGGTGGGCGAGGTGTTCAACATCGGCAATCCACGCGAGATCTCCATCCGCGCGTTGGCCGAGCTGATCATCCGCATGACCGGCAGCCGCTCAACGATCCGCTACGTTCCCTACAGCGAAGCTTACCCGGCGGGCTTTGAGGACATGCGGCGCCGCGTGCCGGGCGTCGAGAAGCTCCGCCAGCTCCTCGGCTGGGCGCCCCGCATCCCCCTCGAGGAGAACCTCGCCCGCATCATTGACGCGATGCGCACCGAGGTGATGAACGGGTAGGCTCGCCCCGTCTCCGCGGTAGCTAAGGGCTTGATCGCCATGCGCAATAGATCCCACGGTGGCATTCGGCCGGCGGCGCGGCGGGCGCACCCCCGCGCGCGCCGGGCAGCGGTGTTGTGGTCCCTCCTGACGTTCGGCAGCGCCCCCGGCCTCCTCGCGGCTCCCGGCCTCAGCGGGGAGCCGGGCCTCGTGTTCGTGCCGACCGCCGACCCCGTGCCGCGCGGCCAGTACTCCGTCGGCATCAACGTCGCCGAGAGAGCCTTCCGTCCCTACCCGAGTTCCGAGAAGGATACCATCGTCCACTTCTTGAACGTGGGGCTGGCTCCGGCGCTGGACGTCACGGTGAGGGTGACGAGCTTCGATGGCAAGCCGTTCGCGCGCTACTACCGCCCGGGGGAGTGGGCTGATTTCACCAACAAGTGGGGCTACCCGCTCGGCGGCTACATGGTGGACCGATCCATCGGCGCGCGGCTCCGGGTGCTGCGACAGCAAGGCCTGCGGCCGGCGGTGGCCCTGGGAACGCGGGATCCGACCGGCACTCAGATGCTCTCCGCCGAGTACGCCGTCGGGAGCTGGCGGTTTCCGAACCCGGCGGATGCCGCCGCGCCGGGCGTGCGCTGGGGCATCCACGTCGGGACGGGCACCGGACGGCTCAGCGGCGTGTTCGCCGGCCTGGAGTGCCAGCCCACGCCCTGGCTCAGTCTGTCGGTGGAGAGGGCACTGGGTGACACCCATCTGGGCGCGCACTGGCGCATCACCCGACGGCTGCAGCTCCAGCCGGTCCTGCTCGGCATGCGCCGGTTCGGGGGCGGGATGGTCTACACGTCGTCACTGTAGCCGCGCGAGACTCATCGCAGGGAGAGCACGGCCGCCCCCCGCCGGCTCCGAAGGCGCGGACGGCGGTCCGTATCAGGCTGATTCCGGACACTTTGGTGACGTGGCGGTGGATCCGCGCGGCGCGGCGCCTTGCCCTCGCCGCCACAGAGCCAGCACACTTCCCCACCCTCTTCGCTGCACACCACCCCGGTGCCTGCGCAGCGCCAGCATCGTTCTCCAGTATCCATGCCGTCACCTCTGCGGGGATGGTCTCATCGCAGTTGCCACCATCGCGCTCTCCCCTAGTATCCCCTCTCCGCGCGCATCCCAAACGCCCGGATCTACTCAGCCCGGACACCCGGGCGCGGGGCAGCTTCCGCACCGTCGAGAGGCAAGACGCCCGCGGAAGCCGGGGATCCCGGCCTCCGCGGGCGCCTGCGCTATCGGGTGTCGAAGAGGGCGCGGCTCGAACCGGACGTCACTCCGGGCCCGGGCCGCAGACACCTCCGGCCTCAGGCTTCGTGAGTGAGCAGGAAGTTGTCCCACCACTCCTGGTAAGCGGCATCCTCGGGCCCGAGCGCGTTGAAGTGACGGCCGAAGGTCAGCGTCCAGCGCGCTACGAAGCCATCCGTGCCATAGGTCACCTCGTTGAAGATATCGTGCTCGGTGGTCATGTAGCGGAAGTGGATCATCTCGTCCAGCATCACGATCGCCAGGTGGCGCGGCGGCATGGCGAGCCAAACCGTCTGGTCAATGTAGATGTTACCGTCGGCGAAGTTCGCCGCGCCATCCAGACGGCTCACCCCGAACGGGTTGTTCTCGGGGGCGCTGAAGTCCATCGGGCGTATCCGATTCTGCGACCAGAACATGCGGCCGTAATCGCCCCAGTCTTTCATCTCCACGGCATCAAGGATATCGAAGACCTCCATCATGATCCGCGTGCGCTCGGCGGCGCCTTGCTCCGCGGCGCGGTCACCCAACCCCAGCGCCCCGGAGCCACAGCCACCCATCAAGACGGCCCCGGCAAGAAGAACGCTCAGGGAGAGCAGCGCTCCCCGGCGCGGTCGTTTCCTCCCGGCGCCGCCCCGGTGGTCCCTACCCGGCGTCCAGCCCAAACGCTCCATCACGTCGGTCCCTCCCCCACTGGCGAATCTCGGCGCCCCCGCGAGCGAACGGGCACCCGGCACTCCACACTGCGGCCACCCCTTTGCAGCCTCTCGCTCGTCAGGCTCGCACGTGTGTGTCATTCCGGTCTGCACGCATCGTGCCGTACGGCGACGGCAGCGCGGAGCGGGTATCGGCAAGGGAGAGCAGCGGGATCCGGGGCCGCGCGCCAGGGGGCGGACCCGGTTGAATCAGGGAATCCACTGATGGACGGTCTCGGGGAGAAGTCTTAGAATGGGAGAGGTGGGCGTGCGGCCCGCAGCAGCGCCCCGCCGGCGCCCGCCGCCGGCCAGCACGCGGGGCGCGCACTACCATTGAGGGAGGGACAACCTTGATTGATATTACCAAGCTCTTCTGCGACCGGGATACTACGGGAGATCCCCTGCGCTACGGACACCGCCGCGGGGCGGATCACGGAAGCCCTCATCGCACCGAGGGCAAGGGGCACGAGGTGCCGCGCTCGGCAGCGGAGCGCCGCCCCGTCGTCGCCTGGAACACCACGCGGCGCTGCAACCTCGCCTGCGTACACTGCTATACGGACTCTTACAACAAGCGCTACCCCGGTGAGCTGACCACCGAAGAGGGCAAGGCGCTCATCGATGACCTGGCCGCGTTCGGCGTCCCGGCGCTGCTCCTCTCCGGCGGCGAGCCGCTCGTCCGCAAGGACCTCTTCGAGCTCGCCGCGCACGCCCGCGCCCGGGGACTGCGCATCACGCTCTCCACCAACGGCACGCTGATCAACGAAGCGAACGCCCAACGCATCCGCGAGGCCGGGTTCAGCTACGTCGGCATCTCCCTCGACGGCCTCGGCGAGACGAACGACCGCTTCCGCGGCATGGAGGGTGCCTTCGACCTCGCCCTGCGCGGCGTCCGCAATTGCACGGCGGTGGACCAGAAGGTCGGCCTGCGGCTCACGCTCACCCGGCGCAACTACCAGGATCTGCACGGTGTCTTCGACTTCATCGAGGCCGAGGGGATCCAGCGCGCCTGCTTCTACCACCTCGTCTACGCCGGCCGCGGCAGCGAGATGGCCCACGACGACCTGAGCCACGCCGAGTCCCGACGCGCCATGGATATCATCCTCCAGCGCACCCTCGACTTCCACGAGCGCGGCTTGCACAAGGATATCCTGACCGTGGACAACCACGTGGATGGTCCCTACCTCTACCTGAAGCTGCGCCAGACCGACCCCGAGCGCGCCGAGCGCGTGCGCGGCCTCCTGGAATGGAACGGCGGCGGCGCCAACTCCTCGGGGGTCGGCTTCGGAAACATCGATCCCGTCGGGAACGTCCACCCGGATCAGTTCTGGCAAGGGCACACCTTCGGCAACGTGCGCGACCGCAAGTTCAGCGAGATCTGGACCGACACGAGCGACCCGCTGATGGCCGGACTGAAGAACCGCCTGCCGCTGCTCAAGGGGAAGTGCCGCGACTGCAAGTTCCTCAGCATGTGCGGCGGCAGCTTCCGCGTGCGCGCCCTCTCCGTCACCGGCGACCCCTGGGCGCCGGATCCCGCCTGCTACCTCAGCGAGCGGGAGGCGACCACCGGCAGTCTCGACGCCGAGCCCGCCGCCACCGCCGCCTGAACCCGGTTCGCGCCGCCGGCCCGGGCCACGAGCCCGGGCCCGGCCGCCGGGCGCCCCCGGATTCCCGCACGCCTCCGGCGCCCCTCCGCGCCCGCGAGCCCGCCGCAGGCGCCCCTCACCAGCCCCATCGCCGTGCGCCGGCCCCCCGGTCGCTTCCCCACCCGCCCGCCGGGCCGCTTCCTCCGCCCCGTAAGGGCAAACTCCTATTCACGCTAGGAACAATCCCCTACGATCTTTCAGGAACTACACCGATAGACACTCAACCGCTCGTATGTTACACTCCGGGCAGATTTGTGAGATACGTCACAAAGCCACTGGACCCCGGACCCTCTTAGGCCGGTTGCACGCATGGGACTCCGTCGCTGCCGCGGAGTCCGGGAGGGCCGGCGGGGGGCGGGGAGCCAGGCTACGGGGAGAGAACCGCGCACGAACGCATCAGACCTTCACCATCCAGGGAATTGCCTATCGCCTGCCAGGCAGACTCCGCACTGCAACTACGGGTTGTTCCTGAGGGATCTGGTCCCGGCGTTCTCAGGGCGATCCCCGGGAATCGGCGCCGTCGAGGCGCCGCCGAGCCGGCTGAAGACGCGGTGCGCGGTGCGGGGGGCAGCCCTCGTTCAAAGTAAGGAGGGATCGGGGTGAAACGATGGGGCGTCCTCCTGGGCGCCACGCTCAGTCTGGGCATCCTGTTGGCCTGCAGCGGCAGGCTGGCGGGCCAGCAGCCGCCGGAGGCGCAAGCCACCTACGTCGGCTCCCAGATTTGCGCGGGGTGCCACCAGGACCTAGCCAAGGAGTGGGAGAAGCTATCGCATGCCCGCTACCTGATGGCCGAGAAACGCGAAGCGGCGGGCAAAGGGTGTGAGGAGTGCCACGGCCCCGGCAGCAAGCACATTGCCGGGGACGTCCGGGCGATCCGCAACCCGGCGAAGATGAAGCCCGCAGAGGCGTCGCAGGTGTGCCTCCAGTGCCACCGCAACGTCCTGAAGGCATCGGAGTGGCACAGCTCGGCGCACGCCGCCGGCGGAGTCACCTGCACGAGCTGCCACGAAGTCCACCACGCCACCAAGGGCCCGCAATCGCTGCGCGCGCCGGTGACCGAGTTGTGCCTGAGCTGCCACCCCTCACAACGGGCCGAGTTCAAGCAGAACTCGCACCACCCGGTCTTCGAGGGCCGCGTGGGGTGCCAGGATTGTCACGACCCGCACCGCCGCACCGACACGGTGAACCTGGCGAAGACCGGCCAGACTCAGGTGTGTGTCACCTGCCACACGGAGAAGGCCGGCCCGTACCTGTTCGAGCACGACGCCACGGCGGGCGACATGGACGAGGGCTGCCTGACGTGCCACCGGCCGCACGGCTCGCCAAATGCGTCGCTGGTGAAGGCGGCCGGGCGCGGCCTCTGCCAGCAGTGCCACATTGACATGATCCAGCACCGCGCCGGCGTGGCCGGAGCGGGCATCGCCAACTGCTGGTCGGCGGGGTGCCACTCCCAGGTCCACGGCTCCAACGCCAACCCCCGGTTCCTGCGGTAGGAGAGGACGTTTATGAGACTCAGACACTTCTCCCGAATCTGCCTGCCGCTGCTGCTGGTGGTGGGCGGCGCGACCAACGTCCAGGGGGCGCCGGAGGTGATGCCCTTCAGCGGAATCCCTGAGACGCGGATCGAGCTGCGCGGCCCGATTGTGGCGCCGCTGCTCGGCGGGAACCTGCTCGTGCCTCGGTGGGAGAGCACCGACGTCAGCGGCTCGGCGGCCCGCTTCGGCAAGTACGCCGTGCCGCTGGAGGGAGGCACGATCGGCTACCTGCAGGTCGACTCCCTGCAGGGCGACCAGAGCCTGCTGAGGCTCTCCCTCAGCAATCCCGGCGAGGCCGCCACCGCCGGCGGGGTGCGCTACGATGTGCCCTTCCCCCGCGCCTTCATCGCCCTGGCCGGCGACCGCTTCCGCTTCAACCTCTACCCCGAAGCCGGCGGGTCCATCCGCCAGAACTGGCTCGCCTCCGCCGGCACCGTGCTCGCCGACGGCAAGACCTTCGTGGGCGTTGATGCCCGGCACACCGGGCTGCGCATCACCAAGACGACCCGAAATGTGGACTGGTCGGCCAACACCACCCGCGTCCTTGCCAGCCGGCCCTTCGGCAGCGGCGACCTCACCTTCGGGCTGGACCTGCGCGACTTCGTCAACCGCGACGGCGTCGGCGTCGGCTCGCACCTGACGGGCTACCGCCTCAACTACGCGACCGTCTTGCCGCGGCTCTCCACCCTCGGGCTCACCTACGCCCGGGCGGAGACGGCCCTCCTCGGGAGGAGCCCGGCGGTGGATGCGATCACGCTCCTCGCCACCAGCCCCGTCGGCGGCAAGGTGATCGCCACCGCCCGCCTGGACAACCGCCGCGTCTCCCGACCGATCGCGCAGACCGCCTTCACGCGCGCTGCCACTGCCGCGCGCTTCGACGTGCGCTACTCCGGCATCCGCGGCCTGAAGCTGCGCGCCGGCTACGACCGCACCGAGTCCGACCGGGTGAACCGCTCGCACACGAGCACCGACCACCCGGTATGGGACAAGCTCTGGGCAACCGCCACCTACCGACCGGTGCGCCGCTGGCAGGTGCTCGGCAAGGCCTTCGCGCGCGCCAACGACAACCCGCCTCCCAGCGGGTTGAGCGACCCGGCCCTGGGAGCCGTGCAGAGCACCATCCTGCCCCTGGTGATGAACCTGGACCGGGGCGCCGAGCTGCGGCTGCAGGGCGCGCCCTCGGACAACTCGTCCGTCTACCTCGCCGCGGCCACCCGCTATCGCAAGAACACCCGCCGCGTCGTCGAGGTGCAGTACGATACGACCTCGCTCGGCGGCTGGCTGCAAGTCGGGCCGCGGGCGAGCCTGAATGCGGACTACACCATCGTGTGGGCCGACAGCAGGAACCTGCCGGTGGCGCAATGGCTATCCGACTCCAAGGTGGCCACCGTCGGCGGCAGCTTCACCGTCTCGTCCAGGCTTTCGCTGGATGGCAGCTACGCCAACTACCGGGCGACGGGGAGCCAGAGCATCACCCAGGATACCTGGGGAATCAGCGCTCGCCGCCAGTTGACTCCCGGCTCCACCTGGAGCCTGGACTTCCGGCGTGACCAATACCGTGACCGGGTGAGCACCGCCCAGAGCTACACCGCCAACGTGCTTGGCGTCAGCGGCTCCACCCGGTTCTGAGGCAGCGGAGGTTTGTTTCGTCTGACGAAACGGAAGAGGCAATGACAGGAAAGAAGAGATACGCCGCCGCCGGTGCCCTCATCCTCGGGCTGTTTGCCGGCTGCGGCGGGCTGACCACCAAGCACACGGAGTTCCGTGCCGGGCCGGCCGCCTCCGTCAGCGTAACGCCCGGGCAGGCCACCATGACGGTGGGTGCCGCCGAGACGTTCCGCGCCGAGGCCCGAGACAGCAGGGGCCTGCTCGTGGAGGGCGCCCAGTTCACCTGGAAGTCGCTCGCCGAGGGCGTGGTGACGGTAGCGAATGGCGTTGCGACCGGCGTGGCGCCGGGGCAGACCACCATCATGGCCGTCTACAACCCCGCACCGGGCCAGAGCTCGATGATCGCTCAGGCGCGGGTGACGGTGGTCGCCGGCGAGGTGCAGTACAGCTTCGACCAGCACATCAAGCCGATCGCCACGCGGGCGTGCTCCTGCCACGCATCCATGGCCGCCACGGGATCGATGGCCGACAACGGCAACATCACCTCCCGCGGCTATGTGGTGGCGGGCAACCCGGACGGCAGTAGCTACCTGACAGTTGGAGCCGGCGGCTCGTCACACTCCGGCGGCAACGCCTGGGGTGGCGACCAGTCGGCAGTGAGGAAGTGGATCGAGCAGGGCGCCAAGCCCTGAGCGCGAGTTCAGGCCAATGAGCCAGCGTTTGAGGAGGAACCAACGAATGAAGAGACAGCGCATGGCAGCGTGGGGCGCCGCTGCGGTAGCCCTGGCGCTCCTGCTCGGGGGATCCGGCTGCGGAAGGGCGTTCCGCAGCGATGACGGTGGCGACCCTTCGGCCACCAGCCGCGTTACCGTCGCCCCCACCAGCGATGGAACCGTGAGGGCCGGTGAGAGCGTGAAGTTCGTCGCGGTCTCCGCCGGCAGCGACGGCCAGCCCGTATCCGCCAGCTATAGCTGGGCCGTGGAGCCGGCGGATCTGGGCGACCTCTTCGCCACCGGCGCGGAGGCGGTCTTCACCGGCAAGAAGCCGGGCACCGGCAAGATCAGCGCCGTCGCCTCCAACGGCGTGCGCGGCGAAGCGCAGGTGACGGTGGTCGCCGGCGAAATCGCCAATCTGCGCGTCGAATCGCAGAACGCCAAGACCACCCTCGAAGCGGGTGAGACGGAGCACTTCGTCGTCACCGGCGAGGACCTGGGCCAGAACGTCGTTGGCCAATCCCGCTCGCGGGTGGTGCTCACCCCCGTGTGGACCGTGACCAACGGCATCGGCACGATCACCACCGGTGGCGATTTCACCGCCGCCGGCGCCGGCATCGGCAAGAGCGGCCAGATCATCGCCACCGTGGATAACCTCCAGGGGTCCATTACCATCAACGTGGTCGCCGGGTCGCGCGCCACCTTCGTCGGCGCCGATTCCTGCAAGGGCTGCCACGCCACGGAATACGCCGCCTGGAAGACCTCGAACCACTCCAGCGCCTACGACAAGCTGAAGGCGATGGGGCGGATGCCCGGCTGCCAGGGCTGCCACGTCGTCGGCCTGGGCCAGGGCGGCTTCGTGGATGAGGCCACCACGCCCGGCCTGACCAACATCCAGTGCGAGAACTGCCACGGCGCGGCCAGCCTGCACGTGGCGGGCGGCGGAGACAAGGCGCAGATCCGCACCGGCGAGCAGGTGCTCGCTCAGCCGCAGATCTGTGGCGACTGCCACACCGGCGGCAGCCACGGCACTTTCGAGGAGTGGCAGCAGTCGCCCCATGCCACGCATGGCGCGCACCCCGCCGACTCCTTCGAGGCAGGCACGAGCATGGCCTGCGGCCTCTGTCACTCCGGCCTCATCCGCCGGGCGATCAAGGATGACGGCAAGACGGTGGCCGAGATCAGCAATCCCACCTTCGGTGCCCAGGCAGCGGCAGTGAGCGTCCCCTGCGCCACGTGCCACGACCCGCACAAGAAGACGGCGCACGAGCGCCAGCTTCGCTACCCGACCAGCTCAACGGCGTACTTCGGGCTGAACTCCAGCTCGCCGCAGTGGGATGATAGCATCCAGATCTGCGGTCAGTGCCACAACGGGCGCGCGGCGGCCGTCTCCTCAACCAGCCGCCCGCCGCACCACTCGCCGCAGTACAACATGCTCGTCGGTGACTTCGGGCCGAAGAGCCAGACCGGTCTGGACCCGGCCCCGGCCACCGCGCAGTCCGCCCACCGTACTATCGAAGGGCAGTGTACCCACTGCCACATGTACAGCAAGGCGGCAAACCACAGCACCGGCGCGCCCGGCGTCTTCGGGCACACCTTCCACGTGGATCTGCGCGGGTGCGCTCCCTGCCACAGCGAGGCGGATGCCGGCGCCCGCCGGGCCTCGACCAAGCAGGACATCACCAACCGCATGAACGCGCTGAAGGCCCGTCTCGATGCCTGGGCGGCGACCTCGCCGCTGTATGCCACCTACGGCAACCTAGCATGGGAGTACACCAATGAGGGTGTGCTGAGCAACCCGAACGAAGACTCCGCCCTGGTCGGACCGAGCACCGCCGACCAGAGGCAGATCCCGGCCGCCGTCAAGCAGGCTCGGTTCAACCTCTACCTGGTGCTGCACGACGGCAGCTACGGCTCGCACAACGCGGCCTACGCGCGTTGGATGCTGGATCAGGGCCACGCGGCCCTTACGGCAGCCGGCATTCCGTAGCCCGCCATGCTATGACAGCAGCGCATGCTGCTGCCATAGCATGTGATCCTCGAACGGCCGGGCGGCCGCCAACACCCACGGCGGCCGCCCGGCCGCACTCTGTACGCCGCCAGGCGTCCACGTTGGTCCTACAACCGCAGACACGCGCGAATAGATGCGAATCGGCTTTGGAGTGCCGCCGTTGCGCGGCCTGCGGCGGACCCGGATGGATGCTCACTCACTGTCCATTCGCGTTGATTTGCGTTCATTCGCGGTTACGCACGGTTGTAGGACTAAGAGGGAAGGCGCCCCCGCCGAAGAGGGAAATCGGCGGGGGGACTCGGCGCGGCTGGGAGGGGTTGGGCCTTGCCGAAAACCAGAAGGACACTGACGCCGGTACCCGGCGCATAGCCATGCGCCCCGATGGTCTGGGTCCCCCCGCATCTTGCGAGCAGTACCAGTATAGCCGCTTTCGAAGCGTTGATCAATCGGGATGATACCTGAGTTTCAGTCAGCACTTTCCCCGAGTGTTCCCCGTCTGCTCGCGCCCGCTTCCTGAGCCGGAAGCCGGCGCGCTCAGGGAAACGCGCAAGCCTCACCGTCCCCGGTCGTGTCGGGCGCCCCCACACTGGCACGCAAGTTGCCCGCGGGTGAGCGGTGCCTGCGCGCAAGCGCGCGGGCGGCGGGAGGACGAGCATTGGACCGACAGCAACCCGGAGACCGTGGGGACCACCGCGGTGCGCCGGCAATCGTCGAGTACGTGTCTGCCGTGGAACGCCTGGACGCCCTGGCCGCGGCCTGGAACGCCCTCGCCACCAGCGATCCCGGCGCGCACGTCTTCCAGGGTCACGCCTGGCTTTCCACCTGGCTGCGTCACCGGCCGCGGGCGCAGCCGGTCATTCTCGTCGCGCGCCGCGGCGACCGTCTCACAGCGGCCCTGCCGCTATGCGCCCATGACGCCGGCCGCAGGCCCGTGCGCCTGCGCACCCTCCGCTTCCTTGCCGACAGCGAGTCCGATTCCTGCGCGGCACTCTCCGATCCCTCCTATCCGGAGGACCTGGCCGCGCTCTGGCAAGCCTTGCTCCGCCGCCGCGACTGGCACCTGGTGGACCTCCGCTACCTGCCGTCCGGATCGCCCCTGACTTCCCTGATCGAAGCCGCAGGTCACGGCCTCCATCTCGACAGCGTCCAGCACGACGTGGCTCCCTACCTGGACATCACGACGGACTGGCGCGAGACGGTGCCGAAGAGCCAGCGGCCCAAGCTGCTGCGCCGCCGGCGGCAGCTTCAGGAGACGGGCGCCACGCGCTTCGATGTCGCCGCCTCGGATGAGGAGGTGGACCTGATGCTGGAGCAGCTCGCGGCGATGCACATCGCTCGCTGGCGGGGCCGCCACGAGACCAGCATCTTCCTGCTGCCCGAGCGCCGCGCCTGGCTCCGTCAGGTCTGCCACGAGCTCCTCAAGCGCGGCGAGCTCTACCTCTGCCGTCTTGCCCTGGACGGCCAGCCGGTGAGCCTCGGCATCTACTACCTGTCGGGTCGCCGGCTGGTGAACACGATCTACAGCTTCGATGAGGCATTCCGGAAGTACGGCCCGGTACACCTCCTGGTGATCGAGGTGATCGAGGATGCCCGGACGCGCGGCCTGGCGGACGCGCACGACTTCGGGCGCGGCGCGGAGGAGTACAAGATGCGCTGGACGCAGGATCAGCAGCCGCTGCTGCGGGTGCTGGCGGCGCGGCGCACTCTCGCCGGGTCGGCCGCCTTCTGGTGGGCCGCTCGGGCTAAGCCCTTCCTGTGGCGGCACTACGCGCTCAGCACGGCCATCCGCGAGGCGCGCCGCCGGCTGGAAGCGCGCCGGCGGGCGAAGCCGGAACCGGGGATCCCTGCCCTCTGAGGAGCGTCGCCCTCAACTGCGGCGGCGGTAGTAGGCCACTACGGCGGCCTCGTCCACGTCGAAGGGCACGTCCTCGCGGGCCGGCTCGCCCACCACCCGGCCCACGAAGGGGTCGTCCGGCGAGACCTCCAGGTAGGACGCCAGACGCCGCGTGCTGCGCCGGGCCTCGGTCTCGCTCACCACCGGGATGCTCCGGCTCTCCGGGCGGATGGCGACGGTCTCTCCGGGCCGGAGGCCATAGCCGGGCACGGTCACCCGCTCCCCGTTCACCTGCGCGTGCCCGTGAGTGACCAGTTGGCGCGCCGCCGGCAGCGTGGGCGCGAAGCCGAGCCGGAAGACGATGTTGTCCAGGCGCCGCTCCAGCAGCGACAGCAACGCCGCGCCCGTCACTTCCCGCCGGGCCGCTGCGGCGCGGAAATAGCGGCGGAGCTGGCTCTCGGAGACGCCGTAGTGGTAGCGGAGCTTCTGCTTCTCGTTGAGGCGCACGCCGTAGTCGCGGAGCCGCCGCCCGCGATAGCCGTGGATCCCGTTGGGCACGAGTTGGCGCTTGGCGGTGTGCTTGGGGATGTCGGCGATTGGAGCGCCAACGCGGCGCGAGAGTTTGACCTTTGGTCCTGTGTATCGGGCCATGAAACGGTTCTCCGTCGACCACGAGATACCCGGCGGGGGTGGCCGCGGCTGCGGTCCCGGCCTTTGCTCCGGCCAAGCCTGACACCAGGCGCGCCGGTGGGTCCGGTTGGGGC
>JACQGM010000139.1 GCA_016199585.1 Armatimonadota bacterium
GGGGGGGGGTACAGATGTTCGGTGTGTTCCACGGCACCTCTCCTCTCCCGGATGAGAGACACGCGAACAGCGGCGGGCGAGTGCTCGTCCAGCGCCCGCCTGCCGAGCGGTACGAGGAGTATAGCACGCGGGCGGGCGGGTGTCAAGGGGGATTCTCGCCATCATACCGTGGTCCCGGGGGGTCTGCGCGGGCCTGCGGGCATCGGGCGATCCCGGGAGAGGGTTTCCCCCGCCGCGCGACCCGCTGCGCCCCTGATGAGTCTTGACGAGCAAGTCCGGTAGTTCGGGCGCGGACGGAGCAGCGCCCCTACGTGCCTCGTTCGTCGTCGGGACCGCCGCTCAGTCTCGGCCCGGTCTGACTCATCAGGCAGGAGGCGACCCGCTTCGTGCGCCGGATGGCATGATCCGCCCTCCTCACCCCTCCAGCAGCCGGCGCAGGTTGGCGATCGGCCCCGGGGCGACGGGGGTGACGACGAAGCGGCAGGCAGGAGAGCCCTGCGCCTGGCAGTCGATCTCCTCGCAGTTCATCGGGCGGCCGGCCAGCGCGGCGACGGCCCGCGCCAGGAAGCCGCGCGCGAAGTGGTCTTGCGGGCAATCGGAGGGCTCGTAGCTCTCGAAGATCCCCTGCCCGGTGAAGACGACTTCACCCGTTCCCTCTTCCACCGACTCGAGGGCGAGGTGGCCCAGACCCTGGAGCCGGAACGTGTCGAGGTAGTTGGAGAGGTCCCCCTCGAAGTTGTCCGCGTACTTGCGGCCCATGCGCACGCGCGCGACCTCCGGCAGGTGGAAGTCGGCCTCCAGCTCGCGCAGGATCTGGCCGACGAAGCGGTTGGTGACGGCGGCTTCCAGGTAGGGCTGGAGGGTCTCAACGCCGAAGGTGCGCATCGCGATTCCGAGGAACGCCATCGAGCGGAGAGCGGTCGCCGAGACCTGGGCGGACGGCAGCGTGGGGAAGATCTCCGCCAGGGCGCGCTCGTGCATGGCGACGACGGCCTCGGGACCGAGATGGCAGCGCACGAACTCCCCGCCGAGCGCCTGGAGCGCGGGCAGCACCCGGTCGCCCCCCCGGCGCAAGTAGTCAGCCAGAAGCGCACCGTAGCGCGCGCTCAACGCCTGCTCTTCCCTATCCACCGGGAACCCCCTTCGCCAGGTACTTGACGAGCGTCAACTCGTTGCCCCGCCCCGGGCGATAGGAGTGGTGGACCTCATCCACGAAGCTGCGGATGATGTAGCTGCCGATCCCCCGCCGCCGGCCGCTGGCCGCGAACTCGGCGATGTCCAGGCTCGATGCCATCTCCGGCGGGAAGCAGCGGCCCCGGTCGCGGATGCGCACCTCGATTCGATCCGGGAAGAGCGCCAGGCGCACGGCGATGGCCTGCGGCTTGCCGACGTGAGGCTCTCCGGGGGGGCGGCGCCCGTAGGCGTGCTCGATGATGTTGGCGCAGGCCTCATCCACCGCGATCTCGATCTCCCCGATGCGGCAGTCCGGGAAGCCGGCCTTGCGGGCGACCGTGGTGACCAGGTCGCGGACGAGGCAGAGGTACTCCGCCTCGCCCGGCACCATCAGAGCCAGATCCCTGCGCCTCGTCGTCATGACGCCTCGGCGGCCGCCAGGCAGCGGAGCGCCTCCTCCTCGTCGGGGAACGCCTGGATGAGCTTGGAGATGCCGAGCAGGTTGAAGATGTTGGCGATCTTCTCCGACATGCCGGCGATCACCAGGTCGCCCGCGTTGTGCCGCACCTGCCGGAAGACGCTCATCAGCAGCCCGAGCGCGGTGCTGCAGATGTAGGTGGCGTTGCGCAGGTCCAGCAGCAGCCGGTTGTTCCCCTGGTTGACCAGGGTGAGGATCTCCCGCTCGAAGCGCGGGAAGGAATGAGCGTCAATGTAGCCGGAGACGCGCACGACCCGGACGGGGCAGCCGCCCGTGTCGCAGGCTTCCGTGGTGATACTCAGTTCTCTCATGGCGTGTGCTATCGGCGGTAGTAGTCGCCATCCACCAGGATGCCGTGCTCGCGGTGGATGGCGAACGGGAATGGCCGCGGGTCGAATGTGCCCCCGCGCACCTTGCGTACCTGCAAGCTGCGCCGGGGGATGCCGCTGCGCTCCTCGGCGTAGAAGAGGTCGAGGGTGACGTCGTAGGCGTTGGAGATGCAATTCTGGTCGCGCGCATCCAGGGCGTTGGACAGGTAGAGATCCAGGAGCACCACGTCGGGCTCCTTCAGGATGCGGTTCTTCTCGTAGACGAGATGGACCAGGTCGCGCGGGGTGAAGTAGGCGGCGATGGAGGTCATCGAGTCCGTGACCACCCGCGCCGGACGGTCCACCTCCGCCAGGATGTCGGCCACCAGGTAGACCAATTCCTCCGGGTCGGAGCGGTCGGAGACGAGGTAGGGCTCGCTCCCCGTCTCCGAGAAGGCATCCACGAGGATGAGCTTGCCCCGGCGCTCGTAGCTCCCCACCGAGAACCCGAACTGCTGCAGGTCGGCGCGGACGCGCGGGGGCGCGTCGTCGGAGGCGACGAAGACGACCGACTCGCCGCGGCGCAGCCCCTCGATGGCGAAGTGCGAGGCGAGCACCGTCTTGCCGATCCCCGAGTCGCCCTGGATCTGCCAGGCCGTGCCGAAAGGCAGCGGGCCGGCGAGGAGAGCGTCCACGGGTGGGAAGTGAACCATCCCTTGCTCTCCGCGCGCGCGGGGGGACGGGGAGAGGGTGCCATTGGCGGGCCGGGCAGGCCCGGAGCCGGCAGCGTCAGGGCTCATCGCGCTCTTCCCCCCTTGTCGGCCGATAGAAGACCTTGATCCCTGCGGGCGTGATCCGGATGCGGTGCTCCCCCATCACGTGGCCGGCGCCGCGCATCTTGTGTACCTCGATCCCCCGCCGGCGGCGAGCGCCCTCGCGCGTGGCCCGGAGCAGCACGACGGCGTCCACCAGCGATTCCTCCACCCCGTAGGTGCTGATCTGCGCGCTGCCGGCGGGCACTTCGGCGATGAAGAGCGCCGTGGCCCCCGCCGCCTTCGTCAGGCGGATCAGGTGGTCGGTGCGCTCGCGGGCGAGGGTGGGTTGGGCGCTCACCTCGTGCAGCATGGCCGAGAGGGAGTCGAAGACGATGCGCCGCGCGCCCACCTCGCGGGCGGCAGCCGCAACGGACCAGAGGTGCTCGGAAAGGCTGAGGCCGGCGAAGGGCGCGTAGACGGTGCGCAGGCGCCCCTCGGCCGCCAGGCGCGCCAGGTCCCACCCGAAGGAGGCCGCCACCCGGGCCACCTGCGCCGGCGTCTCCTGATAGAGGAAGAGAAGGCCCGGCTCGCCGCGGCGCGCGCCCTCCCGGAGGAACTGGAGGCCGAGGATCGTCTTGCCCGTGCCGGTTTCGCCGCTGACCAGGATGCTGGCGGGCCGGGGCGCCCCGCCGCCCAGCAGGTGATCGAGGCCGGAGACACCCGTCGGCGCCAGGTCTTCCGCCGGCGGGTTCGCGGCTTCGGGCGGCGCCAGGATCGGGAAGACGCGGATCCCGTCCGGCCCGAAGCGGAACGCATGCCGCCCGGAGACGTGCTCCTGGCCGCGCGTCTTCAGCACCTCGACGTAACGCGACCGGCGCTCCCCCCAGCGCTCCGCGATGTTGGTCACTCGGACCACCGCGTCCGAGATGAAGCCGGCGAAGGAGCCGCCCTCCGCCTCGCCCTCCGACGCCTCGCGCGTGACGAAGACGGTGAGGCCGCGCTGTTTCAGGGCGTTCAGCAGCCCGAGGAAGAGCGCCCGCTGCTCCGCCAGGTTCTCGCCGGCCAGCACCTCGAGCTGGCTGAAACCGTCAATGAGCATGCGGCGGACCCCCAGGTCGCGGATCCAGCCGTCGAGGAGGCCCTCGGGCCGGCGGAGTTGGTCGCGGAGCACTTCCGGCGAGGTGCAGACGACGCGCACCCGGTTCTCGGCCTCCAGGGCGGGGATGTCCCAGCCGAAGTTGGCCGCGTCGCGGTAGATCTGCTCCGGCGACTGCTCGAAGGTGACGACCAGGCCGGCCTCACCGTGCCGGAGGATGCCCCCGTGGATGAACTGGAGGCCGAAGGTGGTCTTGCCGGAGCCGGGAGTGCCCTCCACCAGCACGCAGTGGCCCCGGAGCACCCCTCCCCCGAGGATGAGGTCCAGGCCGTCAATGCCGGTTGGGACTCGCTCTCTGCTGGTCATGGGCCGTTTCCTATGCGGTGATTATACTCCGTGGGGTGGAATTGGTCAAGGCGTTGGAGAGTGCGCCGCTCCGCGGGCAACTCCGCACCCCGGGGAGAGGAACCTCCCCATCGCCGCGAGAAGAACGTAACGACCGGGAGGGCGCCGCTCGCCCCTGGAGGAGGCGTTCCGTCTCCTCCTCGGGTCCTTGACGGCGCACCGATGAGAGGCAACGAAGATGGTTATTGACTGCCACGCCCACCTTTCGGGAGGGGGTGATGGGAAGGGTGGGATCTCCCCCTACGATGAGGACGTGCTCGAAGCGGCCGATTCCCTGGGGATTGACGCGATCTGCGCCTCTATCCTTTGTGAACGGCCCGCCTCCGTGGAAGGCTTCCAGGAGAGCAACCGGAAGCTCGCCGAGCTCGTCCGCCGCTTTCCGGGGAAGGTGCTCGGCTACGCCTTCGTGAACCCCGGCCACCAGCGGGCGGCCATTGATGAGGTGCGGCGCTGCGTGGAAGAGTTCGGGTTCATCGGCGTCAAGCTGTACAACGAGTACAAGTGTACGGATCCGGTGGTCTGGCCGATCGTGGAGACTGCGATCGCCCTGCGCGTGCCGATCCTGGAGCACGCCGGGCACAGCCACTTCCCCATCCCCCGCCAGCCGAACATCTCGGATGGGGGCGATCTCGCCGAGCTCGCCCGCCGCTACCCCGAGGCGATGCTCATCTGCGGGCACATCGGCGGCGGCGGCGACTGGGAGTGGACCATCAAAGCCCTGCGCTCCGCCCCCGGCGTCTACCTGGACACCAGCGGCAGCGTCTTCGACGACGGAATGATCGACATGGCGGCTCGCGTGTTGGGCACCGACCGCCTTCTCTTCGGGTGCGACATCTCATGGTCGGCGGGCATCGCCAAGGTCCGCGCCGCCCATCTCCCCGAGGAAGCGAAGCGGATGGTCCTGGGCGGCAACATGGAGAAGATCCTGGCGCGGCGCGGAGGGAAGACATGCTAGTTGACACCAATACCTACATCGGCCACTGGGCATTCCGGCCTCTCCCCTGGCACACGGCCGACGACCTGCTGCGCGCCATGGATGCGCACGGCATTGACAGGGCCTTCGTCTCCTCCGCCAGCGCCATCCTCTACCGCAACTCCCACGCCGGCAACGAGGAGCTGCACGCCGAGGCGCGAGCGCATCCCGACCGCCTGGTGCCCTTCGCCGTGATCAACCCCACCTACGCCGACTGGCAGCACGACCTGGCGATCTGCCACGAGGAGTTCGGCGCGCGAGGGGTTCGCCTCTACCCGAAGTACCACCGCTACCAGCTCTCCGACGCCAACGGCAAGGCGCTCATCCGTGAGGCGGCGGCCCGGAAGATGATCATCTCCGTTCCGCTGCGCGTAGAGGACAACCGCCAACGCTCCTGGCTGCTGGATGTTCCAGACGTCACCGCCGCGGAGGTGGCCGACGCCGCGAAGGCCCACCCGGAGGCGCGGTTCCTCCCGGTCAATGGGTTCGGCTACCTTCGGTCCGCCTTCGCGGAGGAAGGGTCCGTGCAGGGCGACTTCGGTCTGGAGATGCTGCGCCCCGCCATCTTCATGGGGAGGAGCAACGCCCTGGGTCAGGAGATCCAACGCACGATCGAGAAGATCGGCGCGGATCACGTGGTGTTCGGGAGCGGGATGCCCTTCACCATTCCGGAGGTGCTCCTTCTGAAACTGGAGGTGCTGAATCTCCCGAAGGAGGCGAGCGAGGCGATCCGCTGGCGCAACGCCGTGCGCCTGCTGGAATAGACGAGGCTCAGACCACCCGGCCTGTTTAGCAGACGTGCCGGCGGTCGTCCGACACGACTGCTGCCGGTGGCTGCGCGGACCTCTGGCCGTCGCAGGAACGCCCCTGGGTACGCGATCGCGGTTCGGGAGGAACACTGCAGTGAGCGAGAACATGATCCGCTGGAGCGCGGCGCTGGCCGCGCTGGCGTGGCTCACCACGTCCTCCGCCCCGGCGGAAGGCGCGGGCGAAGCGCAGGCCAGGCTGGACGCGCGGGAGGGGGCCGATTCTGTCGCCGTGGACACCGGCGCCATCCGCTTCGAGCTGGGCCGGGATGGCACGCTTCGCTCGCTGGAGGTCGGGGGGAAGCCGGTCGTGCGGGGGAATCGCGCGCCCTTCCTCGCCGCCACCCTCTTCGAGTCGGAGAGCTGCGACGGCTGGCGCGACCAGACCCCGGGCACCATCCTGGAGGGCCGCTGCGAGCCCGCGACGCACGCGTTCGCCCACCGAGGCGGCGTCTTCCGCGCTCGCCTCGAGGGCCGGCTCGTGTTTCCCGGCGACGATCGCATGGACTACGTCCTGACCCTGGAGGCGCGCGCCGGGAGCCCCTTCCTCACACTCAGCACCCGGCTAGCACCCGATGGCGCGTTCCGGAGCCGCTTCCTGCGCTCGGCCTCTCTCCGTCTGCCTCTCGCCCTCAACAAGCGGAAGCGCGTCGTGCAGGGCGGCGACCGGGGCGTCCAGTGGGATACCCGGCACTGGTACCAGTTCCACTTCTCGCGCGACGGAGTGATGCCGGAACCCGAGCACAACATCTGGCGCACCTTCGCCATTGACCAGGAGACCCCCTCCGACTACCACGTCTGGCGCTCGGAGAGCACCGTCACGCCCCCTCTCTCCATGCAGCGCGGCCTGCAGGCCCCGGGGTGGATCGCCGCCTACGACCAGCGCGCCGGCCTTCTCTTCGCCTACCGCGGCTTCACCGACCGGGCGCCCAAGTCCCTGCGCGTGGAAGCCGACGGCGCGGGCGAGGCGGACGTCCACTTCTGGCACGAGAGCCTCCCGGCCCTCGACCTGCGCTCGCCCCGGGCCGCGGCGGTCTTCGGCGAGGCGCACGTCACCGAGTGGATCGCCTTCGATGGCGAGTTCGATGCCGCGCGCCCGGACGCGGCGCTCGCGCGGCACTGGGGCGTGCCGGGGCTGGCGAGCGATCCGCCGCAGCGGAACGAGGTCCCCTGCGGCGACATCAACCTCCTCGATGCGCCCGCTGCGGACGCGGATGCGCCCCTCGTCAGCGGCGGAGTACCCTTCCCGCGCGGCGTACTCACCGACCCGACGCGCGTCCGCCTGCGCCGCGACGGCGCGGATGTTCCCCTGCAGACGCGCACCCTGGGCTGGTGGCCGGACCACTCGATCAAGTGGCTGCTGCTCACCTTCCCCGCAGACGGGGGCGAGGTATCGGGCGCCGCGGGAGAGGGTAGTTCACTGACGTTCCAGCTCACGCGGCGAGACGAGAGCCGCAGCCCCTATCGTCTCGATTACGGCGCCGGGGTACGGATGGGAGCCCCGCGCGAGACGCTGCGTGCCACTCGAACCGGCGATTCGGTCGCGATTGACACGGGGCCGCTACGCCTGGAAGTAACCAAGGGGCCCGGTTGGCTGAAGAGCGCGAGGCTGAACGGTCGGGAGATGCTGGGCGAGGCGGGTGGCCGCAGCTTCGTGGACTTCCTGCGCCCGCAGGCGGGCTACGTGCGCTGCACGACGCACGCGCAGGGCCGTCTCGATGACGGGGGGTTCGTGCCGGAGCGGGTCGATCTGGAGGAGTCCGGGCCGCTGCGCGCCACCGTGCGCCTGGAGGGGTACACCACATCCGAGGAGCCGGCCCGCGTCATCGTGCGGCTGGAGGCACACGCCGGGAGGTCGGTCGTCCGGGTCTTCCAGAGCGTGGAGTTCCTGCACAAGGACCCACGGGTGGCGTTCGTGCGGGGGATGGGTCTACGCCTGGCGGTGGCGTCCACAGCGGATGCCAGGGTCGCAGTGGGTGCCCAGAAGGGACCGCTGGCGCTGGCGCCGGGGGCGCGCGCCGGCCTGAAGCAGCACAGCCACCTCGGCTATACCGCCTGGCACCAGGTGGCCGGGGAGCGCTTTCTGCGTCTGGACGAGACCGCCCACCGCAGCCGCGGGTGGCTGGATCTGAGCGGGCCGCAGGGCGGGGTGGCCGTGGTGCTGCGCGACATGTGGCAGCAGTTCCCCAATGAGTTGGTGGCAGACGCGCCGGCCCGCGAGCTGACCGCGTACTTCTGGCCGGAGAGCGGATCGGTGATGGACACGCGTCGCTACTCCAACTACCCACATCCGGCCCAGGGCGAGGCCGCCATCGGCGCGAGCACGTGGATTGACGATACCTTCTACCCGCGCCTGCCGATGGTCGGTGTGTCGAAGACGCACGAGGTGCTCCTCTACTTCCACGGGCCCAGGACCAGCGGCGCGCGCATTGATGCTGTGGCCGCCGACGTCCATCGCCCGCCCCTTGTCTATGCGGGCGCGAAGTGGTACCAGGACGCCGGGGTGGTGCTGCCTCCCTTCACCGCGCCCGACCCCGCCCGCTTCCCCCGAGCGGACGCGAACCTCGAGCACCACGCGCGCTTCCGGATGCACCACCAGAAGCTGTGGGGGTGGTACGGCCTGTGGGACTACGGCGACATCGGCCACTACTTCCGCGGCGGCGCCGGCAGCATCATTCCGCCCGATGCGCTGGTGCAGGCCCTGGCGGCGAAGTCGTCCGACCCGGAGCGCCCGGTCGTCATCCCGCCGGCCGACCGGGTGCGCGACTACGTGCCGAACCACGATTGGGCGTTCGACAACGGCCGGTGGGGCTGGGGCAACACCGAGGGGATGCCCGGCCTCTACGTGCAGACGCAGTACCTGCGCACCGGCGACCGCGACCTCTACTTCTTCACCGAGGCGATGAGCCGTCACGAGCGCGACGTGGACATGCGCCACGATGGTACCTACCTCGGGCGCGGCACCCGCCACGGCGTGCAGCACTGGAGCGATGGCAACCACGAGGAGCGTCAGACGGCGCACTCCGAGTTCCGCTACCTGTACGGCCTCAGCGGCGACCTGCGCTACCGCGACTTCGCCAAGCTCCTCTTCGAGCGGGTCTACTCTCAGAAGGAGGCTCGCGGCACCGCCGACCACAGCGGCCGCCTTCAGGGCCTCCTCACCTGGTGGGAGATGACCGGCGACGATGACGTCGCCCGGATGCTGGAGAAGTACATCCGCTGCTTCATCGTGGACCAGGGTATCTGCGAGGATCTGGACGTGCGCTTCCCCGACGTCACCCGCGTCCGGAAGAGCGACCACGTGGCCCACATGTTCTTCTGGTACTTCGGGGCCGGGCACGGGGTGCTGGAGTACTACTACCTGACGAAGGACAAGGACCTAAGAGACGCGCTCATCCGGCGCGCGGACCTGCACCTCAAGCGGCGGGCCGCTGGCGAGTACACGGCCGCCGACCTGGCGATCCTCTTCGCGGCCCGCGAGGCACCGGATCCCGAGCCGTACCGGAAGGCGCTCCTGACCCGCGGCACCTCAGTCATGACGCCCTCCATCTGGGCGCAGATGGTGCCGCACAACCCGGCGTTCTACGGCGGCCCGCGCAGCTTCCTCTCTTCCCCCGAAGGGAGCGGCTGGATGATCATCAACGACGTCTTCTACCTGCTCGCGGTCCTCGGGAAGGATCCCGAGCTGAGCGAGGCCCAGTGGGCGGCGATCCGGGAGAAGGACGAGCACGGCGGCCCCCCGTACGTCGCCCCGAAGCTGAGCTGGCAATCGGAGTATGACCGGCCTGAGCTGGAGGAGTACCTGCGGATCAAGCACCCGCAGCCGTGAGGGACACGCGCGCGGCAAAGCGTCTCAGGGCGCGGCGACCACCTCGTCCAGGATGGCGAGCGGGAGCCCGAGAATACGCCGGAAGCCGGGATCATTGGTGACGAACAGGACACAGCCGCTGAGGAGAGCCGTTGCGGCGTGAAAGGCGTCGGGGGTTCTGAGCGCAGTGTGGCGGGCGCGAAGACGAGCGGCCTCGCGCAGCACATCCCGCGTGATGGGCACGAGCCGTGTGTCGGCACGCCGCCATAGGGCTTCACGACGGGCCGCAAGAACCGCGTCCCCGTTGCGCAGTGGACCCACCAGCGTCTCAAGGAGTATCAACTCACTGCTGACAACCTGCACGGTGCCGCCCTGTGTTGCCCGCCAGAGCGGCGCGCAGACAGGCGCATAGGTAGGATGCCGGTCGACGCTGTAGATCGCGACGTTGGCATCGGCATAGACGTGGCCGGAGTCCGGCACGGCTAACGATCCCACGCTTCCCGCTCCTCCTCCAGCTCGCGCTCGATGGCTGCCCACTCTTCACCGGTTCTCGGCACGGGCGCCAGCGATTGCAGCCAGTCCCACACGCCTTGCGGTTCCCCTTCCGCGACGGTTAGTGCAGCGCCGCGGTTCGGGCGAGAGAGGCATGCCCCATCCCGCAGGAAGCGCAGGAAGCGATCCGCCGCAACCAGCTCCTCTTCCGGCAGGGAATCCACCACCTCGCGTACCTGCTCCCGCAGCGTCGCTGCGCCCACCATGGTAGCATCCCTTCCGCCTGCCCGATCTTACCACAACCCGCCGGGTGCGTCAGAACCGGGGCGCGGCGGAGCGCCTCACGCCTCATGCCCTATGCGACCTTGCCACCTGCGCGGGGTTGCCGTGGGGGTGCAGCCAGGAGGACCTGATCCCCGGAAGCGCGCACCAACCCCATCTCCCCGAGCAGCGCAATCGCCCGTCCCAGTTCGGCGCGCGCGAATGCCGTCGCCTTGACCTGGCCCTTCTCGCTGATCTCGGCCAGGCAGCGATCCACCAGGGCCGTGTTCAGGGCGAAGACGCTCTGCGGGCCTTCGGCGACCGCTCGCAGCACGAACTCGCACAGCGGCAGCGCCCGGACGCACGCCCGCAGCCGCTCCGGGTCGGCCGCGGCCGCCCGGCCCTCCTTCGTCACCCGCGCCTTGCGCCCGGAGCGGCCCTCGCCCCGCGCCTTGAAGAGCGCCTCGTGCTCGCAGTCGCCGCGGTAGCGGCACCCGTGCTCCGAGCAAGCCGGGATCCCCTGGCGGATCAGCTTCACCAGCCCCAGATTCGCGAGGAGCGAGAGCGGCGCCCCTCCCTCCCGCGCCAGCGCGTGCGCGCAGAGGGGATCGCACTCCCCCACCATCGCCCGCCGGATGCTCTCAAGAATGCTCATGCGTCTTCCCTCTTCCTACCACGGCGGTGCTCAACCGCGAATAAACGCGGATGAACGCAAATGGGCCGGATGCCGAGCATCGGATCGGGCCGAGACGGAGCGACGGCCCCTACCATGACCGACGGCGTGCGTAGTCGGATCGGGCCGAGACGGAGCGACGGCCCCTATCATGACCGACGGCGCGCGTAGGGGCGCTGCCCCGTCTGCGCCCCCACTGCTCCCCCATTCGCGTTCATCCGCGTTCATTCGCGGTTGAAAATCCGTGCGTCCAGCACCCGTGCCCGGCCCTCCGCGGCAAGGTGGTCCAGCGTGGCGAAGAGGCGCCGGTAGTAGTCTCGGGCTTCTGCCTCCAGGCCCTCGCCGCCGGGGGCGCAGAAAGTGCGGCGGCTGCCGATGATCACCAGCTTGCGCATCGCCCGTGAGAGGCTGACGTTCATCCGGCGCCACTCATGGTGCAGGCGGCCAAGCGAGCGGTGGCTCACCAGGCTGGTGAGGAGAAGGGATCGCTCGCCGCCCTGGAAGCGGTCCACCGTGTCCACGCGCACCTCCGCGGCGAGGGCGCCCGCGCGCGCGGCCAGCTCCTGGCGGATGCGGTTGTTCTGGCGCCGGTAGGCGGAGATGACCCCCAGGTGCTCGGCGAGGCGCGGGCGCGCCGCGGCGGGCCAGGCCGCCAGGTAGGCCGCCAGCAGGTCGGCGAGGATCTGCGCCTCGCGGGCGTTGTCGCGCGACTCGTCGGCGCCCAGGTCCACCCCGGACTCGCCGGCCGCCGGGTCGTCGCTGGTGTCAATGAAGACCACCGGCACGGCGGGGTCGAAGACGGTGGCGGCCTCTCCGGCCAGGGGCTCGGGGCGCGCGCCGAGGCTGCGGTATAGATCCTCCAGCGTGGCATCGGCGACGGCGGGGGCGCCGGGGTGGAGGCGGCCCTCGTAGAAGGTCTCACTCACCAGGTGGCAGATCGGCGCGTTCATCCGGTACTGCGCTTCCAGGGTGAGGAGGATGCCGGGATAGCGGCGCGCCAGGCGCTCGAAGAGCGAGATCCGCATCGTCTCGCCGGGGCGCAGGCCGGCGCGCAGGAGCACCTCGGGCACCGGCTCCGCAGAGGCGCTCTCCGGCACCACGGGCGGGAGCTGCTTGTGGTCGCCCACCAGGATGAGGCGCCCGCGACAGCCGGGAAGCAGGTGGCGCAGCGCCTGGAGCGTGGCCGGCTCGGTGGCCTGGCCCGCTTCATCCACGAGGGTGTAGGCAAACGCCAGACCCTTGATCTCATCCGCGGCCACCGAGCCGAGGGTGCCCACGAAGACGGCCGCGTGGGCGAGGACCAACTCCCCCTGGCGCAGGAGAGCGATGAACTCCCCCATCCCGGGACTGTCGAAGTCGAGGCGGCGCAGCGTCTCCGCCACTCCGAGGCGGACGGCGAGAACGTGGCGGGCGACCTCCTCTTCCCAGCGGCTGGCGTCGCGCGCCAGGCGGATTACGTAGGGGCGCAGCTCCGGGAAGGTGGCGTCCAGCTTGCGCACCACCTCGTTCGCGGCGCGGTGCGTGTTGGTGAGCACCAGCACCGGGCGCGCGGCATCCTCACTGAAGAAGCGCGCCTTGACGATCTCGTGTACCAGGTGCGCCAGCCACTGGGTCTTGCCGGTGCCGGGAGGGCCCTGAAGGAGCAGGATGCCCTCCTCCGGTAGGGCCAGCGCGCGCCCGACGGCATCGAGTTGCTGCTCGTTCAGCACGCCCTCCAGGTGCGGCAGCGGGAGAGGATCCGGCAGGGCGGGCTCCGCCGCGCCGAGGAGTACCCGCGAGAGCCAGGGTAGATCCTCCACCGACACACTGCGCCCCTGCGCGCGCGCGCCCGCCATCGCGGCGGCGAGGAAGTCGGTGAGGCCCTGCGCCTGCCAGCGCGACTGCGCCACATGGCTGAACTGGTCTAGCCGATAGAGCGGCGCGTCGGGGAGCGCCGGGTCGGACAGCTCCAGCTCGACGGCATCCCTCTCCAACGCGGTGATGCGCGCCTCGGCGGAGAAACCGTCACCGGGCCGGGCGTGATCGGCGCTCACCAGGACGGTGTCGCCTTCGCGCAGGCGCGTCTCGATGCGCGCCTCCCGCCTGAGGCGCAGCGCGTGTCCCTCCTGCGCCACCACGGCCAGGCGGGGGACGCAGATCCCCTCCGACTCCAACTGGGCGGCGTCCGTCTCGCTCAGGCGATGGAGGTGGCGCTTGACGGCGTTCAGCTCGGCGCGCACCTGGGCGTGGAACCAGGCCCAGGCGCGGAAGAGCTCGTCGGGCACGCGGCGGAAGAAGGCGGGCATTGGCGGCGTTCGGTGGTACTGGCCGGCATCCTCGCAGATGCCGCGCGTCTGCCCGGCGCAGAAGCTGCAGGGCGGAATGCTCCCGGTGAACTCGAAGCTGCCGCCCAGGCCCCGCAGCCGGCGGCCCGACTGGATCAGGTCGGCGATCAGGCGGCGGTCGTGGCCGGTCAAGAGTCCGCTCTCCGCCAGGTAGCCGACGTTGCGGTTCTGGGCGACCATGTCGAGGTAGCGGTCGCTGCACCCATCCACGGGGATGTCCGCCTTCACCAACACCGGGTGCTCGGGGAGCGGGATCTCGGTGAACTCGCCGCCCTCCTCGATCCCGGCGCTGGCTTCGTAGAGCTCAACCGTGGTGAGGAGTGAAGAGTGAGGAGTGTGGGTATCGTCCTCGTCGTTCTCGTCGTTCTCGGGCACTCGTGTCTCGTCGGCGGCCTGGATGGCGCGGAGGGCTTCGTGGTAGGTGAGCGCCTGGATTCCGCCGGGGGCCTGGCGTCCGGTGCGGGGGTCGCGCTCGCCGGGGCCTGAGGTATGGGTCTTCAGCTCGTAGAGCTCCAGGGCATCGCCAGCCAGGATGCGGTCCGCCTTGCCGCTGATGCCCCGCTGGGGAGCGTAGAAGAGGCGCTCGTGGTAGAGGCGCGCTCCGGGGGGAAGGCTCGCGAACTTCTCCTCACAGCGCCGGGCCACGCTCCCCTGCGCGCGCAAGGGAGCGGCGTGGGCCTTCAGTGGCCGCGCGGTGCGCGGCACGGCGCGCAGGAAGGTCGGAAAGTCGGCGGTGAAGGCGGCGATCACGCCGCGCCGGTAGGCGGCCGCAACGGCCTGGTCGGGCTGGCCCTCGGCCCGGGCCTGCGCCGCCCAGCGGTAGCCCTGGTGGATGGCGCGGCCGGTGACGAAATCAATGCTCTCGCTGCGGTCCAGGCAGTCGGGCGGCAGGCAGAGGAAGTTGTCGAAGAACGCCTTCAGCGGGCAGGCGTAGACGGTTTCGAGCTGCGAGCCCTCGATGGCGTGCTCCGGGCCGATGATGAACTTGAGGAGGTAGACGGCGCGGCGCTGGCGGCCGGCGCAGACGGCCTTGAGGAGGTGGAGCCGGATCCGCTCCGGCCGACGGAGGGCGCGCAGGCCGTCGTAGGCGCGGCGGAGGAGCGGCTCGTAGTGCGAGAAGGGCACGGGGTGGGGACACCCCGGGTACCACTCGCCCCGGCAGACGGCGGCGATCCCGTAGTGCTCGCCGGCGGGGCTCCGCAGCTCCAGCGCCAGGCGCGTCGGCGTCTCCCACCGGACCACGCGTGTGGCGTCCACCGGGAAGTCCACGAACACCGGTGTCCCGGCCGACTGCTCGATCCGCTGCCAATCGGCGTGCTTCACCATCCCACCTCCCCGAGGCCGCTCTCCACTCACGGCCCTCCCTCAAGAAGAGTTGGCCCTCCGGGCGGCGGATCCTGCCAGGCGGGTGGGCCCGACCGCCACAGATGTCATCCCTCCGCCGGGCTCGGGCACACCGCCCGGCGATCAATCGCCGGGCTGCGAAACAACGCCCGATGAATCGGGCTTGGCAAACCCCTGACCCACGGGCCTTTGCCCGGGAGCCCCGTTCACGGGGCGCCGTTTGTCAGCCCGGCGATTGATCGCCGGGCGTGCCCGGGCGACCGGTTGCCCAACGCACGCAGGAGAGGTCTACCGATCCCGCTATCCGGCACACAGCAGTCCCGAGGCCGCGCCGGTCAACTGCTCAGCACGACAGGTCAACTGCGCCGTGCGATCCCGTGAACGTTCGCGCCCCTCGCGGCGTCCAATCCAATAGGCGGGCTCCCGTTCCCCGCCCCCCGGAGGTGTGCCATGGGGCGACCAAAGCGTCTTTCCGACTGGCTTCTACTCGGCGTCGTGTTCCTCCTGGTTGCGGCCGTCTTCTTCCCGATGTTGGGCCGCTCGCGCATGAGCTTCCGTCTGCCGGAATCGCTACCATTTGACGAACGCCGCACCGGTGTGGGCGGCCCCGTAGCCCTCGATCGGCTGGCGAGCCTCCCGGGCATGGGCATGCCCGACCCCGACATGGATGCGGCATCCGGCCGTGCTCCCGGCCAGATGCTCGCTCGGCAGGAGGTGCAGGGGAACGACGCCGGCACCCCCGGCGGGGCCGCCCTGGCCGCCGACCTGCCGTTCCCCGTCGCCCACAAGGTGATCATGACGGCCCGGGTGTCGCTGGAAGTGAAGGAGTTCGAACGGACCCACCACGAGGTGGTGAGCATCGCCCGGGCCGCGGGGGGCTACGTGGCGAACTCCGAGCTCAGTCTGCCGGGGCAGGGGGCGGAGTCCGGCTCGCTCACCGTGCGCGTGCCGCAGGCGCGGTACGAGGAGGCGCTGGGCCGGATCCGGAAGCTGGGGCGGGTGACCGCGGAGCAGCAGTCGGCCGAGGACGTGACGCAGGAGTACGTGGATGTCGAGGCGCGGCTGCGCAACCTGAAGGCGGAGGATGAGCGGATCCTGGCGCTGATGAAGCAGGCGCGGAGCATCAAGGAGACAATGGAAGTGGACCGGCGCCTGACGCAGGTGCGCGAGCAGATCGAGGTGCTGGAGGGGAGGCTGCGCTTCCTGCAGTTCCAGGTGGCGATGGCGACGATCACTGTCTCCCTCGTTCGCGAGCCGGTGGTGGCGGCGATCCCGGAGACGAAGTGGATCTGGCGCAACGACGTGAACAGCGCCCTCAGCGGTCTGCGCGCGGTGGTTCAGGGGCTGTTGAGCACGCTCATCTACCTGGTGGTCTACTCGGTGCTCTGGCTGCCGGTGCTCCTCATCGCGCTGCGGGTGCGCGCGCGCTCGCGTGGGGGCAAGGAAGGGAACTCCCGCTGAGGTGTCTCCCGGCGCGGGGCAGAACCCGCGCCCTACGGGTTCCGTTCGCAGTAGCTGGCCTTAGCCGGCTGAAGCCAGCTACTACGAGCGTCGTGCCCAGGGCTCACAGCCGGCTGAAGCCAGCTACTACGAGCGTCTTGCCCAGGGCTCACAGCCGGCTGAAGCCAGCTACTACGAGCGCCTTGTTCCCTCGCGGGTCCTTTCCTGCGCCGCGCCCGCCGGTCCCGGTCCGGAACTCACAGACCGAGGAGCGCCGCGGCGGAGCCGCCCAGGATCCAGGCTTTCTCCTCCTCTGTGATCGAGAGCATGCGGATGTGCTCGATCGCCAGGCGGGCCATGTTCTCCAGGGTCGGCGTCGGGTGGGGACCGTCGGTGCCGAAGAGGATGCGGCTCGCGCCGATGCGGCGCACCGCGTCCTCGATCTTCCAGGAGACCGGCACGCCGGAGGTGTCGAACCAGACGTTGGGGTACTTCTCCGCCAGGCCGATGAACGTGTCGATCAGGGGAACGTCGGTGCCCCGGTAGCGCCCGAAGTGGGCGATGATCAGCTTCGTCTCGGGGAAGAGGCGAGCGAGGCGCTCGGCGGAGCGCGCGTCTCCGGCGAAGTCGATCAGGCAGGGCACGCCGTAGCTCCCCGCCAGGCGCATCACCGGCTCGATGATCCAGGGGGGAAGCCGACACTCGCCGATGTGGATCTTGATCCCCTTGAAGCCGCGCTGTCCAATCGCCTCGCGCAGCTCGTCGAGCACCGGACGCTCGTAGTTCGGGAGGGCGTAGGCGTAGGGGATCAAGCGGTCGGGGAACTTCGCGACGGCGTCCGACGCCCGCTCCATCGCGTCCTTCGACGTGCAGCAGATGGCGAAGACGACGGAGCGCTGGATGCCCACGGCGTCCATCACTTCGACGATCGTCTCAGGAGAGTACTCCGTGCAGGTGGCGTCTCCGTGCCTCAGGTGGACGTGCGAATCGATGATCATCATCCCTCCTCCTCATCGGCAGCCGCGGCGTATCGAGCGGCCCGGGCGCGCGAGGGCGCGGCACGCCTCGGCGTGCCGCGCCCTCGCACCCGCAGGCCCTGACCCAGGGGGGCTACCGCCGAGCCGTCGCCGCCGGCTTCTTCTGCGCGCGCTCGGTCCAGGCGTCCGGCGCGAAGTCTGTGGCCCGGGCGCCTTCTTCCACCTGCACGTCGTCCACCCAGATGGCGCCGCCCATGGTCTGGTACGGGCGCATGACCATCGCGTAGCCCTCGGTGATCTCCGGGCCGAAGGCGCGCGTCCAGGTGATCCGCTGCCATTCGGTGCCGATGGTGAACTCCGGGGAGACGCCTCCCTCGAAATCGCGGCCCCACTTCGGGTTCCAGCCGTAGAGGACCAACCGCGCCCGCGTTGGCGCCAGGCTTGCCTTCACCCAGGCCGAGAACGTGTAGGTCTTCCCGGCGACGGGTCCGGCCAACCGCTGCTCGGCCAGGCCGCGCAGGGTGGCCTGGTAGTACTGCACTCCCGGGATCTTCAGGGAGCAGCCGCCGCTGTGGGCCGTCTCGCTATCGTAGGTGTGGGGGGTGCCGAACCGCGCCGCGTAGTAGGAGTTCCGCCGCTCCCAGGGGGTGGCGATGTCGCCGTGCGTCTTCGGGTTCACCTCGAAGCCCGCGTTGGCGATCTTGTTCTTCCCGGTCAGCGTGCCGTCGGAGGCCAGGGGGCCTTCGGTCCCCGGCTCCGGCCGCACCGTCAGGTCCAGCGCCTCGCCGGGCGCCGACTCCAGGGGAGCCGCGCCTTCGCTCGCCAGGCGGACGCTCTGCCAGTCCGTCACTCCTGAGATCCGGTAGGACGCATCTGCAGCGACCTCGAAAGTGATCCCCCCTCCCCGCTCGTTGTGCTCAACCGCCTGGCCGTCGCGCTCCACTCTCACCGGGACGGGCAGCCTCGTGCCCGGGCCGGGCAGCCCCGTGCCAAAGGGCGACCGGCTGAGTGTCAGGCGCCCGGCGCTGCCGCTGCCGGTCTTCACCAGCACGCGGTCGGGGGCGATCCGCTCCACGTAGAGCGTGGCCGGGGCGGTCGCCTCCAGGGAGCGGGCGCCGCGCCGCAGCAGCACGCCCTGCGCCAGGTGCAGGTACTCCGGCTCCGCCTGCGCGCTGCGCCAGCGGCCGGCCGCCACCTTCCCGTCCAGCTCGATGTCGCCGAAGCGCCGCTTGCCGGGCGCGTAGCTGGCGAGGAAGCAGGCCGAGCCGGGCCGGCCCTCCTGTACGACCTCCACGCCCGCGCCCTGAGCATCCCCGCCTTCCACGGGCAGAGCCGCTGCCTTCGTAACCATCGGCTGGCCGCGGTACGGCTCCCAGACGGCGGCGAAGACGGTGTCCCGGCCCCGGCGGCGCGCCAGGATGGCATCCGCCGTCTGCTTCTGGTCCGCGTCGGCGTCCGGACCGGCGTCGGCATTCACCGGCGCGGTGCAGGCGTTCACTTCGGTGCCGGGCGCTCCCACCACCGAGAGGCGCAGCGCGCTCGCCCCGGGCTGGCGCCAGTCCGCCGTCCAGCCCTCGCCGGTGCGGGCGCTCCGCACGTCGGTCAGGTACTCGTAGCCGTAGCCGGCGCCGAGAGCGCCCTTCCGGGCCTGGAGGGGAAGGCCGCAGTCGAGCTTCCCGAAGAGGCGGTAGATCAGGTCGAAGCGGTGCTCGCCGCTCTGGGCGCGCGCCGCCATCAGGTCCACGACGTAGCCATCCGCCAGGAAGAGCGTCCGGTCGAGCGTGACGCCGCGGTAGACCCGGTCGTTGGTGCCGCGCACGAGCTTCACGCGGGGCGCGGCGTCATAGGCGACGAGCGTGCTCCAGGCATCCTCGCCAACCTGGTGGTCCATGTCGTCCACGGTGAGGGCGCTGTTCCCCAGCGCCGTCTCCGACCAGCCGCCGAGGGCATGGCCGTAGCTGGGTGCGCGCCCTCTCGGGGTCAACAGCCGCCCGTTGGCGTACAGCACGAGCGAGAACGCCCGGTTCAGCTCGTGCCCGTACCACATCGCCTCGTTGCCGTAGGTCATCGAAAGGGAGGTGTGGTCGATGTCCGCGCCAGAGCGGAGGATGGCGTAGCCCCGTTGCCTGAAGTTGACCGAGGAGCGGCGCGTGGCTCTCTCCACCTTGTCGGCCCCGAAGGGGTATTCCATCGGGTTGCCGACCTCGGCGAAGCGGCGGCAGGCGACTTCGTAGTCGCCCCGCAGCGCCTCTTCACCGGGGAGCAGCACCTGGTAAGTCGCCTCCCAGAGGCGGCGGTAGGCCGGGTCGCGGTAGGGGTTGACTCCGAGCCGGTAGGCGGTCTCCGCGATCGGGATGAGGCCGGTCATCGTGTAGGTCTGGTAGCCGAAGCCCTCGGGGGTGAGGCCATCCCCATCAAAGAGCGCGGCCACCATCGGATGGAACCCGGAGTAGGGGCTGTTGAGGGCGTGGTCCACGAACTCCTTCGCGCTGATGGCGGCGCCGATGGTGAGCGCGGCGTGGTTGTAGATGGCGCCGCGGTTGTTCATCCGGCCATTGCCGTCGGCGAAGGTGGAGTAGAACTGAGCGGCGGGGCGGAGGAACTCCTCCTCGATCTGGCGATGGTCCGCCGCCGAGAGCGCCGGCGAGTTGTAGATGTAGTCGTAGGCCGTGGCGCACTGCACCAGGAAGCTGTGGCACTCGTGGAGCACGTACATCGTGGCCCGGGTGCCGCCGCCCCACTTCCGGTAGCGCTGGGCGAACCCGAGGAGGATCTCCGCCGACCGGCGGGCGTAGCGCTCATCCCCGGAGAGGGCGTAGGCGCGCGCCAGCGTGCGAGCCCCGCTGGCGTGCTGCTTCGTGATCTGCTCCCGCGCGGTGCTCTGGTGAGCCTCGGTGGTATAGAGCTTGTTGCACTGCGGGCAGCGCATCCCGTACGTGCCATCCGCTTCCACCACGGCTGTCAAACCGGTTCCGTGGACCGGGCAGGTGGTGCCCGTGGGAGCGTAGCTCGAGCCCTGCTCGAAGAAGTGGAGCGGCCGCTCCAGCCACGGGCCGGCCTCCCGGACCCAGGGGTGCTCGCCGATGTCGCGGCCCGCCATTCCCTGCTTCATCTCGGCGATCTCCGCCGCGGTGCGCTCGACGCGCGGGCGATCCCGGGGGAAGTCGAAGTTGTCGAGGTCCGCCCGGTAGATTGTTTTCGGGGGCGGCAGCCAGGGATGGTAGCAGAGGGGGAGGTTGGGATCGGCCTTCGCGCCCGTCTCGCGGATCGCCACGTCGTCAATGAAGAGGCGATCCGCGAGGTCGCCCAGATCGAAGAACTCCGCCGTTCCGGTGGTCGTGTCCGCTTCGGTGAGGAAGTCAATCGTGTACTGCTGCCACTCCCGGCCCACATCGAAGTGGAAGGGCCGCTGGCCCCGGAATCCGGGGGTGTTCGTCTTCACGCGAAACGCGAAGGTGTCGAGGGGGAAGGCACTCTCCATCTTCGCCCAAAAGGTGATCGCGTAGGTCACGCGCGGCTTGAGCTCCAGGGGCGTGGAGACGAGCACGGGGGATGGCTGAGGCATGGCGCGCCTTCCCGGTCCCTTGGTGACGCAGAAGCTGCGCCGGCCGGAGTGCGCGTCCGCGGAGAGCTCCGCCCTGAGCAGCGTGTCCTCGGCGCGGATGTTGAACGTCCAGGCGTCGGGGAAACCGGGCTTCGCCGTGTCGGCCTCGAAGCCGCCGTTCGGCACCAGGTTGGGCGCGGGCGCCCTCTCGGCGGCCTGACCCGGACTGCCTCCGGCGGACCAGACGGTTCCCATCAGCAGAACCAGCAAGCTTCCTCTCATTCCGGTGTCTCCTCTCGGCTGCCCTCCCGGGTGCTGCCGGCAGGTGGCGGGGGTGCCGCGCGGGGGCGGCGCCCCCAGTGCCCCTCACGGATGGCAGCGCGGGATCGGCGCCGCATGGATCGGCGTGCTCTGCAACTCCTCGATGAGTCGGCGGGCGCTGCCGACCAGGATGTCCTCCGCCTGCGGAGCGAAGCCCATGTTGTTCACCTCGTAGCCACCCTCGGGGAAGGCGGCCGCCGGGGCGAAGTAGCCGCCGCCCCAATGGGTGTAGCCATTCGCCCAGACGCGCAGATCGGGCATCTCCGCCTTGACGCGCATCCCGATGGCGGAGAGCACCTCGCCCTGGCTGCCGAAGATGTAGAGATCCCCGATGCGCAGGGCGCCCATGTGCCAGGGGTAGTGGCCCATCACCGCCGGGTCGGCCTTGGAGGGCAGGGAGACGATCTCCGCGATGCCGCCCAGGGGCACGGGGGTCTTCAGCGCCTCCTCGGGTTCGGCGGGACGGCCGGCGGGCACCGGCGGAGGCGGCACCGCCGTGGCGGCCACCACGGCGCGGCCGAGCTCGTAGCCCACGGCGGCTTTGCTCTCTCGCTCGTCGAGCAGCATGTGGCTGAAGACGGCGCCGCGCTGGCCGCCCGGCCGAACGGCGCGCGGCTTGATGTCGCCGCCGCACCCCTGCACGAAGATCGGCTCCGCCCCCGGATAGGCGGCCGCCACCCACTCCCGCGCAAAGCCGGGGTAGTCCGAGCCGACCAGGAACATCAGGCGCCCGCCGGTGGTCGTCGGGTGGCAGGAGTAGCCGAAGAGGAGGGCGCGAACCTGGCGCTCGCCATCGAGCACGCGGAGAACGGGAACGTCCAGGTCAATCGGCTTGCGGGGCTCCGGTCCCCAGTTCGCCTTGCCCTCTTCGTCCAGCCGCCGGCGGCTGCATCCCATGGTGCAGGAGCCGACGGTGAAATCGAGGAGGGCCGGCTGAAGGTTGGCGGCGGCGGCGGCGAAGAGGGCCTGAGCGCGCTCGGCGAGGAGGGCTTCGTACTCGCCATTCTGTTGAGCGTGGCCGCCGTCCCCGAGGCGAGGGCCGAAGTGGGTGTGCGAGACGTTGACCATCAGGTGCTGCTGGGGGATTCCGGCGGCCTGCGCCGCCGCGCGCAGCCGCAGGAGTTGGTCGTAGCTGATCCCGCACAGATCGAAGGTGACGAGCGCCACCCGCGTCTCACCGTTATCGAAGAGCGCGCACTGGGCCAGCAGCCGCTGTGCGATGCCCTCGGAGGGCTTCACGTTGTCGCGGCCGGCGAAGCCGCGCAGCCACACCGGGGCTTCCGGCGTGATGTCGGCCGTGGCGATGCCGACGCGCAGCGGCCCGGGCTGGTCCCCCTGGCCGGCGGTCGCAGTGAGGCGCAGAGCCGCTGCCGCTGCCGAGGGGGCGGTCAGTTGATGGTGCATCCGAGTCCGATCCTTCCCATCGCTCGGGCGATGCCGTGCGGCCCGAAGGCGCGCGGACGCCCGGCGGCAGCGGGTGAAGCGGCGCGAACCGCCCCCCCGCCGCCGTCGGCACAGGCATCGCCGTCCGGCCCGCGCGGGCACCCCCCGCCGGCCGCGGGGCGGCAGCGAGGGGACGGTGGGCCGGAACTCCTTACTCCGCTCGCTCTTCGAGCAACTGGACGGTCTCGGTGCGTCCGGTGCCCACCGCCCACTGCAGCGGCGTCCAGCCGAGGCTGCACCGCAGCTTGGTGTCGGCGCCGCGCTCCAGCAAGAGCTTCGCGACCTCCGTCTGCCCCTGGTTGGCGGCCCAGTGCAGCGGCGTCTTGTTGTCGCCGTCGCGCGCGTTCACATCCGCCCCCTTGGCGAGCAAGAGCTGGATGGTTTCGGCCGCCCCTTCTGCCTTGTCGCTGCGGGCGGCTGCGGAGTGGAGCGGCGTCCACCCCGCCTTGGAGCGGGCGGAGACATCGGCGCCGCGCTCCAGGAGCAGTGCGGCGGCTTCCGCCTGGCCGCGCTTGGCGGCCCAGTGCAGCGGCGCCTCGCCTTCCTCGTCCTGCGCCTTCACGTCGGCGCCGCATTCGGCCAGCAGCTTCACGATCGGGCTGCAGCCGGCGGAGGCGGCCCAGTGCAGGGGTATCCAGCCGAGCTTGCAGCGGGCGTTCGCGTCGGCGCCGCGCTCCAGCAGCAGCTTCGCGGCATCCACCTGGCCCCCCTTGGCGGCCCAGTGCAGCGCCGAGACGCCGGCCGGAGTGCGGACGTTGACGTCCCCCCCGCCGTCCAGCACCCGGGTGATCGTCTCGAGGCGCCCGTTGGCCGCCGCCCAGACGAGCGGGAATCGGGCGATGGTCGCCTCGCGCTCGTTCGCCTTCAGCGTGCCGAAGCCCCCCGCCACCGTGTCCCACTTCGCCTCGAACTTGAGCGTCTCGCTGATGAACGCGAGGGGGACGTAGAGGTGGCCATCGCGGCTCTCCACGTGGCTGCTCTCCATGCTCGGCCGCCCGTCAATCGGCACCTGCGCCCCGTTCACCAGGGCGAAGCGCTCCCCCTCGCGCAGGCGGAGCTCGATCTCCCCGCAACTGGCGGTGAACGCCGTCACCGGCCCCTCGTACTCGACCTTGGCTCCCGGCCAGCGGATGGCCGCGCCCTCCTGATCCATCTTGGCGCCCAGCCACTCCAGGACGGGGCGCACGGGCACCATCACCTGCCCGCGCGACATGTACGGCGGCGTCTCCACCGCAATCGGCTCGCTCGGTGCGCTCTCTCCCACCATCATTCCTCCCGTCAGGCACGCCATCGAGACTGGAATCCTGACCGCTCGGTGACTCATCTCTCTTCACTCCTTGTCATCCACGCTCGCCGTCGTTTCACGGGAGGCGCGGGATCTTCGGGGCTCCCCGCCCTTGCAGCGATGGTTCGCTCGGTGCGTGTGCCCGGCGGTTGAAACCGCGGGCAGCCAGGGCGCGAAGTCCGCCTGCGCGGACTGGAAGGCTGAGTTGGCGCAGGCCGACCTCGTGCCCTCTTTCCGCGCGGACTGGAAGGCTGAAAGCGCGTACGAAAAGGCTCAGCACGAAGACTCGAAGACACGAAGACACGAAGCGCTATGCCATTTCAGCACAATCCATCCTGCCTTCCCTTTGTGTCTTTGTGTCTTGGTGCCTTGGTGTTCGACTCTGAGTCGGCGAAGGCCGACTTCGCGCCCTCTTTGCCCGCGACCTCGGTCGCCGGGAGGGATCCCGAGGTGAACCATCGTTGCAAGACTACCTCGCGGTCCCCCATTCCTGGAACAGCTTCACGATCTCCGTGCGTCCGGTGCCCACCGCCCACTGCAGCGGCGTCCAGTTGAGGCTGCACCGCAGCTTGGTATCGGCGCCGCGCTCCAGCAAGAGCTTCGCGACATCGGTCTGCCCCTGGTTGGCGGCCCAGTGCAGCGGCGTCTTGCTATCACTGTCGCGCGCGTTCACTTCGGCGCCCCGGTCCAGCAGCAGGAGAACGGCGTCGGTGCTGGCCGCGCCGCCGCCGCGCCGCCTTGCGGCATTGGCGGCGGCAGAGTGGAGCGGCGTCCATCCTGCCTTCGAGCGCGCCTTGATGTCCGCGCCGCGGTCCAGCAGCAGCTTCGCGGCTTCCGTCTGGCTCTGCTTCGCGGCCCAGTGCAGCGGCGTCTCGCCCTCGTCGTCCTGGGTCTTGATGTCCGCGCGGCGCGCCAGCAGCAGCTCGATGACCGGAACGCGCCCCGTGGATGCGGCCCAGTGCAGCGGCGTCCAGCCGAGCTTGCAGCGAGCGTTCACATCGGCGCCGCGCTCCAGCAGCAGCTTCGCGGCATCCACCTGCCCTCGCTGAGCGGCCCAGTGCAGCGCGGAGATGCCGGCGGGGGTGCGCTGGTTCGCGTCGCCGCCGCGGCCGAGCACCTGAGTGATGACATCGAGCTGGCCGTTAGCCGCCGCCCAGATCAGCGGGAAGCGGGCGATGGTCGCCGCGCGCTCGCCCGCTTTCAGCGCCGCGAAGCCCCCGGCCAGCGTGTCCCACTTCGCCTCGAACTTGAGCGCCTGGGCGAGGAAGGGGAGGGGGACATAGAGCTGGCCGTCGCGGCTCTCCACGTGGCTGCTCTCCATGCTCGGCCGCGCGTCAATCGGCACCTGCGCCCCGTTCACCAGGGCGAAGCGCTCGCCGTCGCGCAGGCGGAGCTCGATCTCCCCGTAGCTGGCGGTGAACACCGTCACCGGCCCCTCGTACTCAACCTTGGCTCCCGGCCAGCGGATCGCCGCGCCCTCCTGGTCCATCTTGGCGCCCAGCCACTGCAGGACGGGGCGGACCGGCACCATCACCTGTCCGCGCGACATGTACGGCGGCGTCTCCACCGCGATCGGCTCGCCCCGTGCCACCCCTGCCGCTGCCAACAGGCACGCCACCAGACACACAGTAATGCTCAATCGCTGAACCATCTTGCTTCGCTCCTTCCCGTGCGCTCCCGCCGCCGTCTCAACCAGAGACTCGCGGGATCGGCCGTGCATGGACCGGATTGGCCTGAAGCTCCCTGACGTAGCGCACGGCGTTCTCTACCACGATGCCCTCGGCCTGCGGGCCAAAGGCTGAGTTCTGCACTTCATAGCCCCCTTCCGGGTAGGAGGCGGCATCGGCGAAGTAGCCGCCGCCATAGTGGGTGTAGCCGCAGGTCCAGAGGCGCAGCCCGGGCAGCTTCTCCTTGACGTGCAGGCCGATGTTGGAGAGCATCTCACCCTGACCACCCCAGATGAAGACGTCGCCGATCCGCCACATGCCCTGGTGGTGCAGCGTGCGCCCCATCACCGCCGGGTCCGCCTTGGAGGGGAGGGCCACCGTCTCGACGATGCCGCCGAGGGGCACGGGTGTGTTCAGCGCCTGCCGGGGGTCGGCGGGACGGTCGGCGGGCACCGGCGTGGGCGTCACGGCCGTGGCGGCCACCACGGCGCGGCCGAGCTCGTAGCCCACGGCCGCCTTGCTCTCCCGCTCGTCGAGGAGCACCAGGTGGAATTGGCCGGTGGCTCGCCCGTTGGCGGGCCGGATGGCGCGCGTCTTGATGTCGCCGCCGCACCCCTGGAAGAAGATCGCCTCCGCCCCCGGATAGGCGGCCGCCACCCAATCGCGGGCGTAGCCGGGGTAATCCGTGCCCACCAGGTTCATCATCCGCAGGGCGGCGGTGGTGGGGTGGCAGGCGTAGCCGAAGAGGACGGCGCGGGCGCGGCCCTCGGGGTCGAGGACGCGCAGCACCGGCACGTCCGGGTCAATCTGCTTCCGCGGTTCCGGGTTGATGCGAACGGAGCGGCCCTGGTCGTTGAGTTGGCGGCGGTTCATCCCCATGGTGCAGGAGCCGATGGTGAAATCGAGGAGCGCCGGCTGCAGGTCGGCCGCGGCACGGCCGAAGAGCGCGCGGGCGCGCTCGGCGAAGAGCGCGTCGTACTCGGGATTGCGATCGCCCCCGAACGCGGCCCCGAAGTGCGTGTGGGAGACATTCACCATCAGGTGCTGCTGGGGGATGCCCTCCCTCTCGGCTGCGGCGCGCAGCCCGAGGAGCTGGTTGTAGCTGAGGTTGAGCAAGTCCATCGCGATGAGAGCAAGGCGCGTCTGCCCGTTGTCGAAGAGCACGCACTGGGCGAGCAGCGGCCGCGCCACTCCGCTGGAGGCCCCCTGTCGCCCCGCGAAGCCCGGCTGGGCCACCGGCGCTTCCGGCGTGATGTCGGCCGTGGCGATGCCCACGCGCAACGGCCCGGGCTGGTTGCCCTGGGCTATTGCCGCGCTCAGGCTCAGGCAGCAGAGGGCTGCGAGCGCCGCCATGCTGCGGAATGTGTTCTGCACTTGAGTCCTACCCCTTTCGCTTTCCCCGTCATCGCCGAGAATCCTCCCGGTCGGGCGCAACAACTCAGGATGTGTGAGTACGGACGCACCAGGCGGGCCCGGACAGAGCAGCGGCCCCTACGGAATGCCCGGGGTACGTAGAAGCACCGCTCTGTCTGCGCCCGAGGCCAACCCCCGTACCCACAGACCCTGAACTGTCACCATCGGGCCCGGCGCAACGCGGTCTGGCGCGCGGCACCGGGCCCGTGACATGCCGGCTGCTCGGGCGCCTACTTCCGCGCGGCCTGCGTCCAGGCGTCCGGAGTGAAGTCCGTGGCCGCGGCGCCCTCTTCCAACTGCACGTCGTCAATCCAGACGTCGCCGCCCATCACCTGGTGCTCGCGCTTCACCATCACGCGCACGTCGGTGATCTCCGGGCCGAAGGTCCGGGTCCAGGTGATCCGCTGCCACTCCGTGCCGATCTCGAAGACGGGCGAGACCCCGCCCTCGTAGTCGCTGCCCCACTTCGGGTTGAAGCCGTAGAGGCAGAGGCGCACCCGCGTCGGGGCGAGGTCCGACTTCACCCACGCCGAGAGGGTGTAGGTCTTGTTCGCGCCCACGCCAGGCACGCGCTGCTCGATCCAGCCGTCCTGGGTGGCCTGGTTCGCCCAGTTGGTCTGCCGGATGCGCAGCGAGTGCCGGCCGCTGTGGGCCACCTCCGCATCGCAGTCATAACGGGGGCGCCACTTGACCCAGTGGTAGGAACACCAGGTCTCCCACGGGCTCGCGACGTCGGGGCGCGTCTTGTAGTTGATCTCAAAGCCGCCATTGGGGATCTTGTTCTTCCCCGCCAGCGTGCCGTCGGGGGCCAGCGCCGTCTGGATGGCGGGTTCCGGCGCCGGCTCCGCCACCGCGGGCGCCGCCGCCGGCTGCGCCGACTCCTCGGCCGGGCCTTCGCGCTCCAGCCGGATCCGCTGCCAGTCCGTCACCCCGGCCACCTCATAGGAGGTCTCCGGCGTGACAGCGAACGTCAGGGAACTCTCTCTCTCCACCTTGGCCGCGACGGCTTCTCCGGCTTTGGTCACCTTCGCCCCGCCGGGGAACGCCCCGGCGAGGGCGAGTGCGCCCGCGCTCTCGCTGCCAGTCCTCACCAGCAGCCGGTCGGGAGCGATCTGCTCCACGTAGA
>JACQGM010000140.1 GCA_016199585.1 Armatimonadota bacterium
GCGGCGCGCGCCGGCAAGCACGTGATGGTCACCAAGCCGATCGACGTGAAGCTGGAGAAGATTGACGCGCTCATTCGGGCCTGCCGTGAGGAGGGCGTGAAGCTGGCCGCCACGCACCAATTCCGCTCCTACGGCGTCTACCGCGACCTGAAGGATGCCGTGGACAACGGCCACTTCGGGCGGCTGATCCTGGGCAACGCCTTCCTCAAGTGGTGGCGCGGCCAGGACTACTACGACAGCGCCTCCTGGCGCGGCACCTGGGAGTACGACGGCGGCGCCCTGATGAACCAGACGATCCACTACGTGGACCTCCTCACCTGGATCATGGGACCCGCCGACCGCGTGGCCGGCTTCATGGATACCCGCCACCACAACATGGAGGCCGAGGACGTGGCCGTGGCGTGCGTTCACTTCGCCAACGGGGCGATGGGCGTGCTCCAGGGCACCACCAGCATCTTCAAGGGCCTCCCGACGCGCCTGGAGATCCACGGCGAGCGCGGCAACGCCATCGTGGAGGGCGACCGACTCGTCTACTGCGACGCCGCCGGCGGGTGTCTGGGCCCAGTGGAGGAGGGCGGCGAGACCGCCGCCGCCGATGCCCGCGCCGGGCTCGACTCCGCGGTGCCGGCCCACGCCGAGCAGATCCAGGACCTGATCGCCGCCATCGAGGAGGAGCGCGAGCCGGCGCTCAACGGCGCGGAGGCGCGCCGGGCCGTCGAGCTCGTCCTGGCGATCTACCGCGCCGCCCAGACGGGAGACCAGATCCCGCTGCCGCTGACGACGGCGTTGTAGGCGGGGGTGGGCTTTCACCACGAAGGCCGCGAAGGGCACGAACGAGACGACCGATCTACCCGGAGTGACCATTGTCTCAACTCTCACTGCCTATCGGGTTCTCGGAGGAACTGGCTGCCCCTCAGCGCGCCGGAGCGGTGCTGGCCCGCCGATCTCAACTGGTGCCGGCGGCGAGTCTCCCGACCAACGCCACAGCCAAGCAGCACCCCATCCACCGCTGGTTCAACTTCATCGCCGGGTTCTCTCCGGAGTTCGTCTACCAGTGCTGCCAGTCTGTGTCGCTGGGCCCCGAGTCCGTTCTTCTCGACCCTTTCGCCGGCTGTGCGACTGCTCCCGTGGTGGCGTGCCAACTGGGGATCACCGCCGTCGGGTTCGAGCCCCACCCCGTGTTCCTCCGCATCGCGCGCGCCAAGCTCCCATCGCCACACTGGATCGCGGACCTGCCGCGCATCGAAGCGGCTCTGCTCGAAGGCTTCGCGCACCCCGCCGATCCATGCACGCTGCCTCCAGCACCCGCTGCCTTCCTCGGGAAGCTGTTCCCCGATTCAGTGCTCCGCGTGCTCCTTGGCGGGCGGCGAGCACTGGATGACCACAGGCTCTCCGATAACGATCTCGCCTTCCTGATCCTGTCATGCGCTCTTGAGCAATGCTGCCATTCCCAGACAGATGGCATCTACAAGGCCCTGACAACCCACAAGGCGAGTGCCCTCCCCCCCGACGCCTGTGCTGAGCTGGTCGCCCGGGTCCGGGCCGATCTTCTCGCAGTCGGGCCTGCCTATCCCGGGATTCGTGCGCGCATGTTCCCCGACTCGTCGGAGAGCATGCACGCACTGGGTGACGCCTCTGTTTCCATCGTCGTGACCTCTCCCCCCTACCTGGATAACTTCGACTACGCCGAGATGACGCGAATGTACCTTTACTTCTGGGGCATCGCCAACTCGTGGCAGGAGATCACGGAGAAGGTTCGGGCCACGCTCGTAACCAACACGACGACCGCGCTCGCAGGCCACCGGCATGGTCAGGAGCAGCACCGCGACGCGGTACCCTCTGTCCTGCACCCCCAATTGGACTCCCTCGTTGCCGTTCTTGCTGAGAGGAGGAAGACGAAAGCCGGGAAGAAGGACTACCACTTGTTGGTCTACCCCTACTTCGCCCAGATGACCCGGGTGCTGCGTGAGTGCTCCCGAGTGATGCGCCCTGGCGCTCCCATCCACATCATGGTCGCGGATTCCGCCCTTTACGGCGTTCACGTGGCGAGCCCCCAGTTTCTGGCGCGGATCCTGTCCGAGATCGGGTTTCGGTCGACGGCTGTTGCGTTCGTCAGAGGCAGGGGCCACCGCTGGGCTCTCGCGAAGCGCGCGGGCTCGCCGACCGGACTCGCCGAGTTTCACGTGTGCGCCCTCAGATAGCCACGGAGCACCGCTGATGGACAACTCCCCGGTGACCCTCTACCAGATAGCGGAGGCCGAGATTCGTCAGAGTGTGGGTGTCTATCTGGCCCTCGCTGAGGCGACCGGGGGCCTCACGGCCGTAAGGGCCGAGCACCTGAATCTTCCCGGAGCACGCCTCATGCTGCTCGCCGGCCTCGGAATCCACTGCGATCTGCCTCCTTCCCAGGCCCTGGAGGAATGGCGACGCCGTCGCGCTGTTCCTTTCGACCTGGAGTCGGCCATTTCGGCCGGTGCCTACCAGTCGGTCCGCGCCAGGGGAGCGCAGTTGCTCGACCAGGTTGAGGACGCCACGCAGGGGTTCAGGACGTTTGATCCGGACGTGATCCGCTCCCACGCCTTCTTCCTGCCGGTGCTCCAACACCTCGGAGGCGTGTTCAGCAAGGCGGCCCTCAAGAGGCTTGTCGGCGCGGTGTCAGATACGGGCATCTCCAAGCCGGCGGCAGGGCGGCTTGCCCGCCTGCTGTCTGACCGCGTTGCCCCCGAGCGCGTGAACAAGGGCGAGATACTGAAGCGGCTGGAGTCCACGCTGGAGGGGATCATCCGTGATGTCGTCGGGCGGGTCCTGCTCGAATCAGTGGTCGAGAGTGCTTTGCGCAAGCGCAGCGTACCGTTCCAGCGCGAGGATGAGTACTCGGCTCTGAGCGGCGTGGTGTACGACTTCCGGGCGGACTTCGTGCTGCCGGATGCCGCACGTCCGAAGGCATTCATCGAGGTGCGTAAGTCCCCATCCAGGCATGCGTCTCTCTATGCCAAGGACAAGATGTTCTCGGCGATCAACTGGAAGGGGCGCAACCCGGATCTGCTCGCCGTGCTCGTGATTGATGGCGAGTGGACCAGGGAGACTCTCCGCGTGATGGCCAATGTGTTTGATTACGTTGTCCCGATCACCCGCGTCACGGATCTGGCCGACATCGTTTCCAGCTGCCTCCGGGGCGACGCGTCGAAGTTAAAGTGGCTCATGCGGTTCAGCGTCGTACCGGCTCTGTGATCCCGTTGACCCGGCCTGCGTCCGCGCTTGACGGGAGCCCTCCCCAGCGGGTAGAATCAGGGTGTCCGGTGTGAAGGGAGAGGGTGCATGCGAGGCGCGCCGGCCCTCGAGTGGCAGAAGCTGCCCACGAACGAGCTGGTCGAGGAATTGTGCAACATCGGCATGGACCTGCCGCCCGGGCTGGTGGATGAGATCCTGCGGCGCGGCGAGGAGGCGATTCCGGCGCTGGGCCGACTCGTAGCCGACGAGGACCTGTGGGACCGGGACGAGTGGGCGCCCCTCTTCGCCCTCCACCTCCTGGGGGCGATCGGCCACCCGTCGGCGGCGAAGTGCGTGGTGGCGGCGCTGCGAGTCAACCCGGAGCCGAATGAGATCGTGGAGAACACACCCACCCTCATCGGGCACCTGGGTCCCGAGGCGATCCCCGAGTTCGCCCGCTTCATCCTCGACGAGCAGGCCGATGGCCTGATGCGCGGCGTCGCCTGCGACGGCATCGCCTCCATCGCGCTCCTTCATCCCGCCACCCGACCGGCGATCACCGGCTTCCTCCGCCGCTTCGTGGAGGAAGCCGAGAAGCGCGACAAGGTCGCCGTCACCGGCGCCATCCTCAGCCTGGTGGAGCTGCGCGACCGCGAGTCGCTCCCGGCTATCGCGGCGGCCTTCCGCAAGCGCCGCGTGGACGAGGACTTCCTCTACCTCGAAGACGCCCGCGACGCCATGCGCGCCCCGGAGACGATCAGCAGTGACTGGCACTACACCGGCGACCCGCGCGAGTTCTTCTCGCCCGAGAGCCTGGAGGCGCTGCGGAGAAAGGCCCAGCATGGATGACCAGGTCGAGCAGTTCCTCGGCTATCTCCGCGAGGAGCGCAACCTGTCGCTGATGACCGTCAAGTCCTACTCTGAGGACCTGACCGACTTCCTGCGCTTCCTGGAGCGCACCGACGACGGCTGCCGCGAGTGGGCCGGCGTGGACGTGCGCCTCCTGCGTCACTACCTGGCCGACGTGCAGACCCGGTGCAAGCGGACGACTGCCGCCCGGCGCCTCTCCTGCATCCGCTCCCTCTTCCGCTTCCTCGTCGGGCGCCATCTGGTGACCACCGACCCGACCGCGGGGCTCACCGCTCCGCGGCTCGAAAGCCGCCTGCCCAAAGTGGCCGACCGCAGCCTCATCGAGACGCTCCTGGAGGCGCCGGACCCGACGACCCCCGACGGCCGGCGCGACCGCGCCATCCTCGAGCTGCTCTACGCCACCGGAGTGCGCGGCAGCGAGCTGCAGGCGATGGACGTGGGCCATGTAGACTGCCGCGCCCGCGAGATCCGCGTGCTGGGCAAGGGGGGGAAGGAGCGCGTCGTCGTCTTCGGGCGGGCCGCCCAGGAGGCGCTGGCGGAGTACCTGGCCGCCGGGCGCCCGCACCTCGCCCGGCCGGAGCGGCCCGTGCCCGCGCTCTTCCTCAACCGGCGGGGCACGCGCCTGAACGTGCGCTCCGTGCGCAACATCCTCGACAAGCACGTGGCGCGGGTGGCCGCCGACCTGCACCTGAGCCCGCACGTGCTGCGGCACAGCTTCGCCACCCACATGCTGGATGGAGGCGCCGACCTGCGCGTTATCCAGGAGCTGCTCGGCCACAGCAGCCTGCAGACGACGCAGATCTATACCCACGTCGGGAGCCAGCGGCTGCAGGAGACGCTGCGGAAGGCGCACCCCCGTGGGTAGGGAGCAGCAATGAAGGTTCATCACACCACGATCGCCTGCATCCGCCGCGACGGCAAGGTTGCCATCGCCGGCGACGGGCAGGTGAGCTTCGAGAACACGATCATGAAGCGGAGCAGCCGCAAGGTGCAGCGCCTGGCCGGGGGGAAGGTAATCGCCGGCTACGCGGGCGCCGCGGCGGATGCGCTGACGCTGATGGAGCGCCTGGAGGCGAAGCTGGATCAGTACGGCGCCAACCTGGAGCGCGCCGGCTTCGAGCTGGTGAAGGAATGGCGCACCGACCGCGTGCTCCGCCGCCTGGAGGCGCTGCTCGTGGTGGCCGACCGGAGCCAGATGTTCCTCATCTCCGGCGGCGGCGACATGATCCGCCCCGACGAGGACGTGATCGCCGTCGGCTCCGGCGGCGGCTACGCGCTGGCGGCGGCGCGCGCCCTCCTGGCGCACACGACGCTCAGCGCCGAGGAGATCGCCCGTGAGGCGCTCGGCATCGCCTCTGCTATCTGCGTGTTCACGAACGACCAGATCACGGTGGAGACTTTGGAGTGATGCCGCCTAACACGAGAGGGAGTTGACTTGATGAGTGATGAGTGCTCCCTCGCTTCACGCACGACTCGTCACTCATCAGATTGTCTTTCCTTCCGATGGGAACGGCACGATGGGGTGTTGCTATCGCCCCGCTACTGGTTGCCTGGAGGGTCGTAAATGCAGAATCTCACCCCACGCGAGATCGTGGAGGCGTTGGACAAGTACATCGTCGGGCAGGACAAGGCGAAGCGCTCGGTCGCGATCGCGCTCCGCAATCGCTATCGCCGTCAGCTCCTCCCCGATTCCCTGCGTGAAGAGGTCATCCCGAAGAACATCCTGATGATCGGCCCCACCGGGGTCGGCAAGACGGAGATCGCCCGGCGTCTGGCGAAGCTGGCGGGCGCGCCTTTCGTCAAGGTGGAGGCCACCAAGTTCACCGAGGTCGGCTATGTCGGCCGCGACGTCGACTCGATGGTGCGCGACCTGGCGCAGGTCGCCTATCACATGGTGCAGCAGGAGAAGATGGACGCGGTGCTGGAGCAAGCGCGTGAGCTGGCCATTGACCGGCTGGTGGACCTCCTCGAGCCGCGTCCGCGCCAGGAGAGCGGCTCCTCCGATTTCCTGATGGAGGCCGCCCGTCAGTTTCTCACTGGCCGGGCAACCGGGCGCACACAGCCGGCGGAGGCGGCCGCGCCGCCGGCGCAGGACCTGGAGACGCGCCGCCGGCGCCTCCGCGAGCGCATCGTGGCCGGCGAGCTGGACGACCAGCGCGTGGATCTGGAGGTGGAGGAGTCGCAGTCGCCCTTCCTCCAGGTCTTCTCGCAGCAGGGCATGGAGGAGATGGGGCTGGACATTCAGGGGATGCTCGGGAACATGATGCCCCGGCGCACCCGGAAGCGCAACGTCACCATCGCCGAGGGGAAGGAGATCCTGGCGAAGCAGGAGGCCGAGAATCTCATAGACAACGACGAAGTCGTGCATGAGGCCGTCGAGCGCGCCGAGGAGAACGGCATCATCTTCGTGGATGAGCTGGATAAGATCGCCGGGCGCGAGAAGGGCGCCGGCCCCGACGTCTCCCGTGAGGGCGTGCAGCGCGACATCCTGCCGATCATCGAGGGATCCACGGTTGTCACGAAGTACGGGCCGGTGCGCACCAACCACGTGCTCTTCATCGCGGCCGGCGCTTTCCACATGTCGAAGCCGTCGGACCTCATCCCGGAGCTGCAGGGGCGCCTGCCGATCCGCGTCGAGCTCCAGACGCTCACCGAGGAGGACTTCGTGCGCATCCTCACCCAGCCGGAGAACGCGCTGACGAAGCAGTACACGGCGATGCTCGAAACCGAAGGGGTCACGGTGGAGTTCACCGACGACGGCGTGCGCGCCGTCGCCAGCATCGCCGTGCAGGTGAACGCGCGCACGGAGAACATCGGCGCGCGCCGCCTGCACACGGTGATGGAGCACCTCTTCGAGGAGGTCTCTTTCCTCGCTCCCGACATCCGCCCGGCCACCGTCCAGATCACCCGCCAGTACGTGGAGGATCGCCTGGCGAGCATCGTGAAGAACGAGGATCTGAGCCGGTATATCCTGTGAGCTCGGGAGCCGCACCGCGCGCAAGCGTGGCGCCATCGGGTTCCCCGCCACTCCGGCTGTTGACCGGCGCGCCCGAGGAACGGTTGCGCGATGATGAGCCCACGCGAGAACCTCCTGGAGACGCTGCGGTGCGGCAGGCCGGAATGGGTTCCGGTGTGCCTGCACCTCTTCCCCAACGAGAACCCCACCGAAGGCATCCCCGAGGAGCTCAGGGATGTCATCGGCTCCTCATCGGGCAACCTTGCCCGCGCCATTCTGGGGGTCGGCGAGTACCTCGGCGCGCGGGACCATCTGCTGCCGGTCTCATCGCCGGCAGGGCTCGTCTCGGACACCTGCTCAACCGGGACGGAGCGGGTGGGAACGCGCGCGCTCCTCACCACGCTCTCCACGCCCAAGGGGGATCTCCGGCAAGTCACCGAGACCCGCGAAGGATACCCGGGGATGGTGACGGAGCGGTATGTCAAGACGGCGGACGACGCCGCCAAGCTCGCCGAGTACTTCGCTTCCCTGCGCGTGGAGGTGTCGCCCGACGCCCTCGCACGGGCAAGAAACCTGCGAAGCCTGATGGGGGACAGGGGCATCCTCTTCTGCCGCGGCCCCGGGACCCCCCTGGGCATGTGCTACCGCATCTACTCGGACATCGTGAATCTCATCTACCTGATCGCCGACGCTCCCGCAACGATGGGGGACCTTTTCGCGAGCATGGAGGAGAAGTACATTCAGCTCCACGAAGCCCTGCTGCGGGCGGCGCCGGAGATAGACCTCGTCCTGGGCATGGACGACACGTCCACCACCCTCATCTCCCCGCGCATGTTCGATGTGTTCAACGTGGCGCTGACCAACAGGCGGGCGGATCTGTGCCACGCCCACGGCCGAATGTACATGCACCACTCCTGCGGGCTGCTCCGCAACCTCCTTCCCGTCTACCGCAAGACCAGGATCGATGGCGTGGATGCCTACACGCCTCCTCCCATCGGAGACGTGGGGCATGCGGAGGGAAGGAAGCTGCTGGGTCCGAGGTACTCCATGATCTCCGGGTTGGCGAGCGGCCTGCCGTCCGTGCGCGAGGATGCGGTCCGCAGGCACGTCGCGGAGCGTTTCGAGGACGCGCGCGCTGCGGGGAACGTGGTCTTCCTGGTCGGCGGCGCCGAGCTATCATTTCCGGCGATGGAGTTGGTGTTCGCGGCAGCGCTGGGAAGGAGCCGATCTTCTCGCCCGGGGCCGGGGGGAGAGTGAGGGCCACCGGGATGCCCGGGGCGAGAGCGTTCGAGCGGTGAGCGGATGAGGAGTATCACTGCCGCCCGCGCAGCGCGGACAGCGCAATCCGGAAGGAGAGTCCGATGGTTCAAGTCGTCCTCGTTGGTGCCGGCTCGCACAGCACCACCCAGCACGCGCCCTCGCTCCAGCGATACGTCGCCGAGCACCCGGGCCGCGCCCGCCTCGCGGCGGTGTGCGACCTCGATCCCGCCAGGGCGGAGCGCGCGGCGGCCCAGTTCGGGTTCGCGCGCACCTACACCCGCGTTGCGGACCTCCTCGCCGCCGAGCGCGTGGATGCCGCCGTGCTCGTGATGCCGATCCCGGCCATCCTGCCGATGCTCGCCCCCTTCCTGGAGCGCCGGATCCCGATCGAGATCGAGAAGCCGATGGGCACCGGCATCGGGCAGGAGCGGGCCATCGCGGCGCAGGCGCGCGCCGCCGGTTCGCCCGTGATGGTCTCATTCAACCGCCGCTTCACCCCGGGGCTTCGCCTCGCCCTGGAGTGGGCCCGCGCTCAGGGGCCGGTTCGCTGCGCCCGCGGAGCGATGCTCCGCTCTGGCCGCGTGGAGCCGGACTTCATCTGGGGAACCGGCATTCACCTCCTCGACGCCCTGTGCGGCGCCCTCGGCCCCCTCACCATCCCGCAGGGCGCGGGCGCCACAGTCGAGGGACCCGGTGGGTGCTGGCGCGCGGTCCGGCTGGACGGGCCGAACGGCGTCGCCGTCACCGTCGAGATCCTGCCCGCGTGCGGACGGACGGAGGAGTGCTACCGCTTTGCCGGCGACGGCTACTGCGTGGATGTGTGGGCCGATGCCGCGCACTCCTGGCGCGTGGAGGGCTACCGCGGCGGGAAGCGGGATCTCTTCCGCGAGGCCGCGCCCGACGAGCCCGGGTTCGTCTCCGGCGGCATCTACCACGAGACGGCGGCGTTCCTCGATGCTGTGGCTGCGGGGCGGCCCCTCCCCGGACCCACTCCCGACGAGGCGATGCACGGCACGAGCTGGCCGCGACGCTGCAAGCGATGTAGCGCCGCCGCCACCCTCTCGTCCGCCGCATGGGGCGCGGGATCGCCCGTGCCGGCCATGTCGCTGCTCGTGGCGGGGAGGGAGTCCGTGCGTCCGTGCGTCCGTGCGCCAGGTGTTGACGCGGTCGCGCGGGCATGATACAATCGCTACGGGTGTCGCTTCGCCTCTATCACCGTGCATCGCGACTCCGCCGGGCTCGCCCGTCACGGTTCCCGTCGAGGTGTGTATGACGGCTTCTCTACTCAGCGGTGGCTTGCAGGAGTTGCGTATCGGCAGCGAGTTCGCCAATGGTCACCAGGTGCGTTCCTTCGTCCGTGAGGTCGCCCGGGGCGCATCCATGGGCCAGGAGGCGATGGCGGATCTCCTCCTGGCCGTCACTGAGGTCTTCAACAACGCCGTCGAGCACGCCCACCAGTTCGACGCCGGGCGTGAGGTGGCCGTGAGGGTCCACCACTTGCCGCACGCCATCCAGGTGGACGTGGAGGACCAGGGCCCCGGCTTCGCGCCCGGCGCCGCGACGGGGGTGTCGCCGGTGCTGCCGACACAGCGCGGCCTCGGCCTCTTCCTGGCGCGCCAGCTCGTGGATGACGTCACCTTCGAGCGGGGCGCCGGCACCATCGTCCACCTCACGAAGAAGCTGGCGTAGCTACGTCGCCATCGCCGCCAGGTCCTCCGGTTTGTCAATGTCAGCGCCGATCTCCGGGTGGGGCACGATGATCCCCGCCACGCGCCCGCCGACGATTCGCCCGATGCGCTCCTCCAGCAGCCGCAGCGGCAGCACTCCCGGGATCCGGCGCGCGAGCAGGATGCGCGCCACGACGCCCCAGCCGATCATGCCTCCCAGTTGGAGGGGATGCTTGCGCACGGCGAAGGCCGCCTCGATGACACCCGCGTTGCGCGCCAGGAACGCCGGGCGCATCAGAACCGCGTTGCCCCCGGTGAAGAGACCCTCCCGGATGCGCAGGCTGGTGCGCCCCATGCCGGGGAAACGCTCCTGACAACGGCGCAGCTCGACAATCGGATAGGCCAGATCCACTCCGCGCTCCGTCGCGAGCGCCACGAACTCGTCGAGGATCGGCCCGGTCACCGCCGGAACGTCGCACGTGAGCACCAGGCAGTAAGGAGCATCGCCGCAGGCGGCCACCCCGGCGGCGAGGTTGCCCAGGAACGAGCCCGCGTCCGGCACCCGCTCTATGCCGGGCGCGACGGCGGCCACCTCCTCCGGCCCGACGAGGAGAACCCGTGAGACCCTCCGCGTCTCCGCCAGGGCATCCAGCACGTAGGCGAGCATCGGCCGGCCCCGCAGGGGCACGAGCGCCTTGTAGGCCACGCCCGCTCCCTCCGCCAGGGCATCGCCGGCCTTGCCCCCCGCCAGCACCATCGCTGGGATCGGCGGCATCATCGCTCACCTCCTACCGCGGGCGCCGCGGCGGCCCACGGCCATCGCGCTGCGAGCGCCGCGGCCGCCGCCCGCGCCTCCTCTTCAACGCCGAACACGCCGAAGACGGCCGAGCCGCTGCCCGACATCAGCGCGCCCTCTGCCCCCGCTTCCACCAGCTCCTGTTTCAGCCGGGCGATCTCCGGGTGCGCTGCGATCACCGGACCCTCCAGATCGCTGCGCAGCGCGCGCCCTACGCCCGCCGCGTTCCCTCTGGCGAGCGCGGCCAAGAGGGGCTCCGGGGCCTCCGTCCTCGTCCTCGTCCTCGATCGGTCGGATTCGAAGACGCCCGAGGACGAGGACGACGACGAGCACGAGGACGATTGGTTGCAGTGCTCCTCGCGAACTCGGTCCAGATCGGCGTACGCCCGCGCCGTCGAGACGCCGAATGCCGGCCGGACGACGGCGAACCAGAGCGCCGGCCGGTGCGGCAGCGGCTCCACCCGCTCGCCGCGGCCGCGCACCCGCGCGCACCCGCCCCATAGGAAGAAGGGCACGTCGGAGCCGACCGCCGCCGCCAGCGGCAGCAGCGCCTCGCGGGGGAGGTTGAGCCGCCACAGCCGGTTCAGCCCGAGGAGCACCGCCGCGGCATCGCTGCTGCCGCCGCCGAGGCCCGCCTCGGCGGGGATGCGCTTCTCCAGGTGGATGCGCACGCCCCGCCCCGGCGCACGCGGCTCCCGCAGCAGCGCCGCCGCGCGGCGGGCCGTGTTGCGCTCATCGCAGGGGAGCGCCGGGTCGCTGCAAGTGACGCGGATCTCCCCGTCGCCGGGCGTGTCATCCAGGCTCACGGTGTCGTGCAGGCCGATGGCCTGGAACACCGAGTCCAGGTCGTGGAACCCATCCGCGCGGCGGGGGCCGACGCGGAGGGCCAGGTTCAGTTTGGCGGGAGCGAGGAGGTGCATGGGATTGCAGATTTCAGATTGCAGATTGCGGAATGATCCCGGCGCCCCGGGAGCAGGCGGGCGCACCTCGGGGCCGGCCGGCATCGGGATCTACCGGGGGGTATTATAGCGGGCGGGGGAGTGGGAGTCAACGGGGCGACAACGGAGGTAGTGTGAGGGTCTATGTGGGAATTGGTCTGCGGTACAAGCGGGCCGAGACAGAGCGACGGCCCCTACGTCGGATCCCAACGGTA